>NZ_JBSFSA010000004.1:0-287875 GCF_053589515.1 Streptomyces sp. NPDC003327 | reverse complement strand
CTCGTTGTTATGATCGTCCATGGGGGGGTGTGGGCCCCGGCCCCGCACCCCCCCCCCCCCCCCGGGCCGCAGACCACCAGAACGGGCGACGCTGCCTGGGCTGGGTTGACGCCCGGAAGAGCCCCATGTCCCCCACCCCGTCAAGCCGTCTCTGGTGGTCAGGCGCCGGGGTCGACTTCGGGGTGCGTGAACCGCACGGGCTTGCCCAGCGACCGGGCGTAGGTGACCTCGGCCCGGGTGCTGTCGCCGACGTAGTCTCCGACTACGAGCACCTCATCGGCGAGCCGGATCTTCGCCCGGTGCAGGTCGTCGAGCCGAACCTTCAGCGCCTCGGCCTCGACCGGGTCGGACCACAGCGCGTGGGGCGACTTCATGTCGACGCCCGGCTTGACGACGATCTTCCCTGCGTGGGTCTCCCGCACATCGGCCTCGGCCATCGCGGTCATGAAGCGGGTGGAACCACAGATCACGACGATACGCGGGAGGCCCAGCTGCTCCTTCGCGTCGGCGAGCTTCTCCTCGGGGGTGAGCGGCTGCGGGTGGGACACGGGTTCCTCCTGCTGGTGTGGTCGAAGGTCTGCTTGTGGAAACGAGAGCGGGGGCGCACTCGGCCCTGTTGACCCGGACGGCGGCAAGGCCGCTTCCCGTGATCATGCGGCAACTGTTCGGCGCGGACGCGGCGGAGGGCGGCGTCCTGGACGGCGGAGGCTTCGCATGGGTCGGCGGGAATGCGGGAGGGGCCGACGGCGGCGCGGTGCGCTTCGAGGGCCAGGCGGTAGCCGGTGGATGCGGTGCCTGGTCTTCACCGGCCCGGCCGGGGCCGCGGTCGCGCTAGGTTCTGTCGTCAAATGTCACGCCCACATCAGGAGTGATGCGAGGGTGACAGCCGCCTCATAGGATTCGGCGGTCTTGTCGTAGCGGGTGGCGATGCCGCGCCACTGCTTCAGACGGTTAAAGCACCGTTCGACGACGTTGCGATGCTTGTATACCTCGCGGTCGAAGGCCGGCGGGCGGCCTCCGCGGCTGCCTCGCCGGGCCCGGTTGCGGACCTGGTCGACCCGCTCGGGGATCGTGTGGGCGATGCCGCGGCGGCGAAGCCAGGTGCGGATCGCTTTCGAGCTGTAGCCCTTGTCGCCCAGGACGTGATCGGGCCGGATCCGGGGCCGACCGGGTCCGATCCGGGGCACCCGGATCGTCTCCATCACGGCGGTGAACCGGGTGCAGTCGTTGGTGTTGCCACCCGTGACGACGAAGCCGAGCGGGCGGCCGAGGCCGTCGCAGGCCAGGTGGATCTAATAGCTCAGCGGTGAGCCTGAGCATGGAAGTGCAAGGGCTCGCTGTGTGAGGTAAAGCCTGCCGCCGTTCCGGGACTGTGATCCCTCGGGTCAGACCGGCTCCTCCTCACCACGCCGTCGGGCGGAGGCCCAAGGTGGATCCGGGGACGCGATCCCTTCAGCAAGACCGCGCCCCGCCCGATGGCACCGCACCCAGCCAGGTTTTCATGTCCCCAGCCCGCCGGCAGGGGCCGACCTCTCAGCAGTTCGCGAGCCCGGAGCTCTCCAGCAGACCGAGGTCCCTGCCGGTCGCTGGAGTCACGAACGGCTCATGAGATGGCGTGCCCTGAGCACTTCTATTAGAGCGCCGCGTGCTCCGCATCGAACCGACCAGCACCGCGAAACAACGCAGGAACGGGAGAACGAGGTTGAGCAAGGTCTTCTGCGGCATCGACTGGGCCGAGAACCACCACGACATCGCGCTGGTCGATCAGCATGGCACCCTACTGGCGAAGCTGAGGTTCAGCGACGACAGCGCCGGCTTCAACGCCTTGCTAGAGCTGCTGGCCCGCCACGGCGACAGTCCGGAGGAGCCCATACCGGTGGCGATCGAGACTCCGCGCGGCCTGCTGGTCGCCGGCCTACGGGCCACCGGGCGGAAGGTCTACGCGATCAATCCGCTGGCCGCCGCCCGCTACCGGGACCGCGGCAGCGTCGCCCGGGCCAAGTCGGATGCGGCCGACGCCCGCGTCCTGGCCAACATCCTCCGCACCGACATGGCCGCCCACCGGCCGCTGCCCTCTGACAGCGAACTCGTCCAGGCTGTCGCCGTCCTGGCCCGCGCACATCAGGACGCGGTCTGGGACAAGACCCAGATGGTCAACAGACTCCGCTCCCATCTGCGCGAGTACTACCCGGCCGCTCTCCAGGCGTTTCACGGTTCCGGCACGCTGGGCCTCGATTCCAAGCACGCTCGTGTGGTCCTGGCCGCGGCGCCTACCCCTGCGGCAGCAGCCCGGCTCACCCGCAGCCAACTGCGTGCTCTGCTCAATCGCGCCGGTCGGCTCCGACGCGGGACCGACGCCGAGGTCGAACGGCTCCGGGAGATCTTCCGCAGGGAGTGCCTGCACCAGCTGCCGCAGGTCGAGCAGGCCATGGGCAAGCAGGCCCAGGCCCTGATCCAGCAGCTCGAAGCCACCTGCCGAAGCGTCGACGACCTCGCGACGGCCACCGAGGAAGCGTTCCTCTCCCACCCCGACTCGGAGATCATCACCAGCTTCCCCGGCCTGTCGGTGCTGTCCGGAGCCCGCGTCATCGCCGAGGTCGGTGACGACCGGGAGCGATTCGCCGACGCCCGGGCCTTGAAGGCGTATGCCGGCGCCGCCCCGGTGACCCGGGCCTCAGGCCGCAGCCGCGTCGTGGTCGCCCGAGCCGTCAAGAACCAGAGGCTGGCCTCCGTCGGCTACATGTGGGCCTTCGCAGCCCTGCGCTCGCACGAACCCCGCGAGCACTACGACAGCCGACGTGCCACCGGTGAACGCCACACCGCCGCCCTGCGGAACCTGTTCAACAAGCTTCTCGGCTGCCTCTACCACTGCCTGCAGAACCACATGCCCTACGACCCCGAACGGGCCTTCGCTACACCCGTTGCGCTCGCTGCCTAGAGCCGCGGGCCAACGGAGATGTCGACTGCGGCCGCATTCCAGCCGGGCTCGTCGACAGCGACACGGATCCGCCGCCTGCCCCCTTCGCCGATGAGGCTCACGAAGCGCGTCACACCCATGACATCACCGATGACCAGCCGTCCGTCAGCCAACGAGATCGGCCCCTCGAAGACAGTCGTGAAGGACGGATTCGGCCCCGGCTCTTCGTCGAGCGGCTCGGTGAAGAGCCGGACCTTGATGAGCCGAACCTGAGCCTGAACTCGGACCGCCACATGGGTGTCGCACCCGACCGCGGCCTCGCCCTCCAGAGCCAACGCCGGCAGCCAGTCGGTCGACCCCAGCGCTAGAACCGGGTGATTCACCCGAAAATCAACGCCAGCGACCTGCATGTTCGGCCCCCTCCGAGTCCCACCTCATGACGCGCGGCGATGTTATCGGGTGGCTCCGACATGCCAGGCACATCACCCCCGACCGCTGGGGCTGGACGTGACGCCGCACCCATCGAGTTGACCTCCAGCGACATGAGATGTCTTGCTGGTCAGACCGCCTCTGGACCGGCCGAGGGCGGGGTCGCGGAGCCCCTTTTTCGGGCCCCGGCCGCGTGCTGGTGAGCGCGGACGACCGTGGAGTCGACCGACACCAGCCAGTCGATGTCGCCCGCCGCGTCCGCCTTCGCCTGTGCGGCCCGCAGCATCCGGTCGAACGTCCCATCCGCCGCCCACCTGCGAAAACGCGTATGCAGCGTGGCCCACGGACCATAGCGCTCAGGCACATCCCGCCAGGCCGTCCCGGTCCGGAACTTCCACACGATCCCGTTCAGGACCCTACGGTCGTCCAGCCGCTTCCGCCCTCGCAACGACTCGGGCAGCAACGGCCGGACGAACTCCCACTCGGCATCGGACAGTTCATGGCGACGTATCACGACACCATGATTCACCAACGGTGATCATTTGAAGACACTGCCTAGGGGCGGGCCGGTCGGCGGCTGGGGGCGGTGTGGTGTCGATGGCGCTGGGCGGTAGGACGTGCAGGGCGCGCACGTTCGCGCCGGGCGCCTTCTCGTTGGTGGCCGCGATCAGCTTCGGGCCGATCCAGCGGACCTTCGCGCCGTACACGGGAGCGTCGGGGGCGACGTCCAGGCGGCCGGTGTCCGCGTCGAACTTCACTGCCTGGACGTGCCCGGCGAGTTCGGGCGCGGCCGCGGCGAGGATGGCCTCCCACTGGGCCAGGACGCTGCCGCTGGCGGCCGGGGCGACCAGGCCGCGCTCGGTCATCATCATCGTGATCGCCGCGCGGTGCGCTTCTCCGACATTTCCGGGGTGCGTCACGGACAGACCGTTACCCCCTCCAAACCTGATGACGCGTCAGGGAATGCAGGAGAGGAATTCAGCCCGCCCGGGAAACGAATAAGAAACCACCTGTAAAAGAAAAGGGAGGCCCTTCCGGGCCTCCCCCACACAACCACCACACCGGCCATCACACCGTCAAAGTGTCCCAGAACGTTCTCATCTCACGAGCCGTCTGCAGATGGCCGCACCGATTACAGATGTAGCCGTGGTTGGGATCACTCACCCCTTCCAGGTGCCAGGAAGGGACTACGTATGGCCCGCTCCGACACAACCGGCATCGCCACTTCTTCGGAATGTTCCTGCGCTTCGCCATTGCCTTCATCATCCTTCGCTGTAAGGACGGGGAGCAGGCATCGTTCGTCAGGCCGGGAACCAACTCGCCTGAGTAGCAACATCGGCGAGATACATCGTGACATCGCGTCCACCGAACATGGCTGCTGCGTTCACGGCTGACATCGGGTAGTCGAATGGAGAGCTGAGGATGGCAGCAGAGGCCTCTGGAGGAAAGCGGACTCCGGTAGCGGGAATTTCACTCTTCGGACCAAGCGCCTTGAGCGTCTTGAGCAAGGTGAGGTCGAAGGCGTGATTGTCAGGAAGCATGCGCGCCATGAGCGCCAGGTGTACCGGCCAGGCTGCGGTGGAGAACGGAGCCATAGCTGCCAGAGTGTCAGTGGAGAGGCCGGTAATGTCCTGCGCCATAGACCGTATCCGATCGCGCTGGCACGCGTAGTGGGCTATGGCGAGTGCCATAGCCGGGGAGAGGGAGGCCGCCGCCAGCAGCGTGTCGTGGCTCAAGGGCCGTGCAATCGTGATACCTAGGCGACTGGAACTCATGAGCAGAATCTGTCGCATGTCTTCGGGCAGAGCGTTGAGGGTCGTGTTCATAAGCGGCAGGTGCTGGTTGACCACGTGTTCTTCCGCGACCGCGAGCAGGCCGAGCAGCCATGTTGCACGTGAGAGCGGGTCGGGGTAGGCGCCGTGCTGTTCGCTCCACCAAGAGGCGTCGGTGCGGTTGCGCCGCAGTTCGGCCAGGAGACGGCCGTGGTCAAGGGTCGGTCCCAGTGGTTGCGAGCCGGGGGTGAGATCTCCGCCTGTGATGTAGTTCGTTGCTGCTGCGCCGATCACCGTGATTTCTGCCGCCAGCCATGAGGGGCCGAGGAGGGAGGTGAGGACGCGTGCCGTGTTGCTCCAGGGAGAGGTGGTGCGACTCTGACCTTTGCGGAATATCGATGCGGTCTGCAGGTCAGCGAAGCGCGGATCGCGGTCTTTGAGACGCTTGAATCCCCTTTGGCGTTGCTGCGAGTCAGCGTCCTGGACCAGGTGACCGATCACCTCAAGGTTATGGTCAGCAGTACTGTCCGCCATCTTAAGGAAGTTCTGTGGCCGGAGTATCCGCATCAAGCTTGCGGCGAAGGTGGCAGCGGAGCACGGCAGCTCGCTTGCGTACCCATTAAGCACGGCCTGGATCATGCGACCTTCCAGTCGGGACCCTGGAGTGGGTGCCAGTCCGGCGTTCAGGGCCGCAGCAGCCGCGGTGTCATCGGCAAGGGCAAGAGTGGTGTGCTCTTGTGGTGTGAGCCGGCTGGCGCTGTGGAAGGCAGCGCCTATTCGCAGCCATTCGGTCTCGTAATCACTCCCGGCGGCGCGCTGCATGTGGGGATGCCACCACTCGTCGAAGGCATCTGCGTCGTCAAGGAGATAGGCGGCAAGGTCCAGCCGCTCCGGGGTGGCTCGCGAGGCGGGATCCTTGCTGACGAGGCCGAGGAGCTTGTCAGCCAGATACTTCGCGCCGCGGTCGAGCGTGGGGACGGGAAGATCGTCCTGTTGCGTCAATGCCTTGTGGATGAAGCGGACGCTGAGGTCGTCTAGGAACATGTCAGCGGCCCGGTTTTGAGTCTTGGATCGGCCGCTGAAGACCCCGTCGGCCAGGAGCACCCAGGCGGATAGCCGCAGCTGTCTCGGCCGGGCGCCTTCGTCGCGTTCTTCTTCCAAGGCTTCCACCAGGCCGGCGAGCTCGTTGGGCCGGGCGAAGCCGGCGAAGAACCGGCTGGTGTTCAGCCAGTAGCTACGGCGAACGAGGTGACGCAGGATCTCGGAGCGATCGAAGGTGCGATCGTCGGCGCCGGCAAACTCATACATGTAGCGCGCCGCGAAGTACTCGCGCAGAGGCTGGACATCGAACTCGAAGGTTCCTTGCGCCTTGCTCGTCAGTGCCCATACACGGTCGGTGACACCGGTGAAAAGGTCGTCGACGAGGGCAACGTTCTTCTCCACGCTGTAGAGGTAGTTCAGGATCAGGCGCTTCAGCTCTCGGATGGGCAGCTGGCCGTTGCTGCTTTCCTTCTCCGCATCGGCCTGCAACCGCCACCCAAGGAAGGAAGTCACTTCCTCAAGATCGGTGCGGTGCTCGTTCACCGCTGGGGTTTTCGCGGCTTCCCGGTCGAGGAACGTTTCCATGTAGGAGGTGTACAGGTCGGTTCGGTTGGCGGGGACCGAATTGTCGCGCTTGTACATCAGGGAGAGCAGGATCGTCAGCTGCATGGGGTTGTTGGCGAGCTGCGCGATGTGAGGTTCGGCTGAGCGCTGGTGGAAGATGCGTTCCAAGTTGCGGTGTTCCTTCTCCGGAACGGATCGTGCTTTCACCCATTTGTACAGATAGGTGGTGCGCAGACTATCGCTGAGCCTGTCCAAGGCGATCGTTTCGAAACGGTCTGGTGTGGGCTCGGCCAGGCTGCCGACATTGGGACGTGTGGTGACGATCACCTGCGCATCAAAGGCGGTACGGAGCCGGGCGGTGAAGCGGTCGATCTCCTCGACAACGCGCTCGCGGGTCTGTGCCCGTGCGACTTCGTCCAAACCATCCAGGACGATCAGTACGGGCAGTCGCTCCAGAATGCCGCCGACCTCAACCGCCGTTGCCAGCAGGCCGCCGCTGTGGGCCGTGAGCACGTGGGCGAGGAATTCTTCCACGGACCCTTGACGCCGCAGTGTTGCACGAGGCTTTTGTACGGCAGCGTCAAAAGGGTCGATCCCCGCGAGCCAGGCTGCGTAGTCGTGCAGATCCACCCGCAGGGGCAGACGTGGATCCCTGGCTGACTCATCGGCTGCGGGGGCGTCGACCGGAATTGGTTCTCCAAGGTAAGCGGCACGGTGGAGCTGACACACGTACTGGCCAAGGGTGGACTTGCCTTGCCCGGGCTCGCCTCTGATGAGAGTAAAGGGCTGCCGTGTACTCATCAGGTAGCTTGCGGCCCCACCCAGGTGTGCGCTGTCGGGCAGCACGGACGTACGGCCCACGATGTTGTTAGGCACTGCCACCCGGACGGCTTCAACGTCAATGAAGAGGTCTTCCAGGCGGTGGGAGGTAAGTTCTACTTGCTTGAACTTAACCTTCGCGTCGTCCTCCCACTGCGTTGCGATCACGTTCATGGCGAGCTTACGAAGCGCGTGGTCGTGCGCCTGCGCTTCCGCGCCATGGATGAGGTAGCGGACCAGATCATGACCCGCCAGCATGTCGGAGTAGGCCCACTTGAGCGCGTCGGGCGCCGCATCCACGCGCGCGTCGATGTCAGCGCGCCACCAGATGTGGATGGGAATACCGAAATCTTCTACATGCTTGGCGAGGTGCTCGTCCAGCTTGTCCATCGATCCGCGCTTCGGCACGGCCGTCCCGGTGACCGACGTCAACAGGTAGTAGGCCTCAGCGCCTTCCCTGACAAGCCGACGGATATTGTCGGCTTCGCCTGCGATCGCTTCGTTCAGCCAGGTCGCCGGCTTTTGCTGTGCCTTGCTGGTCCACTTCACCTGGTAGACGACCAGCTTTCCGTCTACCTCGCGTGTGGCATCACGCCCCCCGTCGGAGTGCCCGACCGGGTAACAGCGTGTCTCGGGGAAGCTGTGCGCCAGCAGCGCGTTGCACAGCTGCTGGAACGTCTTCTCGTTGAGCCGTTCGTATAGGTAGCGTCCGTCAGCCTGCACTGCCCCACTCATACGCCCCGCCCTTGTTATACGGCTCCGATCAGCACATCCACCCTAAGCGTTGCCCCGTGTCTCGGTGCAGAGACCAGCAGGTCACGGCCGAACTCACCAGCCGCACCCTGTCCGACTCGTGCAGGCAACCCGTACATACAGGCGGAGCGGAAGAGGAGGGGCGGCCCGGTGGTACTGCTCCCAGAGCGCGCTGGGCACCGGGCCTCGCCCGCGCACGCCATATCGGCGCGGGCTGTGCCCGACCCTACCCGGGTGCGGCGGGGCGTAGGGCCGAGAGGGCGGCGGGATGCCGTGCTCGCCCCGCACGCCTCCCCCGCCCTGGCAGAGCGTCGGAGCCCTTCGGCGACCGGGTCACCGTCCCGCGTCGCCGCGCCTCCACCTCGCCCGCCGCGAGGAGGAGGAAGACCTCTCCTGGGGGCGAGGAGCGTCCCGGTCGGCGGGCGGGGCGGAGGAGTGACCCAAGTGATGACCCTTGCAGGTCACAGCGGTGCAGGCGGCGGCTTGGTAAGGCCGGTGGTAAGCGGAGACCGGTGTGGTGAGTGCCGTCGGCGGTACTCACCACACGGGCCGGTCAGGGGATGGGGAGCCGGTCACCACCAGGGCGCCATCGCCGCCACGGCCGGGCAGGACGTCCTGCCCGGCCGTGGTCTCCGTCCGGATGTCAGCCGCGGAAGCGGGAGAGCCAGGTTCCGCCGGCCTTCTGCTCGGGCACGGCCTGGTCGTGCCCCTGGGGCTCGGGCACGGCCTGCGCGGCTTGCCGTTCGGCGGCGTGGGCGCGCTGCCTGCAGTCGAAGCACAGGTGCGGGTGGGTCGCGCGCGGGGCGCTCCACCCGGCGAGCTCGACGGCCTTCCACCGTTCGTCGGTGAACCGGGTGCCGCAGTCGGCACACACCGGACGGCGGGCCTCCCGCTCGGCTTTGTGCTGTGCGGCGATGCGGCGCAGCTCCTCTTGGTGCTCGCGCTGACAGGCGGCGCTCGGCCTGCTGGCGGGCGTCATGGGCTTCGCGGCGCGGGTTGCCGATCGCCTCGAGGAGCGTCTGGTTGTGCGGCCGGCCGAAGCGCCGGAAGACCGCTCCGGCCGGGCCGCGCTCCTTCAGCTGCTTCATGCCGGTGACGACGATGGGCAGCTTGCCGTCGTACATGTGGAAGCCGCCCTCGTACCAGGTGCCCTTCCAGTGCCGCTCGGTCAGCTCGGCCAGCTGCGCGACGACGGTGTTGGGGTTGCGCGGGCCGATCCGGTTGAAGACGAGCAGCAGCGGCGGGTGCGGCTGGTCGCCGCGGCGGCCGTCGGGCACCCACCAGCGGCTGCGCCACATCGGCCGCTCACGGCCGTCGACGTCCTTCACCTTCCGCTGACAGAACCGCATGTACTTGTCGATCTTCGCGGCGAGGACCTGCGCGGACTCGAAGCAGTTGTCGATCTCTACGAACAGCAGCGGCACCCCGTCCTCGGACGCGGTGATGACGATGTCCGCCTGGGCGCCGCCCTTGCCCGGGTTGGACCAGGTGCCGGCCGCAGGCAGCGCCACCTCGGTCGCGTAGGAGGCGATGGTGCCCAGCCCGGCAGGCGCGTCGACGACGGCCTGCGCGGCGGCGCGGACGTCGGCCGGCTCGCTTACGAGCTCGGCGAGGTCCGGCTTCGGGCGCAGCAGGGCGAGCACGGCCTCGTTGACCGTCATCAGGTGCGAGGCGCCCGTGCGGCCGGCGCCGCGGGCCGTGTCGCCCATCTCCCCCACCGGCCGCCCCAGCTCACGAGCCGCGGCCTTCAGACCCATCGGGGTGAGGTTGCGCAGCCTGTCCCCGCCCGGGAGCTGCCCGCCGTTCTCCGCCAGGCCGTGCTTGCGCAGATCGGACAATGCCCCGGTGTGCGCGGCGGTGCGAGCCTGCTTGCGCTTCGACGGGGTCGGCTTGTCGGTATGCCGGTAGCTCAGGTGCGGGGCTGAGATCTGCTGGATCTGTTCGACGGTGGCGACCTTCAGCACTCCGAGCACGCGCAGCACGTCGCCGCGCAGGTTGTTCGACGACCCCGCCGGGTTCTCCTCACGCTTGACCGTCATCAGCTGCGCTCCCTCTACGTCGTCTGGCGCGCGCGGCCGTCTGCCGAGCGCCGGCCGTGCCCGGCCGCCAGGGGCATCCGGCTCCCGGACCCGATGATCTCCTCCTCCACGGACATCACAGAGAAGTTCAGGAGGAGAGAGGAGGGTTGTGACAGCGCGGCGCGCGCCCGAATCTGCGTGGTGGCCTGGGCTTTCTTCATCTGGCTTGATGCCGGGCACCAAAGTGGGTTCCACAGTGGCCTCCCAAATGCGCACCGCAGGAGGCCAGGACGGCTTGCCCGGCGCTGGTCGGGGCGGGCAAGCCGGGCGCCTGCCCGGGGTCGGTGCGTGGTCATCGCGGTGGCTCCTTCGCTTCCGGTCCGCCCTGGTGGGCAGGACCTCGAGGGAGCAGCATGCAGCCGACCCCCTTGTCCGCGGTCTAACCGTGGCCAGGTCAAGGAGAAACACGAGGGTGGGCGGGGCGGTAGCAGAGGTGGACAAGGGGGGTGCGGACGGGTTCGTGGTCGGCCCGACCACCCTGGACAAGGGGGCCCGGTTTGGCCCTTGCAGATTTGATTCGCCGGTTTCGGCTCAGGGGGGAGATCTCTCTGGCCTCTGTCCACAGGGCCGCGCGCCGACCCTACGAAGACGACGCCGTGAGTCGCGCGGCGGTCATCGTGAGGAGCGCTTCATGCCGTACCTGATCCCGACCCGCGCCGCTGACGCCCGAGCAGGTGGAGCGGGGCTTCGACTACCTCCTGGCGCTGCAGATGGGTGGCGGCGCCGCTGTCGCCGGGCGGGCGGAAGCGGACCCGGGCTGGCGTTCGTCCTGCTGCGGCTTGCCGAGGACATCATCTGGCCCGTCACGGCCGTGGACGGAGAGGCTGCCAACCTGTGTGCGGACTCCTTCGTGCTGGACGAGGTCGGGTGCGTGCTGCTGTCCGCGCTGCGGGACTGGGCGCGCGACTCCGCCACCACCGCGGTGCGCGGCATCGCCCGCAGCATCATCCGCTTCGTCGAGAACGTCATCCCCGACCTCGACGACCACGGAGACACCTGCGCCACCCTGGAAGTGATGCGCGGCGAGCACCTGGCGCTGGCGCACGCGGTGCACTCCGCACCGGGTGCACACCGCTGACCGCACCACCGCACCACCGCACCGGGTCGGTGCGCACCGGTGCGGTCGGTGCGCACCGAGCTCATCCCGTGCGCACAACGATGCGCACCACCGTCCATCCGGTGCGCTCCACTCGGTGGGCGGTGCTCGCACCGGTGCGGCCGGCGCGAGGGAGTGATGCCCACCGAGTGGAGTCGGTGCGGTGGATTGGGCCCGGGTGGAGCGGCCCTACGGTGCGCTCCACCCGGTGGGCTCCACTCGGTGGGCTCCACTCGGTGGAGTGGGGGCGGGGCGTCGTCGGTGCGCACCGCCGCACCGGGTGCGCGCCATCGGGTCCACTCAGTGGCCGGCGCCCCACTCGGCTCCGATTTGATCAAAACCGCCGAACCGTACGCCACACGCCCGAGTGAGCCGAAGTCTTCGACTGCCCGGAGCGGGTCAGCCGGGGGTCAGGCCATGCGATCCGTCCGCCACAGCAGCAGCCTTTGTGCCATAAAAGCGCCCATCAAGAGCACGCCCGGCAGGACCCAGTCGATCACACCTGCGTTCTGAGCCAGGAGACAGCTCATGCCCGCTGCGGCCGTGGCCCAGCAGACCACCTCACGCCAGGCTCTTCGCCAGGCATCCCGCGCCGCCGCAACGACCGCGGCGACGGCAAGCACACTCAGGAAGACCGATCCAGTCCAATGGCCAGGCATGATCACAGCATTTCACGCCCGGATACCCAGCCCCAGAACGGTCGGGGATCACAAACCGCTGCTCACGTCGCATACCACTGGTGGGCGCGGCCCCGCGCCACTTCACCCACGGCAGGTCGTCGAGAGACAGCGTGGCCCGATTCAGGTCGCGACGCTGTTACGGGTCGCCGTCGGACAGGAGCAACTCGACGAATCCGCGGCCGTTGTGCAGAACGCTCCGTGAGGTGATCGTCCCGGTGACGGTCGCTGTGACGGTGCCGGCGGTGAGCTGGACCGTGTCGCCGCGCATCGGTCGCGCCCCCGGGACGTCCCGCTAGCGGTCCGGTACGTCATGCGTGGTCATAATGCGCGAGTGAACAGACCTCCCGTGCCGTTGCCCGCAGAACACATACCGCCCGGCACCGCCGAGTGGCGGACTCCGAACGCCGAGCGTTGGCTCGCCGCCGCGCCCGCCCGGTGGGCACACCCTCTCTGGGCGCTGCTGGCGCTGGTCGCCTCGCTGGTGTGGGACATCGTGGAGGCTCCCGTCGCCCCCTGCACGTCCGCCGCCCCGTGCGGCACCGACTGGCTGGGCCTCGGGATAGCCGTCGTGTTGCTGCTGACCCTGTATTGGGTGTGGCGGCAGCCGCGGCTCGCGCTCGCGGGGCTTGCGGCCACGCTGACGGGGTTCGCCGTGGAGGGCGGCTTCACGTCGGCGCTCGGCGAACCGTCCGCGCTCGCGTTCCTGATGGCCGCCGCGTTCACCACCGCAGGGCTCATCCACCGACTGGCCGCCGCCGGACGGCAGCGGGCGCGGGCCCTGGAGGCGGCCGGGCCGGTCGCACAACCGCTGCCCGCCGCCGCGCGGACGTTCCGCCGGGGCCAGCTTTCCTTCGTTCTGGCCGCCCTGCTGCTGGGCGTCGCCGGGTTCGGCTGCTGGCAGGTGCAGCAGGTCGCCGACGCGTACGAGGAACGGGCCGCGGGAGCCACGTACCTGTCCGGACGGGTCACGGCCCTGGGGCGGGACGACGACATCGACGTCCTCACCGTGGAGGCCGGCGGGCGTACCCATCGCTTCGAGACGGCCTACCCCGAGGACTTCCCCGTGGGCAGCCGGGTCGATGTCGTCGTGGACGGCGACTGGGCGGCGCTGGTCGCGGAGCCGTACGACGCCGTCGGCTGGGAGCTGATGGCGGTGGCCGGCTCCGTCGCGGGGCTGGCGTTCCTCGCCAACGGCGTGGACGGACGGACGCGTGCGCGGCGGCTGCGGCGCGAACCGCTGCCGGTGCTGCGCGTGCTGGTGCGCGAGGATCACGACGACGGCCGCACCTGGGTGTTCTCGGCCGACGACCGGGAGGGCCTTCGGCCGGTCCTGCACTTCCATTCGCTGTACGCCTTCGAGGAGGAAGAAGACGACAACGACGAGAGCGGCGACGAGAGAGGCGACGAGGACCGCGACGACGCAGCCGTCGTCGAACTCGACAAGCTCACGAAGATCCTCAAGGGCGAGGATTCTCCCCCGCCGCTGCGGGAGGCCGTTCTGTACGGCGCCCCCTACGCCGGCGCCGAAGTCGCCTTCGTCGCGTTCGACGACGAAGACGACGACGTCGAGGTGTCGGTGCAGTGCAGTGTCACCGCGGTGAAGCCGGCCGGCCCGCGCTTGATGGAGCGCGGGCAGCTGCGCCGCGAGCGGGAGACCCCACAGAGACCCCGCGACGGGATCGCCGTCGGCATGACGCCCTCGGCGGGCCCCCGCACGTGGACGGCTCACGGCTTCTCGCGCGCCGTGGGTCTCGGCCTGCTGCTGGTACAGGGCGGCGGCATCTGGGCCGCGCTCGAGGACGGACCGTCGTGGCACTGGCTGTGGCTCGCCGTGGGTCTGCCCTGGCTGGTGACGGCCGTGGCGACGGCGCTCACCTGGCGAATCACCGCCGACCGTGACGGGCTGTGGGTGACCGGGGCCTGGCGCGTAAGGCGGGTCCCGTGGAACGTGATCACGTCCGCGCACCACTCCGACGACGGCATCCGGGTCGGCCGGGCCAAGGACTCCTCCGTCGAGCTGTCCCCCACCGGCTGGGCATGGCTGGAGCACCGCCTGGGCCACGAGCCGCATGCGGTGCGCACCGCCGGGGAACTGGGGGCTCTGCTGCTCCACCCGGAACTACGGCCGCTGGAAGAGGCACCGGCGGGACGGCAGGGCATGCCGGTCGGACCGCCACTCGTGGCGCTGTCGGCGCTGTGGGGTGTGGCGGTGCTGCTCCTCCTGTGACCGGGCCGCAGCTCTCGCTCGGTCCGTACCCTGCCGCGCGCGGGCCGCATCCCCGGGCACTTGGACGCAGCTGTCGACGGACAGAGCAGCGGCGGCCGCCCACACTGGGCGTGCAGCCGGCTGAGGTTCCGTTTCCCTCCCCTCTACATCCGCCGACACCTTCAGGCGGGGGTCAGATATGCCTCTGCCGCGCGGATCGGCGCATCGGGACCGGCGCCGGGGGAACGGCGGGGAAGGTGGTCACCCGTGCCTGCTAAGGGCTGTCCCGTAACTGCTGCGAGGGTGTGGTGGCGGTGTCAGTGGGCGAGGGCACACTGACTGCGTGATCACCTCTTCATCCACCGCAGACGATGCCTCCCACCCCTCTCCTGTCTGGGTAGAGTCGATGGGCGGTCCTCTGATCGTCGTCCCCGTCTCCGCCCTGGCTTCCTGGGGCGGATGCACGGAGAGTGGTCTCATGGCGGGAGACGCCACGGCGCCGGACGACTACGACCGGGCCTGCGCGGTGGACGATCTGGCCGGTGTGATCCCCCTCGACGAGAACGGTGTGCAGGCGCTGGTGCTGGCGGACGAGCCAGCGATCAGCTGCTATCTCCCCGAGCACCGAGCATTCCTGCGGTGGCTTGCCGCAGAATCCGAGGCCGGACTGAGAGCCGCGGCAGATGCTGTCCTTGCAGACCCGGCCACGGTGTGGGAGGAGTGCGGCACCTGGGTCTCGGACGGTCCGGCGGTTCTCATGGACTCCGCCGAAGCGGGTTCCGACTTGGGCGTCGAGTACCCCGACGGCGGGATGCCCGCCGAGGCACCAGTCCCGCTGCCGGCCGGCCGCTGGATGGTCCGCGCGACGCAGACCTGGGTGGGCGAGGAGAACTGGGTCGGCCTGGTCCGACTCCTGCCGAATCCTGAACGGGCCGTGTTTCGGTCGGGTGCGGTCAGTCGCGGCGCGCAAGGTTGTACAGATGGGCGATGCCGAGCATCGCGTGGTACACGCCATCGCCCTTGAGACGGCAGTCGCGCAGGATCTTCCAGGTCTTCATCCGGGCAAAGGCATGCTCGACCCGAGCGTGGACTTTGCGGTGAGAGGCGTTGTGCTCTTCCTTCCAAGCGGGCAGTTCGCTCTGCCCAGGGTCGCGGCGGTGCGGGATGACGAGCCCGGTACCGCGATAGCCTCTGTCGGCGATCACTGTGGCCTTCCCAACGGCGTCCTTCGCCCCGGGTAGCTCCCATGCCTTGCAGTCGTTGCGATTGCCCGGCAGTGGCCGGCCGACCACGACCGGTAGTTCTCATAGGTCACTGGTGGCTCCGAGCGCGTAAGCGCAAGAGGCACCATGCGAGGCGGGAAGCTGCTTCCTTTCCAGGACTGGTTCCACCTCGCACCTTGCCCTGCCGGGCGGAGACCCTCGGTAGTTCCGGCACCTTGATCTCTCGTCTAACTGATCGTTTCAGAATGCCGCCCTGCGGAGACGCTGGCGGCCCATGGAACAATCCCCTTCAACCACGGGCTCAGGGGGGATGACGCCGTATGGAACGGGTGGGGGATGCACGAGGGCTCGTGCTTGGTTATGTCGACGCTCTGAACGCAGTTGACGCGGCCATGAGGGCAGCGCTCCCTTCGCTTGAGCGACTCGCAGATGTCCTCGGCCAGGTCCGTTCGCACCGGATCATCAACCGGAGTGGGCGGGTCGGCACCTACTCCTACTCGGTTCATGGGGCCGGGTGCCGCTTCGTCAGTGACGACGGCATAGAGGTCGATGTCGACTTCGCACCGGACGGAAGCGAGATCTTCGACCTCTGGCGGCTGCGCTGGTACGGGCTGAGCCTGCCGGAGCCTCTTGACGTCACGGATCAAGACCTGCGGACCGCCGTGCGGTCCCTTCAACCGCTTCTGACAGAGGTGCGACCGGGGTGGTTCAGTGTCGCTAGATGATCGCTTCAGGATGAGGTGCGCAGGCGGCGCAGGCATATGAGGCTGCAGGCAAGTTCGAGCAGGCTCTGGTGGAGATCGGCGCGTCGTTCGTAGCGGGTGCGGACCGTTTGAACTGGTGCAGCCAGGCGAAGGCATGCTCGACGACCCAGCGCATCTTGCCCAGTCCAGAGCCGTGAGCGACGCCGCGTCGGGCGATCATCGGCTTGATGCCACGTTTCCACAGCAGGCGGCGGTACTTGTCGAAGTCGTAGCCCCGGTCGGCATACAGGCGCCGGGGCTTGCTGCGGGGACGTCCCCGCAGACCCCGGATCGACGGGACGGCATCGAGCAGGGGCAGGAGCTGGGCGACGTCGTGCCGGTTGCCACCGGTGAGCGTGACGGCGAGCGGGGTTCCGTGACGGTCGACGATCAGGTGGTGCTTCGAGCCAGAGCGGGCCCGATCGACGGGCGAGGGTCCGACGTGGTCCCCCCTTTCAGCGCCCGGACGTGCGATCCGTCCACGGAGCAGTCGTCCAGGTCCAGCAGGCTGGCGCGACGAAACTCGGTCAACAGGGCGGCGTGCAGGCGCGGCCAGACGCCGGCCTCGGTCCAGTCCCGTAGTCGGCGCCAGACCGTCACACCTGAGCAGCCCACTGCCTCCGCGGGGACGTCACGCCACGCGACACCGGTCCGCAGTACATACATGACGCCGGCGAGCGCTACTCGATCGGGAACACGCAGCCGCCCCGGGTGGCGGTGGCGCCGTTCGGGGGCAGGCGGCAATAGCCGGGCCACCCGCTCCCATAGGTCATCCGGAACAAGATCAGCACGGCTCAACTCATTCTGAAACGATCAGTTAGTTGAAACCCGCCGCTTCTGGTTGAGTACGGCGCATGATTGAAGCGGTGTTGTGGGGACTGCTTGGCGGAGGCGGGGTAGCTCTCGTGTTCCAGACCAAGCTGCGTCGCTCCAAGGCCCAGTCAGCGGGTGAAGACCCGGAAGTCATCACGGTGGCAATCAAGGGGCTGGCAGGGAAGCAACGTAGGCGACACGGCAGGGTGCGAACGACGGCGGAACATCTGACGTGGCAGCCCTGGTTGCGGGTCGGCTCGGTGCTCCCGGAGTAATCGTCAAGACCTGTGGATGCGTGGGCTCAGCTGATCGTCAGCTGCCATCTGATCTCTCCGTCGTGCCACTGGTCGGTGGGGGTGAGGCCGGCTGCGGTGGCGACGGCGGCGGATGCCTTGTGGTCCGGGTTGATGTGGGCGGTGACCGTGTGCACCGGGTGTTTCCGGAGCCAGGCGACGAGTCCACGGGCAGCTTCGGTGGCGATGCCTCGTCGCTGCCAGGGGGTGCCTGTCACCCAGGCGATCTCCGCGGCGGCTCCGCGGTCGTCGGCGGTGACCGTCGCCTGGACATAGCCGGCCAGGCAGGAGGCGTCACGGAGCTGGATGACCCAGTTGCACCAGGATTCACCGGCACGGGGCGAGCCGGCCACCAGACGCTCGTAGCGGGCGCGCAGGTCCTGGGCGGTGTCCGGGGTGCCGCCGGTGAAGGTGTGCAGGCCGGGGTCGGACAGCACCGCGGCCATCTCCTCGGTGTGCTCGACCTGCAGGGCGAGTAGGGCCAGCCGGTCGGTACGGATGGTTTCGGGCTTGAGGGTGATCACGCTGCCTCCTGGTCGGGACGTTCGACGAGTATGCCGCTCTCGAAGCGGGCGCCGACGCGGACGAGTGCGACGAGGTGGGGTGCGTTCACCGCGCGCCACCGGGCCTGTGCGGACTCGACCAGCTTGAAGACCATCGCAAGGGCGGCGGTGCGGGAGCCGGCGCCCTTGGTGACCTTGGTCCGCAGGCGAACGGTGGCGCGGGTCGACTCGATGGGGTTGGTGGTCCGCAGGTGGATCCAATGCTCGGCCGGGAAGTCGTAGAAGGCCAGCAGCTCGTCCTCATCGTCGGTGATCTTCTTGACGGCCTTGGGGAACTTCGCCCCGTAGAGCTTCACCAAGGTCTTGATGGCCTGATCGGCGTGCTCGCGGTCCTCGGCGTTGTAGACCTCCCGCAGGACCTTCTTCGCCGCCGGGCGCGTGGACTTAGGCAGGACATCGAGGACATTGGCCGCAGCACCTCTGCCCTCGGGTGGCGGGGAAGACCTCGCGCAGGGCCTTCCAGAAGCCGAGCGCGCCGTCGCCCACGGCCAGGACCGAGGCGCGCATGCCGCGGCGGGCTCAGTCCCGCAGCAGGTCGGCCCAGGCCTCGGACGATTCGCGGTAGCCGTCGGTCATCGCGACGAGCTCCTTGGTGCCGTCTGCACGGACGCCGATCACGACCAGGACGGCGGCCCTGGCCTCGTCCAGGCGGATGCGCAGGTGGATGCCGTCGACCCAGACATAGACGTAGTCGGTGCCGGACGGGTCGCGCTCCTGGAACGCGGCATGGTCAGACCGCCACTGGGCGGTGAGCCGGGTGACGGTGGCTGGCGACAGACCGGCGGCGGAGCCGAGGAACTGCTCGAGCGCGGGCACGAAGTCGCCGGTGGACAGGCCGTGCAGGTAGAGCAGCGGCTGCACTTCGGCGATCTTCGGTGACCTGCGGCACCAGGGCGCAAGGATCGCCGAGGAGAACCGCTTGCGCTCCCCGGTTGCCGCGTCGACCCGCTTGTCGTTGACCCGCGGGGCCTTCACCTCGACCGCTCCGGCGCCGGTGGTGACCTTCCGCGGCTGGTGATGTCCGTTGCGCGCCACCAGCCGGCGGCCGCTCTCGTCCCGCTGGTCGGATAACTCGGCTATGTAGGCGTTGACCTCGGCCTCCAGCGCGGCGGCGAGCATCCTGCGCGCGCCCTCCCGGACGATCTCGTCCAGCAGCGATCCCCCGCCAGCGGTGGTGCCGTCGGTGTTGACTACGGTGAGCACGGACGTGCCTTCCCGACCGACGCGCCCACGTCAGCCTTACTCGATGACCTATCGATCGATCACCAGGGAAGGTACGTCCTCCCCGGCGATCCACAGGTTCCGAGCATTGCTCGTGCTCCCGCTCCCCGCAGACCTGAGCCCCATCCGGCAGCGACGCCCGCGAATCGCCGAGATGTGGACTATGAATCCGCAGGTCGTCATCATCGAGTGCCAGTCCTCGGCCGGTGGGTCCTGGTGTACGTGAGACAGTCGGGTGTCGCCGCCGAGGCGACTCGGTGATCATTTGCGGGACAGCCCTCAGCCCGGACAGCAACCTTGCACCGATCACCCGGGTTGCTTTCACCGTCGCCACCTGGCAGAGATCGCTGCACCCGGCCCGCACCGAGCCCACATCGGTGTCCCTTCCGGGCCGCCGATCCGGTGGCTGGATTGCCGCTAGCTGCGATGGCCTGACCGTGGGACCTTCGAATCCCTACGGAAGGGGCTCCTCGATGAAGCGGAACTCTGCCATCGGCTTGCTCAGCGCACTGACGCTCGCCGCAGCCACGGTAGTAGCGACCGGATCACCGGCCCAAGCAGCAGTGGGTGACATCCTCTGCACGACGCCCAGCAATGACTCTTCCACGTACTCACCGCCCCTGAGCCTGACACCTGCCAGCACCACCGTGACCATCACCCGGGATCTCAACACCTGCACATCGCTGAGCGTGCCCGCCATCAACTCAGCCCCCGTCACCGTGAGCCAGGTGACCATCCCGTCCTACTCCTGCCTCACCCTCCTGAACACCGCCCCCACCACCATCAGTTTCACCTGGAACAACGGCGCCACCACCGTCGTCACCGGCACCAGGACCGTCAACCTCGCCGCCGCCGCGCTCACCACCACGGTCACGGGCACCGTCACCTCTGGCCTCTTCGCCGGAGGTACCGTCGTCTACCAGCTCGTCGCCCCATCGACCGACGTCCTCGCCTGCACTCTCGGCCTGGGAACGGTCTCCCGGATCGACAGCGTCGCCACCCTCACCATTAACTGAAACCCATCGCCGCATAGGCCCGGCACCAGCCGATGGTGCCGTAGTGGCCCATCGACTGCGCTCGTCGCCCCCGGGGGTCTCCCTCCGGGGGGGCATTGCTCTTGCGGCCGGGTTCGGCCTCGGCATCACGACGGCCTGCCGCAATGTCACCGAGTTTGGGCTCCTGGCTGCTCTCGCCCCGGCCTGGGCCCGGCGGTGCGGACCGCGTCGGCGGCGTATCGGGGGGTTGACTGCCCCCAACATCTGAGTCGGAACGCCGCATCCGATCTCATCCCACCCCAAGAACCACCGACGAGCGCCCGCCCACCCCCGAGAGGCGGGCGCTCAGCCATGGGCAGGCACGCCGAGGGCAGGTCCCGGCCCTGCGCGCTCGCCTCATGCGGGCTGCTGGGCACGAGGCGTGTTGGACCACGCTCGTCACGGATCTGGCGACCCGGGTTGCCCTCCGGATGGATCCTTATCGGGCCTCGTCGACGAGGAAGGTGCGGGGGCGTTCGGACCGCGGTGCCACCAGGACATCGTTGGGGTTGTCCGGGAAGACGTCGAACTGGTGCCTGCCCACCTATTGCTCCCGGGACGGGTCTGACGGGCGCACGAAGTTTCCACGTCCACATACACCGGATCCGATATCAGCAGGCCACCGTGCCTGGCAGCGCCTGGAACACCGCCGCGTAATTCATTTGGGTCTGTCCCCTGCGCACGCCGCGCATCTAGATCTGCATTCTGGCCGAATCCGCTCCCGCCGACGAAGTCGCGCCCGCGCCGCGGCGGGCCGTCGAGGGCAACGGTCGCTCACCGCGATCTCGATCACTTCGAAAATAACGCGCGGAAACTCATGCAACTCTCTCAACACGCGATAACTCTCACACATGAAGGGCGACTTGGGGGAGGATACGCCAGAATTCAGCATGACCGCCAGAGCGGTACCCGAGGTCGGACTTACTCCAACGAAGGAACTGAATCCATGAGTCGTGCCTCCATGGATGGCCAGTATTCCTCCGCTTCTCCTGCGGATGTTCCAGATCAATCCCAGCTCGTCGCCGGTTCGGCCGTTGCGCAGGCGGGACTCGGTTACGGTACGCAGCGCTTGACGCAGCGAAGGGGAAGCAACCGGTTCGTGCAGCTCTGCCGCGTCAGGGCAGGTCAGCGCGCCGAGGTAGCGGATCATGTCCTCTCCGCAGGATCGAAGCGCTCCTGCGGATGTCATCGCCGAAGCGGTGATCGGTGGTCGTGGCCGACCGTGCCATGTCCCGGTGTGCTGGCTGCGGGGCGTGCAGTCAGTGTGCTGAAGTTTCAGGGGTCGCAGGACTCGGTCAGTCAGAAGTTTCTCGTAGCAGGGACTTACAGCAGCGTTGACCAGTGCCTGCCCGAGCAGGGCTGCATTCAGGTTGGAATAGTGGATTCCGGTTCCGGGCGCGAAGCGCAGTGTGACCCGCGACAAGCCTGCGTACAGAGTCTCTTCGTGAAAATTCTCGTACAGGTTGGAGAGGGCCCGGCCGCCCCGAACGCCATCGCCGCGGCCGACCGAAGCCGGGAACGCCTCGTGGGCCCTGACGGCGGAACGGGCCCGCCCCTACACCGAGCAGGAGGCCGCCGCGTTCTTTCGCCCCCACCACGGTCTGTGGCGAGCGCTGCCCCGGCACCGCGACGAGCTGGAGGAGATGCTCGCGCTCGCCCAGCCGCTGATGCCGCCCGGGATGCAGCCGGCCCGGATCGACCGACCGCACCCTCCCTCTGGCCTCCGCCTGTCCCCCACCGGGCGGGGGCTACAAGTTGTTGAGCTCCTTCAGCCGGGCCGCGTAGACCTAGGCGACCGGGACGCTTCCTCTGGGTCGGCCGTCGCGAGCTGTTGCTGGTCGGCGAGCGCGGCCTGACGGCCAGCCCGAAGCCGAAGAACCACAGGCTCCCGAAGACGGTGCTGGACATCGTTGCCTCCTTCGCCTTGAGGCCGGTGGACCGGCCGGTCCGCCTCGTGGGTCCCGGTCTTCCTCCCAGCTAACGCTCCTCGGCGCCATCGCGCCCGGTCGCGACGTCGCCGCGACCGGGGGTGTGCGGCCTTGTCCACCGCACCGGTACTGTCGCCTGCGCCCCGGGGTCAGTTGGTGCCGAGCATCTCTCGCATGTGCGTGATCTCCGCCTTCTGGGTGGTGATGATGTCGTCGGCGAGTTCCTTGGCGGGGCCGTAGGCGCCTTCCTGTTTCTCGGTCTCGGCCATGGTGATGGCGCCTTCGTGGTGCTTGATCATCTGAGTCAGGAACATGGTGTCGAAGGCTTTGCCGGAGGCGCCTTGCATGTCGTTCATCTGCTGGTCGTTCATCATGCCGGGCATGGAGGAGGCGTCGCCGTGGTGCATCCCGTCCATGTCGTCCATGCCCTGGGGAACCTCTTCGCCCCAGGCCGTCAGCCAGGCGGACATCGTGGCGATCTCCGGTTCCTGGGCCTTCTTGATCTCCTCGGCGAGGGTCTTGACGTCCCGGGAGGAGGCCCGGGTCTCGGCCATGTCGGCCATCATGACGGCCTGGCGGTGGTGCGGGATCATGCCCTGCGCGAAGTCGATGTCCGCCTGGTTGTGCTCGCCTGCCGGGACCGAGACGGACGTGGTGGGGCTCGGGGAGGTGGCGGCAGATCCATTGCCGTCGTCACCGCAGCCGGCCAGGAAGAGCGCGGAGGCGGCGAAGGCTGCGGCGGCCAGGGCGGTACGGCGGTGCGGGGAGCGGGTGGTCTTCATGCGATGGCTCCTCAGGATGGAAGGGGATCAGGACATACCTGTACGCGCTGGACAGTCCCTGCTGGCGGGTGCCACGCCGCCGAGACGTGGGCTGGTCATGACGGCCGTCCGGTGCGGGCCGGGACGACGGCGTGACGGAAGACGGCGGGGGCGGCGAGGGTGACTCCGGCCAGCCAGCCCAGGGCGACGAGCAGGGGGCCGGTTTCGTCGAAGCCCGGGGTGACGGCGGCGTCGATGAGGAGGCGGGTGGAGCCGTAGCCGGGCAGGGCGTGCGCCCAGGTGGGCGGTTCGGGGTGGAGCATGGGGCTCTGTTCGATGCCCAGATCGATGAAGGGCAGCAGGAAGGCGATCAGCACCCCGCCGACGCGGCCGAAGAGCGGGCCGAGGAGGACGCCGATGAGGGCGTAGGTGAGGGCGAGCAGGATGTTCGCGGCGATGTAGGGGCCCCATTGGCGGGCGTCGAAGACGGTCGCGGTCACCGCGAGGGAGGCAGCGGTGGCCAGGAGCGCGCCGAGGGCGACGACGGTCAGGCGGGAGGCGAGCAGGCTGCCGGGGCGGAATCCGGCGATGGCGAGGCGCTGGTCGCCTGCGCGGGCGTTCAGGATCGTGAACAGTCCGGCGAGCGCGGCCAGGGAGGCGGTGGCGATGGGTGCCATGGTGCCGCCGTGGATGTCGGGCAGCCACGCCTGCTGGAGGGTGGTGCGTCCGCCTTCGCGGACGGTCAGTGACGTGGACTGCTCGGGGGTGGTGGCCACCGCGAGGAGGACGAAAACCGTCGGCACCGCCATGAGCAGCACCCACAGCACCCGGTTGCGGCCGGCCTCCCGCAGTCCCGCGCGCACCCCCGCGGTCAGTTGGGCCCTCGTCGAGCCGGGTGTGGCGCGGTGTCGGGCACGGGCCGTGCGGCTGGTGGCGGTGATCACCGTCCAGCTGACCGCGACGGCTGCGGCTGTCCAGGCCAGGGCCCAGCCGAGGTCTCCGGGCCGGCCGCTGTGGCCGGAGGGGACGTCGACCATCCACAGCGTCACGAAGTGCGTCGGGAGTACCCGGGTCGCCGCACGGTCCGCCGCACCGAGGACGGGGCCGAAGAAGACGTCCAGGATCCACACGAACAGCACGAGCACGGTGCCGTTGACGGGGCTGGTCACCGTCGCGCCGATCAGCGCCCCGATGGCCAGGTAGATCACCGCGTACATCAGGGTTCCGGCCAGCACCCGCCCCGGATCACCACCGAGACCGGTCCTCAGCTGGAGGGCCAGCAGTGCCGCAGCCGCGGCCAGCACGGCCAGGGCCAGGCCGGCGCCCATGCGCGCGGCCACCAGCCGGCGGGGCGCCAGGCCCGAGATGATCAGCCGGCGATCAGCCGAGCGAGAGGCGCGCGTCTGGAAGTACATGGCGATCGCCGCGATGAATCCGGCGGCCCAGCCTGCGGTGGCTGTCTGTACGGCGGGCCCGCCGGTGCCGCCGAGCAGCTCGGCCGCGTCCGCCAGCGGGCGTGCGGCCACCACCACGAACACCACCGGCACCAGCACGAGGACGAGGAGGTTCACCGGGGTCCGGGCGGACTCGATGAGGAAGCGGCGGGTGAACGGCAGGGCGGTCATCGGGGCACCGCCCTGCCCTCTCGCAGTTCCACGATGCGGTCGAAGCGTTCTTGGTCCGTGACGAAGTGGCTGATGATCAGCACCGAGCGGCCCGCCGTGCGGCGCTCGGCGACCAGGCCCCAGAACTTGAGGTAGGTGTCGAAGTCGAAACCGGCGTACGGCTCGTCCAGCAGCAGCACTTCGGGATCGGCGAGGAGCGCCAGGCCCAGGTTCAGCTTGGCGAGGGTTCCACCGGACAGCTGGTCCGCACGGGTGCCGGCGTAGCGTTCGAAGCCGAGGGCGGCGTAGATCGCGCGGCGCGAACGTCGTTCCGCCTCGCCGGTCATGGCGTAGGCGTGCCCGAACAGCTCGAAGTGCTCGTCGCAGGTGAGGCGTTCGTAGACCACCGGTTCCTGCGGGCAGTAGCCCAGCCGTCCGGTGTGGCTGACCGTTCCGGCGTCGGCGGCGAGCGCCCCGACCAGGATCTTCATCAGCGTGCTCTTGCCGGAGCCGTTCTCGCCCACGACGCCGACCACCTCGCCCGGGGCCAGGGTGAGATCCACGCCCCGCAGCACCGGCGTCGTGCGGCGTACCGGCCACGGGCCATGCCGGTACGCCTTCTCGATGCCGGCCGCCGCCAGCAGCAGGCGGGCGGTTCGCGGTTCGTCTTCGGAGCGGGGCTGGGGCTTGTTCACGTGGTCACCTCCCCGGGTCAGGTGGGCAGGATTGCGTCGGGTCACAGGCCGGGGGCGCCCCAGAGGGGGAACCAGCGGCTCAGGTCCTGCTCGATGCGCAGGTCGTCCTTGAGTACGGCCTTGACCTGCAGTTCCAGCGGGTTGTCGCGAGACCGCGACTCAAGGCTTGGGCCTGTGCGCGCTCGCGCGCAGCCGATCGACGACCCCGTGCAGTTGCGGCTGCTCCTCGGGCGTGACGAGCCGGCCGCACTCGCCATACCGCTGCGCAGGGGGGCGGCCCGGTCAGGGTCGGCCGGATCCGGGGTGCTGGTGTTGGTCGTGCTTGCGCATTGGATCGCGCTCGACCATGGGCCGGTTGTCGCCGTGGCCGCCGCCGTGCATGCCGCGCATCATGAAGAACATCATCAGCGGGCAGACGGAGACGACGGCCAGGAGGGCGAGCGTGCCCACGGGCACGCCGAGCGCCAGGGCGCCGACGAAGGCGGTGGCGAGCGCGACCGCGTACAGGCCGTAGTTCTCGTTGTTGTTCATCACGGTGCCTTCTTCCCGAGACAGCCGGTCCAGCCGCGCGCAGAGGAGTGGTCCGGGGGCAATGGATGGTGGGTGGGCCGGACGCGTGCAGCGCATCCAGGCGCCGCCGGTAGTCCTCTTCGTCGATGTCGCCGCGGGCGAACCGCTCGGCGAGCAGCTGCTCGGGCGTGGGCGCGACGGGGCTGGGGGTGGGCTCGGTGGCGCGGCTCAGGGTCCGCAGGAGCAGGACGGCAGCGGCGATGATCAGAGCCCAGAACGCGATCATGCCGACCGGCATCGCGAACCAGCCCCAGCCGCTGACGTCGTGGTCGAACCAGAGCATCATCACGATCGCCTCCCCGGTGACCGGGACGGCGGGGCTGCGAGCCTCGCCGCCAGCCTGGTCGTTCACCGTCATCGTCGCCCGGTCCCAGCTGTACGGCGCAGGGCCATGTGGTCCCTGGCTGGTGGGCCGGTCAGCCTCTCCCTGGTACGGGGTAGGGCGAGGGAGCCTGGAAGGGAGCGCACACGCAAGGAGGGCGATCTGCCATGGGTGTCGCCGATGTCGTGGTCGTGATCCTGGCCGCAGTCCTGATCGCAGGGCTGGGCTGGTTCTTCTTCGGCCCTCGCAAGGCCCGCACCGCGCAGCTGGAGGGCGGGGTGCAGCGGGTCGAGGTGAGGGTACGGGGCGGCTACAGCCCGAACGTCATCAAGGTCCGCCAGGGGGTGCCGGTGGAGTTGGTCTTCGACCGGCAGGAGAGCGGGGAGTGCACCAACCGGGTCGTCTTCCCCGACCTGCGGGTCAGCGCCGGACTGCCGGCTCATGCCCGCACCACCGTACGGGTCAGCCCCGACCGGGCCGGCTCCTTCGGCTTCGCCTGCGGGATGAACATGATCCACGGCACCCTGCTGGTCGAACCCGCAGACCGCCCCAGCGCCACCGAGGGCACGTCGCGCGGCGAAGGCCCGGTCGAGGCCGCCTCCCCCGTCGGCGAGCAGCGGCTGGGCGAAGGCAGCGGAGCCGAGGCGGAGGCGGCCGAGGCCGCCGAGCGGCGCGCCGAGATCACCGATCTGACCCGCCGGGTCGCCGTCGGCGCCGTGCTCACGCTGCCGGTGCTCTTCGCCGTCATGGCTCACGAACTGTTCGGCGCCGACTGGGTGCCCGGCTGGCTGCTGAACCACTGGGTGCAGCTGGTGCTGATCACGCCGGTGATGTTCTACACCGGCCGGCCGATCCACTCCATCGGCTGGCTGACCCTGAAGCATCGCGGCGCCGACATGAACTCCCTGATCACCCTGGGCACGACGGCCGCCTACGGTTACAGCCTGCTGGTCACCTTCTCCCCCGGCCTGCTTCCGGAGGATGTGCGGGAGGTGTACTTCGAGGCGGTCGGGGTGATCCTCACCCTCATCCTGCTCGGCCGTCTGCTGGAGGCCCGTGCCAAGGCCGGCACCGGCGAGGCCATCCGCGCCCTGCTGGGCCTGCAGGCCCGCACCGCCCGCGTCGTGCGCGACGGTATTGAGGCCGAACTCCCGGTCGAGGACGTCAGGGTCGGCGACGAGGTGGTGATCCGGCCCGGAGAGAAGGTCCCGGTCGACTCGGTGGTGCTGTCCGGGGCCTCGGCTGTCGACGAGTCGATGGTCACCGGCGAGCCGATGCCGGTCACCAAGCGGGAAGGGGACACGGTCATCGGTGCGACCGTCAACACGACCGGATCCCTGCGGGTACGGGCGAGCAAGGTCGGGGCCGACACGGTGCTCGCGCAGATCATCCGCCTGGTGCAGCAGGCGCAGGCGTCGAAGGCACCGATCCAGCGGCTGGCCGACGCGGTGTCCGCGTACTTCGTCCCGGCCGTCATCGCCATCGCCGTCGCCACGTTCGCGATCTGGTACACCGTCGGGCCCGCCCCCGCGCTCACCCTGGCTCTGGTCTCAGCCGTGGCGGTGTTGATCATCGCCTGTCCCTGCGCGCTCGGCTTGGCCACGCCCCTGTCGGTCATGGTCGGGACCGGCAAGGGTGCCCAGGCCGGCATCCTCATCCGCTCCGCCGAGGCACTGGAGAGGGCCCACAAGCTGGACACGATCGTGCTGGACAAGACCGGCACGGTGACCGCGGGCAAGCCCGTCCTCACCGACGTGCACACCGCCGAGGGCTTCCAGAACGAGGAGTTGCTGGCGCTGGTGGCGGCGGCCGAGGGGGACAGCGAGCACCCGCTCGCGGGCGCGGTCGTTGCCGGGGCCCGGGAGCGCGGTCTCATCCCGCCTGCAGCGAGCGGTTTCGACTCGTTCACCGGCAAGGGCGTGCGGGCCACCGTCGACGGCCACACGGTCCTGGTCGGGACCGCGCGGCTGCTCAGTGATGCCGACATCGACACCGGCGCCCTTGTCCCGGCCGCCGCCGGCTTCTCCGCCGAGGGCAAGACTCCGGTCCTGGCCGCCGTCGACGACCGGCCCGCCGGCGTCCTGGCCGTCGCCGACACCATCAAGGACGACTCCGTCCAGGCCATCGCCGCCCTGCACCGGCTCGGCCTGCAGACGGTGATTATCACGGGCGACAACGCCCGCACCGCCGCCGCCATCGCCGCCCAGGTCGGCGTGCGCCGGGTCCTGGCCGAGGTCCTGCCCGAGCACAAGGCCGACGAGATCCGCCGCCTGCAGGCCGAGGGCCGCACCGTGGGCATGGTCGGCGACGGTATCAACGACGCCCCAGCACTCGCCGCCGCCGACGTCGGCCTCGCGATCGGCACGGGGACCGATGTCGCCATCGAGGCTGCCGACATCACCCTCATCTCCGGCTCCCTCGCGGGCGTCGTCACCGCCGTCCGGCTCTCCCGCGCCACCATGCGCAACATCCGGCAGAACCTGTTCTTCGCCCTGATATACAACGCTGTCGGCGTGCCCCTCGCGGCCGGCGCCCTCTACCCGCTGTGGGGCATCCGCCTCAGCCCGATCATCGCCGCCGCCGCGATGGCCCTGTCCTCCCTGTCCGTGGTCACCAACGCCTCCCGTCTGCGCCGCTGGCACACCAGCCCGCTCCCGGCCGCCTCGGCGGAGCAGGTGGAGCCCCGGGTGGAATCGGCAGCCGACCGAGCCCCGGCCCACGCCGCGGTCGCAGAACACGGACGGCACCACTCATCCGAGCCGACCACCGGAGAAGAGCCCCGGCCTGATGCCGCAGACCCTGCAGTGGACCCGGTCTGCGGAATGCAACTGGACCCGGCAACCGCCGCCGAACGGCGGGACACGGCCACCGGCCGCTACTTCTTCTGCTCCACACGGTGCGCAGCCGCCTTCGACGCCGACACCGACCGTTACCCCGCGCGGTGAACCGAACAGCGCCGAGGAGGGGAGATCGAAAGCGCGCCCGCGGCGCGAGCCCGGCGACGGCATGTACGGCTCCATGAGCAGACCGCGGGCCCAGCGTGTACACGCTGGGCCCGCGGCGAACGGCTACGAGGGTGACGGACCGGGGTCAGTGGCTGTGGGAATGGTCGTCTTGTGCCGGCTTGGCGGGTGCCGTGGTCGTCGGGGGGGCAGACTCGGCGGGAACCTGCTCCGGCTTTGCGGGTGTGCCCGTGGTGGAGCCGTGGTCGTGGCTGTGCCCGTCGGAGCTGAGGGTGCCGGCCAGGGCCATCATGCCCAGCCAGGTCAGTGCCGAGGTGACGACGACGGCGGCCGCGAACGGGCTGACGAGGTGCCGCCAGCGGCCCTTGGAGTCCTTGGCGACGAACGCGACGTACGACATGAGCAGGCCGATGGGGGTCATCCAGGCGCTGCGCTCGGGGAACTGCTCGAAGTGCTGGATGCCGCCGCCGACCATGCCGACGCCGAAGGACAGCAGCAGGGAGAACGCGACTAGCGCGAACGCCTGGCGCACCGCCGGCCTCTCGTCGGCCAGCACGAACTCGTTGACGAGGGTGCCCAGGAGGAACACCACAGCGCCGACCGCGCAGATGATCGCGTACAGCGAGGGGTCGATCGGGTAGTGAACGACGGCGCCGGCGATGAGGGCGGCGCCCATGAAGTAGAGCATCTGGCCGCTGTAGCGGGCCGGGAGCGACTTCTTGTCGAAGGCGGGCCGGCGGTGTTTCGTGGGCGGAGTCTGGCGGCGCTCGGAGTCGAGAACGGTGGTCACTCGGGTCATGCCTTTCGGATCTTGGCGGCTGAGAGCATGCGGAAGCGCGTCGGCACCGGTGGTGCGGCGTCACGCTGGTGCGGCTCTCAGCAGCGCAGGATCGAAAGTCGGTGAAGGCACGGCGGGTCGCCCGTGCGGCCGGCCCGGGGGCGCGCGCGTGCCGCCCACCGACGCAGGACGCCGTTGCCGGCTTGTCGCCTGAGGGCGAACGTGAACAGGGCGGCGACCATGTACAGCAGCGCCAGGCAGCCCTCCCCGGCTCCGCCGTGGTCGCATTCGCCGTCCGGGCTGCGCGGTGTTGCGGCGGCGTCGGCGGGAGCGGCGTGAGAGTGCTTGTGCTCGGTCGTGCCGTGTGCACCGGCGAGCGGGACGGCGGTGGCGTGGCTGCTGTGGATGGGGTGGCGTGAGGCCAGGACGTGCATGCCGAAGAGGACAAGCACCACCGCGAGGAGCGTTGCTCGCAGCAACACTGCCTTGTGGTGGCCGCGACGGACGTTGCCTGAGATCACGCCTCACGACCATGGCAGGGGCTTTCAGCGGGATGGCCAGCGGGGCGTCCCACCCGGACGGGAAGGAAGATAGCACCGGGTGCGCACAGCTCTGCGCCGTGTCCGACGTGTGGGCTGCATCGCACTCCGTGCCGCCTGCGGCGCTCTCCGGCTCGCGGACGTCGATGATGCCGGTGCCAGGGCCTTGGTCAGGGCAGCGGGCGCAGGGCTCCGAGGGTGACGGCGACGAGTCGGTCGACTGCGGCTTGGGAGGGGAGGGTGGAGGCTGCGGTCAGGGCGTGCAGGCAGTAGGCGGCGAGTTCCGCGGGCGGTACGTCGTCACGTAGGTCCGCGGCCCGGGCGCCTTCGGCGATGAGGGCTTCCATCAGGCCGGTCAGGTGCTGCTCGGCGTGGCTGACATGGTCGCTTCGGTGGAGCAGGGCGGCAAGTTCCCCGCCATGGCGCTGCCGGGCGAGGTTGGCGTAGGCGGTCGCGACCGCCGTCAGACGCTGGACGGCGGTGCCGGGGCGGTGTGCGGCTTCGGCGAGCTGGTGGAGATGGGCGGTGACCTGCCGCTCGTGCCACGCGCGAAGGACGGCTTCGGCGTCGGGAAAGTACTTGTAGAGGGTGGCGCGCCCGATGCCGGCGCGCTCGGCGAGCTGGGACATCGTCACCGCCCGCAGGCCGCCGTTGTCGATCAGTGCGGCGGCCGCGTCGAGGATGGCATCCCGCACGGCCTGGCGGTGCGCGTCGATGGTCTCGTTCCACAGCTTCGGCACCCGCCCAGGATACGGACCTCCATGGAGGGATACATTCCGTTTTAAGCCGAGACAGAGTGTCTCGAAAAAGTTGCGATCGGGTTGCGTGGAGGCGTCATGGCTGATTCGTCGAGTCCTTCGGGCGCTCACGACGAGGATGAGCACCGAGCACCGCGCTGGGTGAAGGTCTCCGCGGGCATCGCCGTTCTCCTGGTCGTGGTGTTCGTGGTCGTGCACCTGGCCGGCGGCGGCATGGTGGGGCACGCACCGTGACGGTGTTCGGCCCGCTGCTGCGCAAGGCGACGCTGACCGCGCACGTCACCGCCTCGCTGGGCTGGTTCGGCTCGGTGGCGGCCTTTCTCGCCCTGGCCGTGGCCGGGCTGACGAGCTCCTCCCCGGAAACGGTGCGGGCGGCGTATGTCGCGATGAAGGTGGTGGGGTGGTTCGTGATCGTCCCGCTGAGCATCGCCACGCTCGTGACGGGGGCGGTGCAGTCACTGGGCACGGTGTGGGGGCCGGTGCGGCACTACTGGGTGATCGCGAAGCTGCTGATCACCGTGGTCGCCACCGTCCTGCTGCTGGTGCACATGCAGCCCGTCGGGCACCTGGCCGACGCCGCGGCCCGGGCCGCCCTGGTGGGTGGGCAGCTGGAGGGCATGAGGGTGCAGCTGGTGGCCGATGCGGGGGCCGCGATCGTGGTCCTGCTGACGGCGGCCGGGCTGTCGGTGTTCAAGCCCCGCGGGATGACCCGCTACGGGGTCCGGTGCCGCCGGCGCGAGCAGAGCCTCAGCGCGCGGCAGGAGGCCGCGACCTGAAGCCGCACACCAGAGAAGGGCCGCCGAACATCGGTCCGGCGGCCCTTCTCTGGTGTGCGGGGAGGTCAGCTGCTGACACGCTCGCTTTCGGCGGCGGCCTCCTGGTCCGCGGCCGCGGCCGCGGACCCGTTGCCCTTCATCAGCAGGGCGGTGGCCAGGGCTCCGGCCCCGGCGATGGCGGCGGCGCCGAGGAAAGCGCTGCTGAATCCGTGGGTCAGGGCGGGCAGGTCGCCGAGGCGGTCGGCGCCCTGGGAGGCGGCGAGCGCGGTCAGGGCGGCCAGGCCCAGGGCGGAGCCGACTTGGTAGGTGGTGTTGACGATGCCCGATGCCAGGCCCGCCTGCTCCGGCGGTGCGCCGGCCATCGCCGACATCAGCGCCGGGATGTAGGCCAGGGACATGCCGGTGGCGGCGACCAGGGAGGCGGGCAGGACGTCCACCATGAAGGTTCCGGCCGGCTCGGCCGCCGAGAGCCACACCAGGCCGGCGGCCAGAACCAGCAGGCCGGACGCGATCAGGGTCTTGGCGCCGAAGCGGCCCAGCAGGCGCCCGGTGAGCGTGGTCATGAAGACCATCAGCAGGGCGGTCATCGGCAGCAGGGCCGCGCCGCTGGAGAAGGCCCCGTAACCCAGAACCTGCTGGAGGTAGAGGTTGAGGAAGTACCACATCGGGATCCAGGCGGCGCCCAGCAGAGCCATCGCGAGGTTGGAGATGCCCAGCCCCGGGATGCGCCAGATGCTCAGCGCCATCAGCGGCGCCTTCGACGCCTTCTGGATGAGCAGGAAGACGGCCAGCAGAACGCCGGCGCCGGTCAGCTGCAGCAAGGTCTGCGCGCTGCCCCAGCCAGCCTCTGAGGCCCGGACGATGGCGAACACCGCGAGGGCCAGGCCGGCGGTGACCGCTGCGGCGCCCAGGACGTCAATCCCGCCCCGGCGACGGCCCACAGCCGGCAGGAGGCCGGTGGCGGCGAGGGTGGCGATGCCGATCGGGATGTAGATCATGAAGATCCACGGCCAGGACGCCCACTGCGTGAACACGCCGCCGAGGAAGACTCCGGCCGTTCCGCCGGCTGGTGCGGCCGCGCCGTAGAGGGCGAGGGCCTTGCCGAGCTCCTTGGGGTTGTGGCCGAAGAGCATCATCAGCAGCGTCATCGACGCCGGCGCGATGAGGGCTCCGCCCACTCCCTGCACGGCCCGGCCCAGGATTTCGACCCCGGCGCTGCCGGCCGCGGCGGCGACGACGGAGCCGGCGGTCAGCACCACCCAGCCGGCCGCGAAGACCCGGCGTGCGCCGAGAAGGTCCGAGAGGCGGCCGCCGAGCAGGAGGAGTCCGCCGAAGGCGATCACGTAGGCGTTGAACACCCAGCTCAGGTCACCTTGGGTGAAGCCGAGGTCCCGCTGCATCTGCGGGAGCGCCACGCCGATGATCGACGTATCCATGATCACCATGAACTGTGCTGTCGCCAGCACGCCCAGCGCCCACCAGCGCCGGGGATTGACCGTTGACGTTGACACCGCTCTGCCCTCCACCGAGATCACATTAGGTACCCCCTGGGGGTACCTGGCTTCGCCGAGGCAGAACGTTATACCCCCCAGGGGTATTTCGGTAGAGGCGGAGATTTTTATCCAGGCCCGACACCCGACGCCGACCGGGCCTGGCGGCTGGGTCAGCCGAAGCCGCTCTCGCAGAAGCCCTCGACGCTCTGATGCGCCGCGCCCGGGCAGGACAGGCCACCGCCCAGGAGCAGCACCTCCTCAACCGCACGACCACCGTCCGCACTCCCCCACCCCGCCGCTCCCTGAGCCGGCACCACGCACCCCGACCACAGCCAGGGGCAGCGGGCGAGGCGAGGGCGAAGGCGAGGACAGCCTTGACGGCCTCGACGAGGCGGGCCGGCGCGCAACAGCCCCCGGCCCGCCTCCCCCTTCCAGCCGCCGCTCGCGCGGGCCACCCTCGTCTCCGGCTCGGGCCCGCGAGCCTGCCAAGCCAGGCCTACGGGCCCGAGCAGGCCGGAGAGCGAACGGCCCTGGTAACGATCGCCGGGCGGCAGCGAGAGGGGCTCGTGACACGAGCTGGGGACAGGAATGATCACCTCATGATGCGAGGTGCCTTCTCCGACGTCCCGTTGACCGCCCTCTTTCCCCTCCTGACACCTGCGGAGGTGGACTTTCTTGAACCAGACGGCGGCGTGGTCGATGCGGCGCGTACGGGCAGGACCACGGCGGAGTGGGAGTGGACCTTAAGGCGCGCCACCTCGGCGGGCACGCAGCCGGGGACGCCTATCGTCCTTGGGCTCGATGCGGCGCGGCGGACCGGGCCGTCGGCGTCCTTCACGACGCGGCGCCCGGGCTGCCAGAACGTCGCGTCCGTACGGCGGACCCCGCCAGGTCCCGACCGGCGTAGAACCGACCGGCGAAGAACTGGCCGGCGACCTCGGCCAGGTTGTCGAGGGCCTCGTCGAGGCCACGGGGCGAGGGAGAGGGCATCAACGGCTTCTCGGAGGGATCGGCAGCGTGCGGGCCTCACCTTTCGGTGCGGGCCTTACCGCCGCACTCACCATCGCCCCAGGAGTGCTGTCTCGGTTGGGCAACAACCGCCGTCCGCGCCATGGTGAGTCACTGCTGCCGGGTAAGGCCGGGGCCGCGGTGAAGGCTTGCCGCTCCTATCGATCGGAGTATGCGCCCGAGCCGGAATCCCGGACCCGGTGCTTGCCCTGCCAGGGTCAGTAGCCCCTGCCATTGCCGTATCGGCGCAGCCGGGCGGCCACGGCCTTCTCGGTGCTACCGAGCGCCGCTGCGATCTCCCTGTCGGGGTACTTCCTGGTGGCCAGGCGAGCCGCGTAGGAGCCGTTGATGCCGACGATGGAGTCCAGCTCAGCGATGATCCGCAGCGCGGTCAGGGGGTCGCCGTCCTCGATCTCCTCCAGGCGCTCGCGGAGCTCTGAGAGGAGCCGCGCGATGTCCTCAGGCAGGGGCACCGCGCAGGCAGTCACCTGACGGGTGTGAACCTCCCAGTCCTTCTCCGGGCCCGAGGTGTCGTAGAGGTGGGGCTCGCGGTGCGAGACCCGTGTCCAGTCGATCGGGTAGGTCGTCTCGCCGTACCAGCCGCAGGCGCACACGGCGCGCAACCGCTCCGCGAGCGGCGCACGGCCCTCACCGGTGTAGACCCACCAGTCGGCGAAACTGGGGACGTGTGATCCGCTTCCCACGTCGATGTACACCGGGCCCGGCACGGTCCCGTCCTCCAGCAGCACCCCGACCTTGCCCACATGCCCTTCCGCCCCTTCCGGCTCCCACACGATCCGACCTCCCCTTCTGCCGCGCATCGGTGAGGCTGCCGATGTACGAGCCGCCAGCAGCCTCCGGATCCCTCACAGTGACCGATGCCGTGGGTCGGGCGCAGGCGAATCCGCGCATAGTCCACGAGCGAGTGGCCGGCCTCAAGGCGGCCTTCAACAACGGCGCCGGCACCTGGGACAGCAACAGCGGCGCCGACTACGCCCTCGGCACCGGGAACATCACGGTCAAGAACGGCACCGTCGGCACGGGCAACCCCTGCGGCGTCCAGCAGACCGAGACCGGCGCGTCCTTCGCGGTCACCGCCACCACCGTGCCCGGCCAGAACATCTACGTCGTCGGGGACCACGCCGCCCTCGGCAGCTGGGCGCCGGCCGCGGCCCTCAAGCTCGATGCCGCCGCCTACCCGGTGTGGAAGCTCGACGTGAAGCTGCCCGCAGGTACGACCTTCGCGTACAAGTACATCCGCAAGGACGCCTCCGGCAACGTCACCTGGGAGAGCGGCGCCAACCGCACGGCCACCGTCCCCGCCGACGGCAAGATCGCCCTGAACGACACCTGGCGCAACTGATCAGCCCTCCCCTGGGCGGGTACCGGCCGAGACCGATACCCGCCCCAGCTCACAGGGCAACGCCGCCCACGACAGCGCTCACGAGCATCCCGCCCCTCCTTGGCCCATAGGCCCCGGCACGATTCAGGCCGCCCGCCGTGGCCGGCGCGCGAGGCGCCGAGCGCGGTCGGGCGACCTCCGCCCAAAAGGCGTCCGTCACGTGGTCGCTGTTCGTCTCCGCGCCGGGAGCGGACACCCGAAGGCCAGGTGCCCGGCCGGGGAGAGTACGCCGCAGCACTGCGGCACGGCTCGGAGGCGAAGTCCGCTCGGAAGCGCCTCAGCAGGGCGCCGCTGCCGGACGAGCGCGCGAGGACGAGCCACCCGGCCCCCGTAAGGCGTCATCACCATATTGACGGAGCACAGGGACCAGATCCGGCCGAGAGATGGCCGGACCCGTGGTTCCGGCCATGGGGCCCGCGCCTGAGCGGAGGCGGAAACCATGCGCACTCCATGAACGACCCCTCACGACGCAAGATCTTCCTGAAACATTCCGCAAAATCTTGCCGACCGTGATCGTCGGCTGCTTGACTCACTTGCGATCCGCGGTAGTTGAAGCACCTGCACGCGAGAGGAACAGCCATGAGCAGCGACTACGACGTCCTCGTCCTGGGAGGGTCGGGTGTCGACACGATCGTGTACGTCCCCGAACTCCCCCTTCCCTACGCCGACAGCTACATGATCCGACCCGGCATCGAAACCCGGGCGGGCCAGACCGGGGACTTCGTGGCGCTCGGCCTCAGCACGCTGGGACTGCGCACCCACCACATCGACATGATCGGCGACGACCCGTCGGGTGACCTCATCCGGGCGTTCCACCGCGACAGGGGCATCGACTTCACCGAGGTCCCCCTGCCCGGCGGCACGAAGCGGGCCGTCAACCTCGTCGGCCCGGACGGCCGCAGGCTGTCGCTCTACGACGACAGTCGCTCGCAGGAGTGCGACCGTCTCCCCGAGGACCTGGTCCGGAAGCTGGCCGCGGCCAGTCGCCACGCGCACGTCTCCATCACCTATCCGTGCGCCTTCGCCCTGCCCCTCCTGCGCGAGGCCGGGCTCACCGTCTCCACGGACCTGCACAACTGGGACGGCGAGAACCCGTACCACGAGGCCTTCGCGTACGGTGCCGACATCGTCTTCGTCTCCACCACCGCCCTGCCCGATCCGGAACGGACCATGCGCCGGATCCTGGAGCGTGGCCGGGCCGAGGTCGTCGTCGCCACCGCGGGGGCCGAGGGCTCCTATCTGCTCACCGCCGACGACGAGGGCCCGGTCCACATCCCCGCCGTCTCCCCACGCGAACCGGTGGTGGACTCCAACGGCGCGGGCGACGCCTACGCCGCCGGCTTCCTCTTCGCCCACCTCGCGGGGGAGGACCCGCGACGGTGCGCCCTCCACGGCGCCGTCGCCGGGGCCTACGCATGTACCGTGCCGGCCACCGGGAGCGACGCCATCGGCCGCGCCGCCCTGGTCGACGAGGTGGCCGAGCTCACCGGCCCCCGGTCCGCCGCGAAGGACACCGAGTGACCGCCGGCTCCTACGACGTCGTCGTCCTGGGCGGAGGCGTGGCCGGCTGTGTCCTGGCCTCCCGGCTGAGCGAGGACGCCGGGCGCTCCGTCTGCCTCGTCGAGGCGGGGCCAGACTACGGACCGGACCCGAGCGGTTGGCCGGCCAGGACGCTCGACTCCCGGGCGCTCCCCCGCGAGGACGTGTGGGAGCGCAATGTGCCGGTCCATCGGTTTCGAGGCCGCGTGATCGGCGGCTCGTCCTGCGTCAACGGCTGCTGGAACACCTGGGGTTCGGCCGCCGACCACGTCGAGTGGGAGCGTTCGGGCGGGCGCCGCTGGAGCTTCGCGGCCATGGAGCCGTACCGCACCGCGGCCGTACGGCGGATGGGTCTGCGCGAGGTGCCCGACCGCGAACTTTCCCCGTGGAGCCGGGCCGCCCTCGAGGCGGCCAGGGAACTCGGTCACCACGAGGTCGACATGAGCCTGCCCGGCCCGCCCGGTCACGGCCTCCCCCTGATCAACTCCGTGGACGGCCGGCGCTGGAACGCCGCACTGGCCTATCTCGACGCGGACACCCGCCGGCGTCCGAACCTCACGGTGCTCGGGGACTCCGTCGCCGACCGGCTGATTCTGCGCGACGGCCGGGTGGAGGGAGTCGTCGTGCGCGCCGGCGGCGTGCCGCGCACCCTCCGCGCGGGACTGTACGTGGTGGCCTCCGGCACCTTCGGTTCCCCGGCGCTGCTGATGCGCAGCGGCATAGGCCCGGCCGACCGGCTGCGGCACATCGGCATCGACCCGGCGGTCGACCTGCCCGGAGTGGGCGCGAACCTGAGCGACCAGCCCGGCGTCTTCCTGCCGCTCGTGCCGACCCCGGAGCTGGACGCGGCCCTGGCGGAGAAGGAGCGCGACGGCGAGCTGTACGTCAACCGTGTGCTCGTCCGCGCGGCGAGCGAACACGCCCCCGCGGACGGCTGGGACCTGCACATTCTTCCCTCCGCGGGGCCGCCGCTCTTCGGCTCCCTGCCCCCGGGACGGTACGAGGCGGGGGTGTCGGCCTTCCTCGTGAAGCCCGTCTCCCGGGGCAGGGTGTGGCTGCGGTCCGCCGACCCGGACCAGTCGCCCGCGATCGATCCGGCGTTCCTGTCGGATCCGGAGGGGCGCGACGTGGCCGTGCTCCGGTCGGGGCTGGCGACCGCCCGCCGGTTCGCCGCGTCCACGGCCCTGAAGGGGCTCGCCGCGCTGCCGGAGGGCCTGCCCGCGCACGAACTGCCCGAGGCGGAGCTGCGTGCCCGCCTCGGCACGTACTGGCATCCGGTGGGGACGTGCGCGACGGGACCCGCCGCCGATCCGTCCGCGGTGGTGGACGGTGAGGGCCGGGTGCACGGTGTGGCGAACCTGCGGGTGGCGGACGCGTCCGTACTGCCGACGGTTCCCGCCGCCAACACGCAGCTGCCCGTCCTGGCCGTCGCCGAGATGCTGGCGGCCGCCGTGGCCGGCTCGTGAACCGCAGCACCGGCCCGGGAGGACCGACGCGCATGACAGAAGACGCCTGCGGCCGACGTCTCGTGTACGGCTGCATGGGGCTCGGCGGCGGCTGGGACACCCTGCCGTACGGCTCCGGCGACATCGCCCGCGCCGAGGCCGCGGTGGAGGCGGCGCTCGACACCGGTATCACCGCCTTCGACCACGCCGACATCTACCGGTACGGCAAGTCCGAGGCCGTCTTCGGTGAGGTGCTGTCCCGGGCCCCGGGGCTGCGCGACCGGATCACCCTCCAGACCAAGGTCGGCATCCGGCTCCCCGAGGAGGGTCGGCCGGGACTGTACGACCTGCGCGGCCCGAGCGTGCTGCGCCGAGTGGAGGAGAGCCTCGCCCGGCTGCGGACCGACGCGGTCGACGTCCTGCTGCTGCACCGGCCCGACCCGCTGGCCGACCCGGAGGAGCTCGCGGAGGCGCTCACCTCCCTGCACCGGCAGGGTCTCGTGCGCCGTTTCGGTGTGTCCAACATGAACGCCGCCCAGATCGCGCGTCTCCAGTCCTTCCTCGATGTGCCGCTGACCGTCGACCAGTTGGAGATGAGCCTCCACCGCAGGGACTGGGTGGAGGAGGGGGTGCTCGTGAACACCCCGGCCGGCGCAGGGGTCGGGTTCCCCTCGGGCACGGTGGAGTACTGCGGCGAGCGGGGCATCGAGCTCCAGGCCTGGGGCGCGCTCGCCGGCGGGCGTTTCTCCGATCCGCAGGCCGGTCCCGCGGCCGCGCTCGTGGCCCGGCTCGCCGACGCCAAGGACACCACCCCGGAGGCGGTGGTGCTGTGGTGGCTCCAGCGTCACCCGGCCGGGATCGTGCCGGTGGTCGGGACGTCCCGCCCGGAGCGGATCCGCGCCTGCCGCGACGCGGTGGGGCGGCCGCCCGGCCTCGGTCACGAGGAGTGGTACGCGCTGTGGACGGCCGCCCGGGGCGCCCCGCTCCCCTGAGCCGCCCACACCTGACTTCTCCTCGTCACCCGGCATCCCCTCCTCGCCCGGCCTTCCCCCGCCCGGCGCCGATCCGGCGCCGGGCCTTTCTCTGCGTACCCGGCCCTTGCCGGAGCGCCTCCTCCTCGGACGGAGAGACACCGTGATTCCCACCGCCGCGACCGTGGCGACTTCCTTCGAGTCGGCCCGCTTCTACATCACGTTCCGCTGCAACTCCCTCTGTGGCTACTGCAACGTCTGGCAGGACGACAAGTTCAAGGGCTACGAGGAACTCACCCTCGAACAGGGCCGCCGGATCCTGGACGAGCTGCACGCCCTCGGCGTCCGCTACGTCGACTTCACCGGCGGGGAGCCCGTGCTCCACCCGCACATCGACGGCATCGTCCAGTACGCGAAGTCCCTCGGCATGACCGTCGAGATCACCAGTAACGGCATTCGGTTCGCCAAGCACATCGACGCGATCGTGCCGTACGTCGACACCATGAACGTCTCCCTGGACACGCTGCGGCCCGAACGCTACCGGGCGATCCGGGGCGTGCCGACGCTCGACCGGGCCCTGGACGTGATCCGGGAGATCGTCGCCTCCGGTGCGGAGAACTTGAAACTCATCTGCGTGGTCACCCGCGAGAACGTGGACGAGGTATCCGACCTGCTGCGCTTCGCCCAGGAGAACCGGGTGACCGTCTACTTCTCGACCATGTTCGAGTACTTCGACGCGCAGGACACCGTCCGGGACGTGCGCAGGACGGCCCGGAAACTGAAGCTGGTGGAGCAGAACGGCAAACCGGTGGCCGGCTCCTGCGGACCGGCCCGCGCCGAGGCGCCGGGCCCGGACGACGGTTCCCTTCCCGACCTGCTGCTCGGCCTGCTGTACGCGCCGTTCTCGCTGATCAACCTGCATTTCCGCAAGTACGTGGAGACGCAGGACCCGAGCGCTCCGACGCAGTGCTACGCCAACAAGCGGATCCTGACGGTCGGTCCGGACGGGCGGCTCGTCCTGCCCTGCTACCACGCCTTCGACAACTCGGTGGTGTGGGACCGGGACCTCGCGGAGCTGGTGCGGGACGAGGAGTTCCAGCGGGTCAGGGACAAGGAGGTCGGCTTCCGTCCGGAGTGCCGGGGGTGCACCGTCTTCCCCTACGTCGGGCTCTCCTTCAGCTACCGCTTCGACAAGGTCTTCCTCTACCAGGCGCTGTCCGAGGAGATCGCCAAGATCAAGGGACGGTTCGCGGACCCGCTGTACCCCCGGATCGCGGTCGCGCCCGAACCGCTCCTGACCGAGTTCGCCGAGCTCGAACGGTTCATCGACACGCAACTTCCCGTGCCGGAAGCCCCGTTGGCGGAGACCCACCTCTACCGGTTCGACGTCACGCCGACCGGGGTACGTACGGACCTCACCGCGGGCGCGAGCAGTGTCGAGGAGGTCCTCGCCGACCATGTGCGGGAGCAGTGCTGGGACGTACAGCGCTCGCCCCACACCTGGATCCGACTGGTCTACCGCGAGCTCGTGCCGCTGCTGCGCGGACTCGCCGAGCGGGACGCGATGTCCCGGAGGGCGTACGAGGAGGTCGTGGCAGGGCTCTACGCGGTGCAGCTCGCCTGGTGGCGCTCCTATCTCGGCCGGTACTTCCAGGGCGGTGAGGCACTCGACACCCGGGAGGCCGACGGAGTGGTCGCCCGGTTCCTGGCCCGGACCGCGGAGCTGCTGCCCGACGCTCCCGACGTATCCGAGTCCGTACGCGTCCGGCAGATCCTGCTCCACGCCGGCTGCGTACTCGGCTTCCCCGCGGTCACGCTCGCCCCCTTCTCCTCCCCCGGTCCCTTCGCCGAGGCGGCGCTGCTCACCAAGCACCTGCTGCTGATCACACCCGACGAGGAGCTCGCGGGGTACGCGACGCTGCTCCCGGCCGAAGCGGCCGGACCGCTTCTCGGGGTGCCGGCGGGGCCGCCCGCGCCGTCCGGGCCCTCGGCCCGCGCGCTCGACCGGCTCCTGGACGGCGCTTCGGCTGCCGACGCGCCGTCGGTCGCCGCGCTGATCGACGCGGTACGCGCACTGCGCACCGAGGTGCCCGGCGAGGAACTGGCCGGGCTGCTTCTCGCCCGCGAACTGCGGGAACCGGCACTGATACGGCGACGTGGCGAGACACTGCGCCGTACCGGAACCCGTTCTGAAGCTTCTGAACCCCCTTCCGGGGCCCCGTACGCGCTCTCGCGGGGCTGAGGCCGGACGGACGCGCGAACGCGTAGTGCCCCCGAACTCTCGTTCGGGGGCACTACGCGTTCAGGGTCGTCTCAGCGCAGTCTCGTTCCGCTCACCGACGTGGCGGCGAGGAGGGCACCCGCGGTGTTCCGCTGGGTGGCGACGAGCTGCCCGCGCAGGGCCTCCTCGATCCGGTCCCGATCGCGCGGGTCGACGGCGAAGGCCTGACGGCCGGCCAGCTCCGGCCGGGCCGCACGCTGTTCCTCGGTGAGGGCCGTAGGGAGGAGCCGCAGCCAGCGGCCCTCGTCGGTGAGGGCCCCTTCCTCGACCGCGATGCTTCCCGGGGCACCGTAGACGAGCTGCTGGCTGGTGGAGTCGGTGGCCTTGACGTCCCACACGAGGGTGGTGGCGTCGAGCCAGGTCGCCTTGGAGCGGGAGAGGTCGAGATCCGGCGTGGTGCGGATGCCGGGCAGGAGGTAACCGGTGTCGCCGCCGACGAGCCACACCTCCTTGCCGTGGGAGCCGAACTCGAGCGAGCGGTCGCCGGGGACGTCCTTCTCGTCGCCCCGGTGGACGATGTAGCTGAGTGACGTGGCTCCTTCGGCCAGTGGCACCTCGAAGACCGCGCCGAAGGCGTCGCTGCTGACCGGGGCCAGCGGCCGGGACCAGTCGGTGGGTGCCGCGGCACCGGTCCAGGTGTGCAGCCCCCAGCCCGTGTAGTCGCCGTCCGGACGGTAGTAGTGGACGACGGCCTTCCGCTCGTCCTGCGGCGGGTAGACCCCGGCCGGGACGGTCTCGGACTGGCCGTCGGCCCCCGCTTCGATCCAGACCTCTCCGGTGCGCCGCAGCTCCACGGTGCGCGGAGGCCCGTCCGTCGTGCCGTCCTTCTCGACGGTGTAGGAGACGCTGCCGGTGCCGGAGGTCACCTTGACCCAGGCGAACGCGCCGAAGGCGTCCCGGCCGGTGAACTCCGCGGTGGTGCCCCCGGTCGCGAGCTTCCAGCCGGTGTAGTCGCCGTCGGGGCGCCGGTAGTGGATGACGGCGTAGTCGCGTTCGAAGGCGCTGGGGCGGGTGGGCGCTGCGGGCTCGCCCGCGGTGGAGGCGGCGCGGCTGCTCGCGACGCGTCCGCGGTCGTCGACGACGACCGCCTTGTATCGCAGCGCGGTGCCCTTGGGAGTGGCGCTGGGCAGGTTCTGGGTGACCTTGTACGGGGCATGGTCGGCGGAGCCGAGGACCTTCCAGGGTCCGTCGCCGACCTGGGCGGCGAAGACGACGCGGCTCAGCTCTCCGCCCCGGACGTCGGCGGTGAGTTCGACGGTGCCGGTGGCTCCGGCGGCCGGGGCCTTGAGGGTCACGGCCGGTGCGGTGCGGGAGGTGTCCAGCGGGCGGTCGGCCTTGAGGACGACCGAGGACAGGGCCGGGACGGTGAGCGTGACCTCACGGTCGGCGTCGCTGCGGACCGTCGTGCTCCGTCCGTGGAGCGGGGTGAACGAGGTGCGGGACGTCCCGCTGCGGAAGGTGACGGCCCGTGAGGTGGTGGCGTTGTTGACCGCGACCAGGTACTCGGTCCGCCGCTTCGGGTCGATCCTGGAGGTGACGTGGACTCCCGCGCCGGCCGCGTCCGCGTACCGCTCGATCTGCACGCCGTCACGCAGGGCGGGGTGCTCCTTGGTCAGGCGGGAGAGTCCGGCGATGGAGCGGTAGAGCGGATGAGTGGAGTCGTAGGCGTCGGTCGCGTGGGTGCGGTCGGTGCCGATGAGGTCGTCGTCGAGGTAGTCGGGGACCTGCGAGGCGAAGAGGGTCTGGCGGGCCTCCTTGTCGCCGCCGGCGCCGGTGAAGCCCTGCTCGTCGCCGGCGTAGACGACCGGGTTGCCGCGGGAGAGGAAGATGATCTCGTTGGCGAGGCGGGCCCGGGCGAGGAGTTCCCGGTCGTCGGCGCCGGGGTTGTCCTTGCGGAGGAACCCGCCGATACGGCCCATGTCGTGGTTGCCGAGGAAGGTCACCTGCTCGTAGGCGTTGGCCTTGTCGGTGGTGTACCGGTAGTCCTGGGCGAAGACGTCCGTGAGGGAAGAGGCCGGGCGGCCGATCGACGCGACGTCGCGGACGGCCTGCTGGAGGGGGAAGTCGAGGGTGGAGTCGAGCCGGCCCCGGGTGACGTAGGGGGCCGTCACGGCGGGATCGGAGGAGAGGACCTCGCCGAAGATGAGGAAGTCCTTCCGTCCCTGCCGGGCGGCGTAGGCGTCCAGGGCGGTGGCCCACTGGGTCCAGAACTCCATGTCGACGTTCTTGACGGTGTCGACGCGGAAGCCGTCGATGCCGAAGTCCTCGACCCAGCGCTGGTAGATCTCGGCGAGCCCGCGCACGACCTCGGGGCGTTCGGTCCACAGGTCGTCGAGGCCGGTGTGGTCGCCGTAGAGACCGCTCTCGCCGACGAAGGTCGAGTCGCCCCGGTGGTGGTACATCGTGGGGTCGTTGAGCCAGGCGGGCTTCTTGGCGTTCCGCTCCGCCGGGGGGACGACGGGTGTGTACGGGAGGCTGTCGGCGTCCACCGGGGCGGCGGTGGTCGTGTCGTCGAAGGGACGTCCGGTGCTGTCCAGGTAGGGGTAGGCGCCCTTGCTCCGGTAGGCGTACCGGTTCTCGCCGGAGCGGATGACGTCGGCGGTGTGGTTGGTGATGACGTCGAAGAAGACCTTCATGCCCTTGGCGTGGGCGGTGGCGATCAGCTTCTTCAGGTCGTCGTTGGTGCCGAAGTGCGGGTCGACCTGGGTGAAGTCGGTGATCCAGTAGCCGTGGTAGCCGGCGGAGGCGTCCTTGCCGACGCCCTGGACGGGCTTGTTCCTGAAGATCGGCGCCATCCAGATGGCGGTGGTGCCGAGGCCCTTGATGTAGTCGAGCCGCTGGGTCAGGCCCTTGAGGTCGCCGCCCTGGTAAAAGCCCTTGTCCGTGGGGTCGAAGCCCGTCTCCAGACGGCTGCCGGTCAGGCCGCCCCGGTCGTTGGAGGCGTCGCCGTTGGCGAACCGGTCGGGCAGCACGAAGTAGAACTGCTCACGCGTGAGGTCGTGCCGGGCGGGCTGTGCGGCGAGGGCCCGGTCCGACGGCGGCGGCGGGGTCCGGTGGCCGGCCGCCGCCGGGGTGTGGGCGGCGACGGCCGTCGCCATCAGCGCGACCACGGTGGCGATGGCGAGGCGCGCTCCTGGGCGTGCGGTGCGGTGTGGGGCTCGCGCGGGGGTGTGTGGGTCGTACACGTCTGGGTCCCTTCCAGAGTGGCGGTTCAGTGGGTGGGCTGCTGGACGGCGGTCGCGCCCAGGAGTGCGCCGTCGGCGGCCCGCTGGGTGGCGATGAGCTGTCCCTGTCGTGCCTCGGCGGCTCGGTCGAGGTCGCGGGGGTCGAGGGCGAAGGCCGACCAGCCCTCGTACCGGCGATGGCGTGCTCGCTGGTCGGCGGAGAGCGTGGTGGGGGTGAGACGCAGCCACCGGCCCTCGTGGGAGAGGGATCCGTCGGTGAGCGCGATGCCCCCGGGGGCGTAGACGAGTTGCTGACTGGCGACCCCGGTGCCGGTACCGCGCCAGACGACGGTGGTGTCGTCGAGCCAGATGGCGTCGCTGCGGCTCAGGTCGAGCGGGAAGGCCCCGCCGAGGGAGGGTGACAGGTAGGCGGGGTCTCCGGCGATGCGCCAGACCTCCCGGCCGTGGAGGCGGAAGTCGAGGGCCTCGTCGGCGGCGACGTCCTTCTCCTCCTTCTTGTGGAGGATGTAGCTCAGGGAGAGGGCTCTCTCGCTGAGGGGGACCTCGAAGACGAGGCCGAAGGCGTCGCGGCGCACGGGCCGGATCGGGTCGTTCCATTCGGGCGGGTGGGCGGCTCCGGTCCAGGCGTGGAGCCCCCACCCGTCGTAGTCGCCGTCGGGCCGGTGGTAGTGGATGACGGCCTTGGCCGGATCCTGGGGGGTCTGGGCGGCGGCGGGGCGGGTGGCGTCGACCAGGGTGGATCCCTGTCGGGTCCAGATCTCGCCGGCGGCGGTGACGTCGAGGACGCGTTCGGGACCGTCGGGGACACCGTCCTTCTCCACGGTGAAGGAGAGGCTCGTCGTTCCCTCGGGCGGGGTCACCCAGGCGAAGGCGCCGTACGCGTCGCGGCCGGCGAACTCGGCGGTGCCGGACGCGGTGCGCAGCCTCAGGCCGTCGTGGTCGCCGTCGGGGCGCTGATAGTGCACGACGACGTACCGGCGTTCGGCCTTCGGCCTTGCCGGGGGCGGGTTCTCGCCACTCGTGGTGGTGTCGAGGGCGGCGGCGGTGCGGCCCGAGCCGTCCACGGCGACGGCCTTGTAGCGCAGCGGGGCGCCCGCGGTGATGTCGCCCGGCAGGTTCTGAGTGATCTTGTACGGGGCGTGGTCGGCGGCGCCGAGGACCTGCCAGGGTCCGTCGCCGACCTGGGAGGCGAAGACCACACGGGTGAGGGGGTCTCCGGAGACGGTCGCGCCGATCTCCACGGTGCCGCGTGCTCCGGCCGGGGGGACGGAGAGGCTGAGGGACGGTGCGGCGGCGTCGCGGGGCAGCGGGGTGCGGGCCTTGAGAACGACGGCCGACAGGGCGGGCACGGTGACGGTCACGGTGCCGGTGGGTCCGCTGCGCTGGGGCCGGTGGGTGCCGTACAGGGGGAGGAGGTCCTGGTGGGCGGCTCCGGTGGAGACTTCGGCGGTCCTGGGCTCCTCGGCGTTGTTGACGGCGACGAGGTACTCGGTGCGGTTGCGGGGGTCGACGCGGGAGAAGGCGTAGACGCCCTGGCCCTCGGCGACGTGGCGCTCGATCTGGACGCCGTCGCGCAGCGCGGGGTGACGCTTGGTGAGGCGGGAGAGCCGGGCGATCGCCCGGTAGAGGGGGTGGCCCGGGTCGAAGGCGTCGGTCGCGTGGGTGCGGTCGGTGCCGATGAGGTCGTCGTCGAGGTAGTCGGGGACCTGTGAGGCGAAGAGGGTCTGGCGGGCGTCGGCGTCGCCGCCGGAGCCGGTGAAGCCCTGCTCGTCACCGGCGTAGACGACGGGGTTGCCGCGGGAGAGGAGGAGCAGTTCGTGGGCGAGCCGGTCGCGGCGGAGCAGTTCTGCGTCGGTGACGCCGGGGTTGTCCTGGGTGAGGAAGGTGCCGATCCGGCCCATGTCGTGGCTGCCGAGGAAGGTGACCTGCTCGTAGGCGTTGGCCTTGTCGGTGCTGTAGCGGTGGTCCTGGGCGAGGGCGTGTGCGAGGTCGCCGGCGGGTCCGCCGCGCGAGACGTAGTTGCGCAGGGCGGACTGGAGCGGGAAGTCGAGGGTGGAGTCGAGCCGGCCCTGGGTGACGTACGGAGCGGTGATCGTCGCGTCGGCGGAGAAGGCCTCGGCGAACATGAAGAAGTCCTCGCGTCCCCGCTCCTCGGCGTAGGCGTCGAGGGCGGTGGCCCACTGGGTCCAGAACTCCATGTTGACGTTCTTGGCGGTGTCGACGCGGAAGCCGTCGATGCCGAAGTCCTCGACCCACTTCTCGTAGATCCTCTTCATGCCCTCGACGACCTCGGGACGCTCCGTCCACAGGTCGTCGTGGCCGAAGAAGTCGCCGTTGAGGCCGCTCTCGCCGACGAAGGTGGAGTCGCCCCGGTTGTGGTACATGGTGGGGTCGTTGAGCCAGTCCGGCACTTTGGTCCGTGCCGTGGCGACGGGAGTGTACGGGAAGGAGTCGGCGTCGATCCGGGGGGCTTCCGCGGTGTCGTCGAAGGGGCGGCCGGCGCTGTCGAGGTAGGGGAACGCGCCCTTGGGGCGGTATCCGTACTCCTTCTCGGCGTAGTCGACGGTGTCGGCGGTGTGGTTGGTGATGACGTCGAAGAAGACCTTCATTCCCATGGCGTGGGCGGTGTCGACCAGTGTCCGCAGGTCCTCGTTGGTGCCGAAGTGCGGGTCGACCCGGGTGAAGTCGGTGATCCAGTAGCCGTGGTAGCCGGCCGTGGCGTCCTTCGCGTCCCCCCTGTCCTGGACGGGGATGTTGGTGAAGACGGGGGCCATCCAGAGGGCGGTGGTGCCGAGGCCCTTGATGTAGTCGAGCCGCTCGGTGAGCCCCTTGAGGTCGCCACCCTGGAAGAACTTCCTGTCGGTGGGGTCGAAGCCGGTCTCCATGCGGGTGCCGGTGAGTCCGCCCCGGTCGTTTGAGGCGTCGCCGTTGGCGAACCGGTCGGGCAGCGCCAGGTAGAACTGCTCGCGGGTCAGGTCGTGCCGGGCGGGCTGCGCGGCGAGTGCCCGGTCCGACGGGGGCGGTGCGGCCGGCGAGGATGCCGCGGTCGCCGTGGACGGTGTGTCGGTGAGGGCCGTCGCCAGGAGGGCGGTCGCCAGGGTCATGGCGGAGCGCCGGAGAGGTCCGGTCACGGGTGTGCTGCTCCTCGGGAGCGTGGAGGGGTGGGTACGGAAGGGGGTGGCCGGGCGCGGCCCGGGGTACGAGAACGCGGACGCGGGCCAGGGCTCAGAAGGAGAGGGTCCCGTCCACGGGGCTGCCGTCGGGCGTCCGCGGGTGCCGGTCCGCGTACCAACGGACCGTGTGGGCGAGGGCCGTGGTGAAGTCGGCGCGGGGGGCGTAGCCCAGTTCCCGGCGGATGCGGGTGTCGTCCACCGCATACCGCTGGTCGTGGCCCTTGCGGTCCGTCACCCTGGCGATCCGGCCGGGCCCGGCGCCGCAGAGCCCGAGGAGGCGGCGGGTCAGGTCCAAGTTGGTGAGGGAGGTCCCGCCGCCGATGTTGTAGACCCGGCCGGGGCGTCCACCGGTCCTGACGAGTTCGACCGCGGTGACGTGGTCCTCCACGTGGAGCCAGTCCCGGATCTGGGAGCCGTCGCCGAACAGAGGCACGTCCTCGCCCGCCAGGAGAGCGGTCACGAAGCGCGGGATCAGCTTCTCGGGGTGCTGGCGCGGTCCGAAGTTGTTGGAGCAACGCGTGACGCGGACGTCCAGACCGTGGGTGGCATGGTAGGCGAGTGCCATCAGGTCGGCGGCGGCCTTCGAGGCGGAGTACGGCGAGGTGGGCCGGAGCGGCGCGTCCTCAGCCGCCGCGCCTTCGGCGATCGAGCCGTACACCTCGTCGGTGGAGATCTGTACGTAGGTCCGTACGCCGTGGCGGACGGCCGCGTCCAGGAGGGTCTGCGTCCCGAGGACGTTGGTGCGGACGAAGAGCGAGCCGTCCTCGATCGACCGGTCGACGTGGGACTCGGCCGCGAAGTGCACGATCTCGTCGTGGCCGGGGACGAGGGTGTCGACGAGCTCCGCGTCGGTGACGCTGCCGTGCACGAACCGGAAGCGCCGGTCATCGCGCACCGGGTCCAGATGGGCGGGGCCCGCCGCGTAGGTAAGGTTGTCGAGGACGGTCACGGAGGCCTCCGGCGGCCCGGTAGGGCCGAGGAGGCGCAGGACGTGGGCCGAACCGATGAATCCGGCGCCGCCGGTGACGAGTATGCGTCGGGTCATGGGTGGATCTGCACCTTGCTGTGGTCGCCGAGTACGAGGCGATGGGCGTACGGGAACCGGGGGGCCGCCACGACGGCGTCGCGGCCGATGAAGGAGCGTTCGATGCGGCCGGCACCGTCGACGGCGGCCCCGTCGAGAAGGACCGAGGTCTCGATCGAGCTGTCGTGGACGCGGCAGTTGGCACCGATCGAGGTGTAGGGGCCGATGACGGCGTTGCTGATGACACTGCCGGGACCGATGACGACGGGGCCGGTGATCCGCGATCCCCTGACCACAGCCCCCTCGCCGAGGACGACTCGTCCCACGACGGCGCTGTCGGGGTCCACCTTTCCTTCGAGTCGCCCGCGCAGGCCGTCCAGGACGTGGCGGTTCACCTCCAGCATGTCCTCCACGCTGCCGGTGTCGCGCCACACGGAGGGGGTCGCTTCGGCGCGCACGTCCCGCCCGTCGTCGATAAGCCACTGGATCGCGTGGGTGATCTCGAGTTCGCCCCTCGCGGAGGGGCGGATCGCTCGCACCGCGTCGTGCAGTGCGGGGCTGAAGGCGTAGACGCCGATGAGGGCGAGGTCACTGCGCGGGTGCGCGGGCTTCTCCTCCACCCGTGTCACGCGGCCGGTCGTCTCGACCTCCGCCACGCCGAAGGCGCTGGGGTCGGCGACGGAGGTGACGAGCAGTCGGGCCGCGGCGGGGTGCAGCGTCGCGCGGGCGACGAAGTCCGTGATGCCGTCCTGAAGGTAGTTGTCGCCCAGGTAGACGAGGAAGTCGTCGTCGCCGAGGAAGTCGCGGGCGATGGACACCGCGTGGGCGAGGCCCAGCGGGCGGCTCTGGGCGATGTAGGTGATGTCGAGTCCGAAAGCGGATCCCCCGGCGCCGACGGCCCGACGGATGTCGCCCGCGTAGTCGCCCACGACGAGGCCCACTTCGCTGATGCCGGCCGCCGCAATGGCCTCCAGGCCGTAGAAGAGCACCGGCTTGTTGGCGATCGGCAGGAGTTGCTTGGTCCCGGAGTGGGTGAAGGGGCGCAGTCGACTGCCGGTTCCACCGGCCAGGACCAGGGCTTTCACATCGGCTGCCTTCGGTCGGGTGCGGCCTGACGGTGTCTGGGCACGGTCCCTCCTCGCTCTCGAGGCAGTTGTCGGCGGTCGCATCGGCGACTCAAGCAGAGCCGCGCCCTGCACTGCAAGTCATGTCTGAAAGTTTCTGAAATCTCTTGCTAGCCGTCACGCGAGGGTGCTTCACTCGCAAGTCAGAACGATCAACTGGCTTCCAGCGCACTTCAGTTCGTCCAACACATGGGGGCAACCGGTGGCAGGTCACCAGCGAGAACTGCTGGTCAGAGAGGCACGACATCTGGCGCCCGGCGCATCCGAGGAGGCCGCGCTCGCCCGGCGCGTCTTCACCGAGGGACGAGGCGCCGTCCTCACGGACCTCGACGGCGACCAGTATCTGGACTTCGCCGCCGGCACGCTCACCCAGTCACTCGGGCACAGCCACCCCGAGGTCGTCGCGGCGCTGACCCGCCAGGCCGAGCGGCTGTGGAACGTGCACGACAGCTCCACACCCGAACGGGCGGCGTTCTTCGAGCTGTTGGCACGCCTGCTTCCCGAACACCTCGACACGTACGCGCTGTTCTCCACCGGCGCGGAGGTGGTGGAGGCCGCGCTCCGGGTCGTCCAGGCCACGGCGGAGCCCGGCCGCAACCGCGTCGGCGCGCTGCGGCACGGATTCCACGGCAAGACCATGGGCGCCCGCATGCTGGTCCACTGGGACGTCGGCCATCAGGCGTTCGCGGGGAACAGCGTCCTCGGCTACGCGCCGTACTGCTACCGCTGCCCGCTGGAACTCGAGTACCCCACCTGTGACGTCCGGTGCGCCTCCCTCGTCAACCGGCACATCGCCTCCAAGCCGAACGTCTCCGCCCTCTTCTTCGAGCCGGTGCTCGGCGCCGCGGGCGTCATCGTGCCACCCCCCGGCTACTGGGAGCGCGTCTCGGAGGCCTGCCGTGACAACGGCGTCCTCCTGGTCGCCGACGAAGTGGCGACGGGCGGCGGCCGTACGGGGGCCTTCCTGTCCTCCGAACTAGTGGGCGTGGAGCCGGACCTCGTAACCATGTCGAAGGGGATGGCGAACGGCTTCCCCTTCGCCGTCCTCGCGGGACGGCGCGACCTGCTGCACTCCCCCGCCGCCACACCGGCCGGCGCCTACGCGTCCACGTACGCCGGGAACCCGCTGGGCATCGCCGCCGCACGGGCGACGCTGGAGATCGTGGAGCGCGACCGGCTCATCGAACGGGTCCGGGTCCTCGGCGACCGTCTGGGCGAGCAACTCGCCTCCCTGCACGCCCGCTTCGAGGTGCTCGGAGAGGTCCGGGGCGTCGGCCTGCTGCACGGCCTCGAATTCGTCCGCGACCGCGCCACCCGGGCCCCCGCCCCCGAGACCGCCCGCGCCGTGTACGCCACCGCCCTCGACCTGGGGCTCCGGACCTCGATCGGCGGCCACATCATCCGGCTCGCGCCCCCCTTCACCCTGGACGAGGCACTCCTCGACGAAGGCGTACGGATCCTGGGGCAGGCCATCGAACGCGTGGTGGCCGCGTGATCGTCGCCGAAGGGCTCACCAAGGACTTCCGCATCGCCGAGCGGCGGCCCGGTCTGCTCGGGAGCCTTTCCACGCTCCTCACCCGGGAGTACCGGACCGTGCGCGCCGTCGACGGCATCTCCTTCCGTCTCCGCGCCGGCTCCAAGACCGCGTACATCGGCGCCAACGGGGCGGGCAAGTCGACCACGATCAAGATGCTCACCGGCATCATGACCCCCAGCTCCGGCCGGTGCCTGGTCGACGGCGTCGAGCCCTACCGGCAGCGCCGGGAGAACGCCCGCTCGATCGGCGTGGTCTTCGGGCAGCGCAGCCAGCTGTGGTGGGACCTCTCCGTGCCGGACTCCTTCCAGATCCTGCGCAGGATCTACGGGATACCGGACGCGGTGTACGAGAGGAACCTGGCGCTCTACCGCGAGCTCCTCGACATCGACGCCCTGGGGAACACACCAGTACGCCAGTTGAGCCTGGGGCAGCGCATGCGGGCCGAGATCGCGGCGAGCCTGCTGCACGACCCGAAGGTCGTCTTCTGGGACGAACCGACGATCGGCCTGGACATGGTCCTCAAGGAAGCCGTCCGCACCCTCGTCAACCGCGCCAACGCCGAGCTGGGCACGACCGTGCTGCTCACCAGCCACGACCTCTCCGACATCTCGGCCATCTGCGACGACGCGCTCGTCGTGGACGGCGGCAGGGTCGTTCACGAGGGAACGCTCCACGATCTGCTGCGCCGCGCCGACCGGCGGTCGGTCGTCTTCGACCACCGTGGCAGTCGGGGCGTGGAGGACACCGTGCTCCGGATCGAGACGGGGCTTCCGGGCGCTGCCGCGGGCCTCACGAGCGAGGGACGGATCCGGGTCGACTACCCGGCGGACGCCTTCACGTCCCGTCATGTACTCGGCTTCCTCCTGGAGCACTTCGAGCTCGCCGACTGCTACGCACCCGAACCGGATCTGGAGACGGTGCTCCGCCAGACCTACCGGGGCGGCGTCCCCGCCGCGCGGGACGGCGGTGCCGTGTGAGGGCCCCGCTGCGCGTCGGCACCTACGTGCCCTTCGCCACGAGCGGGCTGCAGTCCCTGCTGCAGTACCGCTCCACCTTCCTGATCACCGGTGTCACCGCCGCGGCGGGCGCCGCCGTCACCGTCTTCCTGTGGCGGGCGGTCTACGCCGGCTCTCCGGGCCCCGGACCGGGCGGTTTCACCCCGGCGAGCGTCACCACCTACCTGGTGGTGGCCCAGGTCCTGGCCGTGGTGCACGCCAACCGGGTCGACGACGAGGTGGCGGCCGAGGTCTACCGCGGCGACATCGCGGTGATGCTCGTGCGTCCCGTGAGCTATCCGCTGGTCCGCTTCGCCGCCTGTCTGCCCGTGGTCGCCGCCAACGCGCTCCTCGTGGGTGTCCCGCTGGTCGTGCTCTTCTCCGTCCTCGTCCCGCTGACCGCCCCCGCCCCGGTGGACGCGGCGCTCTTCGCGCTGTCCACCGCGTTCTCAGCGGTCATCGCCTTCTGCGTGAACCTGCTGACCGGCATGGCCGGGTTCGTCACCACGAACACCTGGGGCGTCCGCATGGTCAAACAGGGGATCGTCGCGTTCTTCGCGGGACAGATGGTTCCCCTGGCCCTGCTGCCCGGCCCCCTGCACACGCTGGCGATGGTCCTGCCGTTCCGCGCAATGGCGGACGGGCCTCTCACCCTCCTGCTCGGCCGGTACGAGGGAGTCGGTGGCGCCTCCGCCGTCCTCGGCCACCAGCTCGGCTGGACCGTGGGGCTCGTCCTGCTGTGCGCCGTCCTGTGGCGCGGCGCGGCGGGGCGGCTGGAGGTGCTGGGCGGATGAACCGGACCCTCGGCGGCCATCTGCGGCTGGCGTTCTTCCTCGGCGGGGTGGGCCTGCACCGGCTCACCGCGTACCGTCTCGACTTCCTCCTGGGCTCGGGGGCCTTCCTCGTCCGCGTCGGGCTCCAGACCCTGGCGGTCGGTGTGGTCTTCACCCACGTCCCCGCCATCGCCGGCTGGTCCTACCACCAGGTGCTCTTCCTCCTCGGCTGCTCCCTGCTGCCGCGCGGGCTCGACCACCTCTTCACCGACCAGTTGTGGGAGCTGAGCCGCAAGCTGATCCAGCGGGGCGAGTTCTACCGCTATCTGATCCGCCCGGTGAACCCGCTCTTCTCGCTCCTGTCCGAACGCTTCTTCCACCCGGACGGATTCGGCGAGCTGGCCGTCGGGGCCGTCCTGGTGCTCTGGGCGGGAGCCGAGCTGGGTCTCGACCCCACAGCCCTGCAATGGGCGCTCGTGGTCCCGCTGATTGTCTGCGGGGCGCTGATCCACGCCGCCGTGAAGCTCTTCTTCGCGTCCCTGTCGTTCTGGACGGTGACCAGCATGCCCGCGATGCAGACGGTCACCCAGGTGTCCGAGTTCGCCGGCTATCCGCTCGACCTCTACCACCCGTCGCTGCGGATGCTCCTCACCTGGGTGCTGCCCTTCGCCTTCACCTCGTACGCACCGGCCGTCTACCTGCTGCACGGCTCCACCGAACTGATGCGGTGGCTTCCGGTCGTGACGGGTCTTTCCCTGCTCGCCGCGCTGTCGCTCTGGCGGCGCGGACTTTCCCGATACGAGATGACCGGGAGTTGACGAACTGCGTGACCAGCGAAACCGAGCTCCATGAACTGCTGCGCGGCGCGGCCCGGCTGCCGGAGGACGTCCGCCGGGCCGACCGCTACACGCCGATCGACGAGGCTCCCCTCGGCTCCGGCATCACGCTGTTCCTCGTGTCCGTCGTGGGCGGCCCGGCGCACGGCAGGCTCCTCTTCGCCCCCGCCCACACGGACGCGACGGGCCGCCTGGCCGATGCACAGGGCTCCGAGGCCTTCGACCTGGCCTGTGTACGGCTGATGGCGGCCGGGGGCCGGATCCCCACCGCCCGCGGCGGTCATGTCGAGTTCCGCGGCGACGGAACCGCGGCCCGCGCGGTCTCCCCCCTCCCCTTCGCGCAGGGCTGGTCCTCGAACTCGCTCTCGCTCCTCGACATCGACGGCCGTCCCCACCTCCACAAGGCCTACCGCACCCTCGGTGCCGAGGTACGGGAGCCCGAACTGCTGCGTCTGATGAACGGCAGCGGTCACACGCCCCGGTGGTTCGGCGACTACGGCTACGTGCCCCCGGGCGGGGCGGAGCGGCTGGCGCTCGGCGTGGTCTACACGTACACCCCGGGCAGCGGGATCGACACACCGCTGCGCGCCAACCTGCGCGCGCTCTGGCCCCGGTTGACGGGTCACGTGACGGGCATTCAGGAGCCCGGCGACACCGACGACACGCATGGTTCCGGGGACCTGGATGGCTTGGTCCGGGAGCACCTCGCTCCCCTGGCCGGCCCGCTGCGCACGGCCCGCTCGTTCCTCGGCGGGTTCCACGAGGAGCTGCGCACACGGCTGGGCCGGGGGGCTCCCCCGCCGGACTACCCCGTCGAGCGCGCCCTCCGGGCTGCCGAGGAGCGGTGCCACGCGCTCGCCGAGCGGGCCCGGGACGGGCTGGAACTCCCCCCGGTGGCACTGGAGAAGGCCTTCGGCTCGCTCGCCTCGGAGATCGAGCTGCTGCGGACGGCGTTCGACGCCACCGGCACACACCCCGCGGGACCCTGCCACGGGGACCTCCATCTGTCGCACCTGCTGTGGGACCCGCCGCGCCTCATCGACATCTCCACCCCCGGCACGGGTCCCGACGAGCCGGGCTGGGCCGAACAGTCCCCGATGCAGGACCTGGTGGCGCTGGGACGTGCCCTGGAGTACTTCAGCGCCGACGAGGCCGCGTACGAGAGCGCCCGGCTCCTGGGTGTCGACTCGACGGAGACGATGCTCGCCTCGCTCGACGGCGGCGCCGGCATGCCGCCACGGGAGCGGTCCGTGCTCCTGCTCGTGTTCGAGGCCGCGGACAGGTGGCGCCGGCACGTCGCCGCTCTGCTGCTCACGCGCGACGGGTCGGACGGGTCCGACGGGTCCGACGGGTCCGACGGGTCCGACGGGTCCGACGAGAACTCTGCCGGACCCGAACGAGGGCTCCCCGACGATCCGTTGCGCCGGTTGCTCTACCTGCGCCGCCTGCTCCACGAGCTCGACTACAACTTCGCGCACGCCCGGCCGTACCACGCCGCGATCGATCTGCGCCACGCCATGGCGCTCGGTCTTCCTTCCCCGCTCCCCCTCACCCTGACCACGAGGACCTGACGTGAGTGACGTGACCGACGAACCGCTGCACGTCATCGAGACGTACTTCGAATGCTGCGGGTTCGACCACACCTTCCTCCAGGGCGGCACCTCGGTGTATCTCTGGAACCTCTCCCGCGCCTTCGCCCGCAAGGGCCACCGGGTGTCCATCGTGACCCCCGCCCACGGGCGTCTCGACGACCTGCGCCGCCGCTACACGGTCGAGGACCTCCCGTACGAGGACCGCTACACCCTGCCCCTCGTCCTCGACCCCGAGGTGTGGCGCGGCTTTCCCACCGAGGTGTCCGTGGAGCTGCGTACCACGGCTCACCGGATCCGCAAGGAGGGCGTCGACCTCTACTTCCTGTCGAACGACTACCTGGACCGCCTGCCCGAGACGTTCTATCCGCCGTACTCGGCGAAGGGCAGGGACCTCACCTTCTTCAAGCCGCTGGTCTTCCAGGTCGACAGCGTGCGTTTCCTCCGCGGCTGGTTCGGCGACGAACGGGCGATCGTCCACGCCCACGAGCCGTACTACCACTACCTCCTGCCGCCGGCGCTGAGCGGCGACCCGCTGAAGAGCGTGGTCACCACCGTGCAGAGCAACATGCCGATCACCAAGAAGGTGTACGGGCCGGAGGTCCGCAGGCTGCTCGACCTCCTCGGCGCGCCGCCGCTGCCGGACGAGGAGCCGCCGCTGCCGGCCGGCGAGCGCGAGGCCCAGCGCCAGTACCAGACGCGCACCCACCTGCACTACGAGTACCCTCCCGACCACCTCACCGTCTACGGTCTGGTCGCCGACCACTCCGACGCGATCGACTTCCTCTGCCCGGGCCAGCGGGACTTCTACAACAGTTTCCGCGACACCCCGTTCGAGGACCTGTTCGCGGCGCTGCCGGTCTCCCGGACGGTCCGCCGCAATGCGCACAAGCAGTTTGTCGGCGGCTGCGCGATCTCGGACAGCTGGCTCGCCCCGGATCCGGACGCGGTGGACCGGGACGCCGTCCTCTCCGCACTCGGTCTGGAGCCGTCCCTCCCGACGTTCTTCCACAACGCCCGCTACGCGGTCCACCACAAGGGCCAGGTCGAACTGGTCCGGGCGATCGACCGGGTCCTCACCGACGGCCTCGCGGCCAACTTCGTCCTGCGCTGCATCACCGGCACGGGCATCGACGACCCGTACTTCCACGAGGTCGCCGAACGCCACAAGGGGCGGGTGCACCTGGAGTGGGAACGGGTCGACGAGAGCCGGGTCTTCGACTACGCCGCCTCGGCCGACTTCTGCGTGTTCCCCTCCAAGTTCGAGATGGACACCTTCCTCATCGCCCAGGGCGAGGCCATGGCGTGCGGGGCGGTGCCCGTGGCCACCGCCCAGTGGGGCATGGCCCACTTCCGGCACGCCGACGACGGCGCGACCCGTACCGGCTTCTCGGTCAACCGGTCCTTCGCCGAGGACGACGCGCTCCTCGTCGACGGCCTTGCCGACCGTTTCCGGCAGGCCGTGCGCCTCTTCCGCGACCGGCCCGACGAGTACCGGGTCCTGTCGGCCCGCGCCCGGCAGGTGGCACGCGGCTTCACCTGGGACCACTGCGCCGATCTCCATCTGGAGGTCTTCCGGGACCTCTGGCTCGGGGTCGCCCCCGAGCCGGCGGCCGACACCGCTCTGCGGCACGGCTGGTTCGACACCCTGCCGTCCCGTACCTGGGAGGAGCGCCCTCAGGAGGTGCTCGACGCGGCCGTGGAGACCGGCGACCTGGCCGCCGCCGAACGCCTGGGTCCCGTGACGGGGGCACTGGCCCTCCGGTTCTTCGACGCCGCCTGGGCGCGCGCCGACTTCGCCGTGTGCGAGGAGGTGGCAGGACGGTGGCCGGACGCGATACCCCCGGAGCAGGTGGCCCGCCTCGGCGACCGGTGCGCACCCCACGGCACGGACCTGCGCTACCGGCTCGCCCACGCGGAGCGCGTCGAACTGGTCGTCCCCGGCCCTCGGGACGCCGGGGGCCGCGCGGAGGCGGAGATCACCGAGTGGACCCGCCGGGCGGCCGGGGAGTTCGTCGGCGCCGCTCCACCGGCGGGCACCGCCGCCCAGCTGCTCCTGACCCTTTCGAACGGCCGGATCGCCTGGGACGAGGTGCGTCATGGCTGAGTTCGACTCCGTCCGCACCGTTCTGCTCGCCGGGGGCCGGGGTGAGCGCATGGGCCGGCTCGGCACCGGCCGGCTGAAGCCTCTCGTGCCGTACGGCGGTGCCTGCAGGCTCATCGACTTCAGCCTGGCGAACGCGCGCGACTCCGGCCTCGGGGAGGTGCTCCTGCTCTCGCAGTACGAGGAGCGCCTCCTGATGGACGACCTGCACTCCGCCTGGAACGGGGCCTCGCGCGACTTCCGGATCCATTTCGGGCCGTACGACGAGGCGTACCGCACCGCGGGTGGGAAGCTGCCCGCACGGCTTCCCGAGCGCGCCTGGCCCCTGGAGAAGGGGACGGCCGACGCTCTCATCCGCAAGGGGGAGCACATCTTCGGCCCCCGGACCGAGCACGTGATGGTGCTCCACGCCGACCACGTCTACCGCTTCGACTACGGCCCGCTGATCCGCGGGCACATCGCCTCGCGGGCGGCGCTGACCATTTCCTACCAGCGGATCGACCCTCGCTGGGTCCATCTCTTCGGCATGGTCGCGTTCGACGGGGACGGCTCCCTGACCGCCTTCGTGGAGAAGCCCGAACACCCGACGTCCGACCTGGTGTTCGCCGCCTTCTGCGTCTTCGACGCGAAGGTGCTGCGGCGGTATCTGGAGGAGCTGGAGGGCACGGACTGGCAGCACGACATCAGCCGGGACGTGATCCCGGCGATGCTCGCGGCCGGGGAACGGATCCGGGGGCACCGCGTCGAGGGGCACTGGGAGGACATCGGCACGGTGGAGCGGTACCACCGCGCGCATCTCGCGATGACCCGCCCCGACGCCTCCCTGCCGGTCCGATCGCTGCCCTGGACCATCTCCCCGTACCTGCACCGGCACCGGGTCGCCGAGTCGCCCGGCATCCGCCGCTCCGTGGTCCCCTTCGACCTGGTCAGCCGGGGGGACGTCGAGGACAGCGTGCTCTTCCCCGGTGTACGAATCGGCACGGACGCCCGGGTGCGGCGCAGTGTCGTGCTGCCCGGTGCCGTCGTGCCCGACGGCGCCGACATCGACTCCGCGATCGTCCTGGAGGACGGGTTCGTCCAGCACGTCGAGCTCGCATCCAACCCCGCACGCTGAGGGAGCACACCCATGCACATCGTCAACTTCGCCTACGAATGCGGCGGCTTCGACTCCCGGCTGATGCGCGGGGGCCTGTCGCCACTGGTGTGGAACCTGTCCCGGGAGTACGCCTCCCTCGGGCACCGGGTCTCGATCGTGACACCCGCGCACGGACACCTCGACCGGCTGCGCGAGTCGTACGCGATCGAGGAGCTGGACTTCCGGATCGACCACACGGTGCCGCTGGTGCTAGATCCCAAGACCTGGCCCGGCCGGCCCGCCGAGGCGGTGCTGCCGCTGACGACGCGGGCCCATCTGCTGCGGCTCGACGGCGTGGACGTGTACTTCCTGTCCGACGCCCAGCTGGACCTGCTGCCGGACCGGCTGTACCCGCCGCCGGACTCCGAGGGCCGGGACCTGTCGTTCTTCAAGCCGCTGGTCTTCCAGGTGGCAGGACTGCGCTTCCTGCGGGAGTGGCTCGGCGGGGAGGAGCCGGCGATCGTCCACGGCTTCGAGCCCGCCTACCACTACCTGGTCCCGCTCGTGCTGCGCGGCGACCCCCGGTGGCGCTGTGTCAGCACGGTGGCGGCCAACGCACCGATCACGCAGAAAGTCTACCGGCCCCAGGTCGAGGCCCTGCTGGGTCTCTTCGACGCGTCACCCGGGCCGGCCGGCGCCGGCACCGCGGCCGGTGGGGGGAGCGCCCTCGGCTCCTGGGAGGAGACGCCGCCGCCGGAGGACTCGCCGGCCGCCGCCATGGTGCGGGCGCTGTCGGCGACACGCCTGCACACCGAGTACGGCCCGGACCACGTCGGCCTCTTCCCGCAGCTTCTCGCCCACGCCGACCTGGTGGACTTCGTCTCGCCCGGGCAGCGCGACCACTACAGCACCTTCGCCGACACCCCGATGGAACGGTACGTCGCGTCGCTGCCCGTCTCCGGGCTGCTGCGTGAGCAGGCGGGCAAGCTGTTCGACGGGGGCTGCGGAGTCTCCGGCACATGGCTGGCGAGGGACCCGGAGGGCGTCGACCGCGACGCCGTGCTGCGTTCCCTGGGCCTCGATCCCGCCCGGCCCGTCTTCTACCACGCGGCCCGGTACGCGGTGCACCACAAGGGGCAGCTGGAGTTGATCCGGGCGGTGGAGGAGGTCCTGGCCGGCGGAGCGGAGGTCTCCTTCCTGCTTCGGTGCGCGACCGGAGCGGGCGGGGTGGCGGAGGTGTCGCCCGCCAACGCCTACTTCCAGCGGGTGGCCGACACGTACCCGGACCGGGTGCGGCTCGACTGGCGGCTCGTCGACGAGGACGAGCTGTTCGCGGAGGCCGCCTGCGCGGACTTCTGCGTCTACCCGTCGAAGTTCGAGCTCGACGGCTTCCTCATCGCGCAGGCCGAGGCGATGGCCTGCGGGGCCGTCCCCGTCGGCACCGCGCAGCGGGCCACCGCCCACTTCGGGCACGCTCGTCCGCACGAGGACCCGAAGGCGACGGGCTTCGCGGTCCGCGGCTCGTTCCGCGACGACGACCGGGAGCTCGCGGCGCTGCTCGCGGACCGGATCCGTGACGCGGAGCGGATGTTCCGCGAGGAACCCGGGGCGTACGCGCGGCTGTCCGCCGCCGCGTCCAGGACCGCCCGCGGCTTCACCTGGGGCGAGAGCGCCCGTCGACGCCTCGCCGTCTTCCGGGAGCTCCTCGACGACGTCCCGCGCCGACTACCCGCGCGGGATGCGATCCGGTACGGCTGGTTCGACCTGCTCGACGACGCGGAGTGGACGGAGCACCAGGAGGAGATCGTCCGGCGCTCCCTCGAACTGGCGGATGCCACCGCCTACGGGCGGTGCGCCAAGCTCGACGCCGCCGCGTACGAGGCGCTCTTCGCCGCCGCGTTCCGGCGGGCGGACTTCCCGCGCTGCGCCGAGCTGGCGGAGGCGGCGGGTCGCGAGGCGCTGATGTCCCCGGTCCGGCACCGCTGCCGCGTCTCGCCCGCCGAGCCGGACGGGACGCTGCGGGTGGAGTACCGGCATCCGGAGGTGGCGGCGGTCGACGTCGTGGTCGAGGGGGACGTGCCGTCGGCCGCGGCAGGCACGGGCCCGTCCGGTCCGGAACCTCTCGAATCGGCGGCCGAGGCCGCGCTGTCGGACGAGCCGGTGCCACCGGCGGGCAGGACCCGGACCGCCGCGCTGCGCCGGGAAGCCGACGGCGCCTTCCGGGGCTGCGTGAGGGCCGACGATCTGAGGGCCGGTCTCGTCCTCCGGCTCACGCTCGCCTCCGGCAGGGTGACCTGGGACAACGTCCCCGTCCCTGGGGCTCCGCCCTTCCGCGTCGTGGCCACGGACCTCGACGGCACGCTGCTCCGTGGCGACCTGACGGTCTCGTCGCGGACCCGCCGCGCGCTCGATCTGGTGGCCTCGTCCGGGACCCGGCACCTCGTGGTCACCGGTCGCCCGGCCGCCGCCTGCCGCCGGCTCCTCGACTCCCTGGGCTACACGGGACTCGCCGTCTGCGGACAGGGCGCGCAGCTGTACGACGCGGGCGCCGACCGGCTGCTGTCCGCCGAGCGGCTCGACACCGGCCTCGCACGTTCGGTCGTCGCCCGCGTCGAGGACCTCGTCGGGCCGCTCGAACTGGGGGTGGTGACCTCGCCCCCGGAGAGCCGGTTCAAGGTCACACCGGGCTTCGGTGAGCGGGTGCGGCACGGCTGGGACGTCACGGCCGACCGGTCGCTGCTGTGGGAGACGCCGATCGACAAGCTGGTGCTGCACCACCGCGTCCTCGGGGACGACGAGCTGACCGAGACGGCGCGCCGGCTCTGCGGTGAGGAGGTGACCGTCGTCCACTCCGTCCAGGGCATGGTCGAGATCCTGCCGCGGGGCGTCACCAAGGGCACCGGCGTGGCGCGGGCCTTGGAGGTCCTCGGCCGCACGGGCGAGGAGACCGTGGCGTTCGGCGACATGCCCAACGACCTGCCGATGCTCGCGCTCGCCGGCCACGGGGTGGCGGTCGCCAACGCACACCCCGCGCTGCTGGCCGTCGCCGACGAGATCGCGCCGGGCAACGAGGAGGACGGCGTGGCGACGGTCCTGGAACGTCTCTTCGGCACGCCGGTGGTCCCGATGGGAGGTGGCTCGTGAGCGACCCCCTCTTCCGGCTCGCCGAGGCCCACGGCGTGGCGACGGGCTACCGCACCGACCGAGGGCGCCCGGTCGACGTCTCCCGGGACACCCTGGTCTCGGTGCTCGCCGCCTGTGGCGTCGACGCCTCGACGCCCGCCGCCGCGGAAGCCGCCCTCGCGGCCCACCGCGCCGAGCAGGGCCGTCGGCTTGTTCCGCAGTGCGTGGTCGTACGGGGGCCTCGCGGTCCCCGGCCGAAGCTGCCGGCCGGAACCAGGGCCGAGGTGCTCTGTGCCGACGGCCGTACGCGACGGCTCGACGAGCCGCTGCCGGTGGGGTCCCACACGCTGAGCGTGGAGCGGCACGGACGGCGAGACGCCGCGGTGCTGCTGGTCTCGCCGGAGCGGTCGGCCCCGGCACCGTACTCGTGGGGCCTCCTCGTCCAGCTCTACTTCCTGCTCTCGCGCCGCTCCTGGGGCATGGGGGACCTCGGTGACCTCGCCGAGCTGGTCTCCTGGACGGGACGGGACCTGGGGGCGGACTTCGTCCAACTCGGTCCGCTGCACGCGATGGAGCCCGGTCCGCTGCCGGACCCCTCGCCCTACCGGCCGAGCAGCCGGCGTTTCCCCGACCCGATGCACGTGCGGGTCGAGGCCGTCCCCGAGTTCGCGTATCTGGCGGAGGGGCAGCGCGCCCGCGTCCGGAGGCTGGCGGACCGGGCGGTGTCCCTCAACTCCGCCGTCCTCTCAGGGGAGTCGCTCATCCGCCGCGAGGAGGTGCGCGAGCTGAAGCACCTGGCCCTGCGCGAGGTGTACGAGGTGCCCCGCTCGCCCGGGCGCGAGGCGGCGTTCGCCGCGTACGTGGCGCGGGAGGGCCGCGACCTCACGGACTTCGCCACCTGGTGCGCGCTCGCGGAGGTCCACGGCCCGGCGTGGCGCTCCTGGCCCGCCGCGCTGCGCGATCCCCGGTCGACGGTCGTGGCCGACGCCCGGCGGGTCCTGTCCGGCGCCGTCGACTTCCACCGGTGGCTCGCCTGGATCACCGACGAGCAGCTCGCCGGCGCCCAGCGCGCCGCGCGGGAGGCAGGGATGCGCGTCGGACTCGTCCACGACCTGGCGGTGGGCGTGGCGCCCGAGGGGGCCGACGCCTGGGCGCTCCAGCACTGTTTGGCCGAGGGGATGTCGGTGGGGGCCCCGCCGGACGACTTCAATCCGTCCGGTCAGGACTGGGGACAGCCGCCGTGGCGTCCGAACGCGCTGGCCGCGGAGGGATACCGGCCCTTCGCCCGGCTGCTACGCGCGGGACTGCGGCACTCCGGCGCCCTGCGCGTCGATCACGTCATGGGGCTCTTCCGCCTCTGGTGGGTGCCGGAGGGGCGTCCCCCGTCCGACGGCACGTACGTCCGGTACGACGGCGCCGCGATGCTGGCCGTGCTGGGCGCCGAGGCGGAGGCCGCAGGGGCGTTCGTCATCGGGGAGGACCTGGGCACGGTCGAGCCGGAGGTCCGCGAGGAGCTCGCGGCCCGGGGCGTGCTGGGGACGGCCGTACAACGCTTCGAGTACGAGGGCGGTTCCGAGGGCCGGGTGGGCCCCCTGCCGCCGGAACAGTGGCGCGAGCACTGTCTCGCCACCCTGACCACGCATGACCTGCCCACCACGGCGGCCTGGCTCAGCGGCGAACACGTCGACCTGCGGGCCTCGCTGGGGCTGCTCACCCGGCCGCCGGAGGAGGAGAAGGCCGAGGCCGCCGGTGAACGGGACGGCTGGATCGCCGAGATGGAGCGGCTGGGGCTCCTGCCCGATCCCGCCGGAGAGGTCGCGGCACTGCACACGTACCTGAGTCTGACGCCGGCCCGGATGATCGGCGTCTGGCTCCCGGACACGACCGGCGACCGGCGGCCGCAGAACCTGCCCGGCACGGCGGGCGTCCATCCCAACTGGTGCCTGCCGATCGCCGACGAGCAGGGTCGTCCCGTGTCTCTGGAGGAGCTGTCCGAGGCTCCGCTCCTCCGCCACCTGGCCGGGGTGTACGCACGCCGGCCGCAAGCACACCGAGTGACTGACGAGGAGAGGCATGTCAAGCCGGGTTCTAGTTGACGAGGAACGTCTGTCGGGGGTGTGGGAGGACGCCGACGGATTCAGCCTGCTCGCGCCGGACGGCACCGGGTACCGGTCGGACCTCGTCCCGGAGGTGCTCTCCCCCGGGAATCCCGCACTCGCCCGCGCCGTGGGCGGACGAAGGGTCGTCGCCTTCACCGGGCCGACCGTCGGCCGCCTGTACGGGCAGGCGCTGCGCGACTACCTGGAGGCGAACCTCGCCCCGGGGACATGGACGCTGCACACGATTCCCACCGGGGAGAAGAACAAGACGCTTGCCATGGCGGAGCGGGTCTGCGCGCTGGCCAAGGCGCACGGACTCGACCGGCACGGGGTGATGCTGGCTCTCGGCGGCGGCATCGTCTCGGACGTCGTGGGCTTCGCGGCCTCGATGTACTCCCGCGGGATCCGCTACGTCCGCATCAACACCACCCTCGTCGGCCAGGTGGACGTCGGCGTCGGCGTGAAGACGGGGGTCAACGCCCTCCACACGAAGAACATGTTCGGCGCCTACCACCCGGCGCACGCCTCGCTGAGCGATCCCGCATTCCTTTCCACGCTGCCGCTCCGCGAGATCCGCTGCGGTCTCGCGGAGATCGTGAAGATGGCCGTGATCCTGGACGGGGATCTGTTCCGCACCCTGGAGCGGTACCCGGACGCCTTCCGGTCGACCGCAGTCCCGACGCCGCCCGAGGTCGAGAGGTACATCCTGCGGACCTCGATGCGGCTGATGATGGAGGAGCTGTGCCCGAACCTGCGGGAGCACCAGCTCGCCCGCCTTGTGGACTTCGGCCACACCTTCAGCCCCGTGATCGAGACAGCCGGCGACCACCGCCTCGAACACGGCGAGGCCGTCGCCGTCGACATGGCGCTCTCGTCCTGCCTGGCGCTGCGGCTCGGTCTGGTCGACGAGCGGGAGTGCGACCGGATCATCGGTCTCCTGGCCCGCATCGGGCTGCCCGTCTTCGACGCGGAGACGTGCACACCGGACCTGATGACGCGGGCGCTCGAGGAGTCCTGGGAACGCCGCGGCCGGCGGCTGCACCTGGTGGTCCCCATCGCCGCGGGCAAGGCGACGTTCGTCGACGACCTCACCGACGTGCCCCGCGACGTGCTCGGCCTCGCCCTGGACGAACTCGCCCGGAGATCCCGGGCCTTCGCCCGCGAGGCCGCGCTGTGACCGGCGGCACCGGGACCTCGCGCCCCCTCGTGAACCTGCGCAACCTGCTGTCCCCGAAACCGCATGACCACGGCGGGGCGGGGACGATCCTCGCCCACCGGATCTTCGCCCGCGGCGAAGGGGCCGGCGCCGACTTCATCGACCTGGCCGTCCTGCCGCCGGGGACGTCCATAGGGCGGCATCGGCACGGTCACGACCGCGAGACGTACGTCGTGCTCAGCGGGAGCGGCGTGATGCACCGGGACGGGGAGACGTTCCGGGTGGAGGCCGGGGACGTCATCCCCAACGAGCCCTTCGGCGAGCACGGTCTGAGCAATGACACGGACACGGAACTGGCGCTGCTCGTCTTCGAGGTGGCGGCGTACACGAGGGAGGACACCGATGGCGATCCCGCCCGGTGACCCGACGGTGACGGAGACCGGCGAGGCCGTGACCGTGATGGATGTCGGGGGGACGACGCTGCGCGTCGGCACGTTCGACCCCCGGGGCGGACGCCTCTCCGACGTGCGCAGGATGCCGGTGGAGGGCATGGCCCGCCACCCGGACGCTCCCGTGCCGGTGCTCCAGCGGCAGGTGGTCGACCAGATCGTGCGCGAGGCGGAACGGCGGGCCGAGGCGCGCCCCGGAACCGCCCCGCCCGCCCTGGCCGTCGCCTTCGCCGGCCCGGTCGCCCGGGACGGGACCGTCCTGGGTGCCCCCACGGTGTGGGGCGCGGGTGGCGAACCCCTCCCCCTCCGGGAGGACCTGAGCGCCCGGCTGTCCGTGCCGGTGCTCGTCGTCAACGACCTCACGGCGGCCGCCTGGCGGTACGGGACGGAGAGCGCGGTCCCTTTCTGTCTCCTGACGATCAGCTCCGGCATCGGGAACAAGGTCTTCCGCGACGGCGACGTACTCCTCGACATCGAGGGGTACGGCGGGGAGCTCGGCCACTGGACCTGTGACCGCTCACCCGACGCCCCGCTGTGCGACTGCGGGGGGCGCGGGCACTTGGGGGCGATCGCCTCGGGGCGGGGCGTCCTCGCCGCGGTACGCCGGGCGGCGGCCTCCGACCCGACGGGGTACGCCCGCTCGGCACCGGCTCGCGCGGGGGCCGCCGATCCGCGCTTCCTCGGCAATCCGGAGATCGCTCGGGCCGTACGGGACGGGGATCCGTTCACGACGGCTGTGCTGCGCTCCACCCTCGTTCACCTGGCGGCCGCGGTGGGCGGGGTGTTCGCGTCGATCGGGATCCGCCGGTACGTCCTGATGGGAGGATTCGCCCTCGCGATCGGCGAGCGCTACCGGGCACTCCTGGTGGAGGAGCTCGTCCGGCAGGGCTGCTTCGGGCTGACGGCCGCCCAGGTCGACGCCATGGTCGTCCTCGGCGAGGACGACGACGACCACGGGCTGATCGGGGTGGGCCGAATCATGGGCAGCCGTCTCGCGGCCCACCGGGAGAAGGTGACCCTCTGATGCCGACGGGTACGGAGAACACGCCGCCCGGCACGGCTCGCCGGGCGCTCGTGGTCGGCAGCGGCTTCGTCGGATCCGAGATCGCCCGCCGGCTCGTCGTCGAGGGCCATGAGGTGACGCTCGGCTCACGAGGACGGCCCACGGTCGCACCCGAGGACTACGGGGCGCGGTGGCAGTCGCTGGACGCCACGGACGCGAGCGCCTGCGACCGGGCGGTGGCAACGGTCGCGCCCCGCACGGTCGTCCTGGTCCACGGGCCGTCCGACGTCACCTGGTGCGAGACGCATCCCGAGGAGGCGGCCGCGGCGCACCGGGCGGCGACGGTCCACTTCGCCGCGGTACCGGGCCTGGACCGCATCGTGATGATCTCGACGGACAACGTGTTCGACGGCAGTGGGGCCGAGAACGTCGAGTCCACCCCAACCGCACCCGCCAACGCGTACGGGGCGGCGAAACGCGCCGCCGAGGAGGTGCTGCTGTCCGAGGCGGCCTCCCCGGCGACAGCCCTGCGCGTCAGTCTCGTCTACGGCCACGAGCCCGCGGGCGGCGAGAAGTGGCTGAACTTCTTCGCGTCGTGCGCCCACCGCCTGGCCCGGGGCGAGCCGGTGGAGGCACCGGCCGACCAGTGGACCACTCCGGTCCTCGTGGACGACGTCGCCAGGGTGGTCGCCCGCCTCCTCGCGCACGAGGGCGACCTGCCGCCCGTACTGCATCTGGGCGGCCCCGAACGCGTCTCCCGGGCGGCCTGGGCCCTGGAGATCGCTCGCGCCCTGAACGCCCCGACGGCCCTGGTACATCCGGTCCCGAGAGCGGCAGGCCGCTACGCCTCCAGACCTCGGAACACCTGCCTGTCCAGCACACTGCTCCCCACCGTGCCCGGAATGAACGCCGTCCCTCTCCAGGGCGTGACGACGGCGGCCGCGGCCTTGGCGTCACGGTTCCTCCGGTCCGGGTCGACGGCCTCCGCCGCCCCGACATGAACGGCCGTCTCATCGCTGGTGACCTGAGTCGTTAGTTGGGCATGAGTCGTCCGGGTCCGAAGATTCCGCCGTTGTCGGCCAGTGATGCCCAGCGGGTGGTGCTGGAGGGCTGGTTACGTCGCCGGACGACGGCTCAGGCTCTGGCTCAGAGGTCGCGGATCGTGCTGGAGTGCGCCGAGGGCCACTCGATCATGGAGGTGGCCCGCCGGCTGCGGATCGCTCCGGACACGGTCCGCACCTGGCGGCGCCGCTTCATCGAGCGGGGCCTGGAAGGTCTGTGCGACGACCCGCGGCCCGGTGTCCCCCGGAAGATCACCGACGCCGACGTCGAGCGGGTCATCGTCAAGACGCTCGAGGAGACACCGAAGAACGCCACCCACTGGTCGACCAGGTCGATGGCGGCGGCGACGGGCATGTCGCAGTCGACCGTCTCGCGGATCTGGCGGGCGTTCGCCCTGGCCCCGCACCGGTCGCAGACCTCTGTCCACCGACCCGCTGTTCATCGACAAGGTCCGTGACGTCGTCGGCCTCTACCTCGACCCGCCGGAGAAGGCGCTCGTCCTCTGCGTGGACGAGAAGTCGCAGATCCAGGCCCTGGACCGGTCCCAGCCGGTCCGGCCGATGATGCCCGGGGTTCCCGAACGCCGCAGCCACGACCACGTCCGGGCCGGCACCACCACTCTCTTCGCCGCCCTCGAGGTCGCCACCGGCAAGGTCATCGGCTCCCTCCACCGACGTCTCCTACCTCCCCGACCTCCAGGCCCACCTCGCCGACCTGCTCCGCAGCCGCGAACGCCCCATGTCCGCCTTCGAAGCCGATGAGTGGGCCCGTACCCAGGCCATGCCCTCCGAGGAAGAGATCCACCGCGTGCGCCGCCTGATCGAACGCGTCCGCACCGACCTCGACGACCTCACCCCCGAGGACCGCGCCCAGATGAGCAGGCCGTCACCCTCGTACGCCGCAATCGCACCGTCCACCTCGGCATGCCCCGCGTACGCCAGCCCCTGCCCGATGTCCGACCGGCAAGGAACCCGACGTGACCACCCCGATGCGCGCCGGCCGTCATGCCGGCACAGAACGACGACGGCCCCGCTTGCAGGACGCCATCACGACCGCGATCCGCGACGGCACCCCCTCTGACCACCTCCGCCATCGCCCGTGCAGCAGGTGTCGACCGCACCTTCCTTTACGCCACCGCGACCTTCTGGGCCACCTCCATACCACCAGCCGCTCAGCCGCATCACCCGGAAGCGCCGATGTCAGCACGGCGTCACTGCGAGCCGACCTCGCCAACGCCAACGCGCGTGCGGCCCGCCTGGCCGCCCGGGTCACGCAGTTGGAGGAGGTCTTGTCCAGACGTCTCGGCGAAGAGGCGTGGGCCGAATCCGGGCTGGGAGCCGGCGCCGATGTCGCCGAGCTGAAGACCACCATCACGCACCTCGAACAGCGCAACGCCGAACTTGCCCGGCAGATGGAGGAACGGGAGGCCGAACTCGAAGCGGCACGCGCGGCGAACCGGCAGCTGACACGAGCTCTCAACCACCAGGATGAACGATCCCGTCCTTGGCAACAGCCGCCGATGAAGCCACCACCACACGCCCGGTGCTGGTGTCTGCAGTCTCGGCGGGACGTTTCCAGGTCGTCAGGTCGATGTGCGGCCGCCGGGGCCCGGAGGCCTGGTCGTGTGTTCGCTCGCGATCCCGCTCCGCGGCGCCTTGGCGCCGTCATGCCCCCGTGGAAGGGCGAGCGCGGCAGCGAGGCCCGGCTCATGCTGACCACCGGCGGCCCGGCCGCCACCGAGGTCTGGCGCTGGACCCTGGAACCCGGCGAGGAATACCCCAGCCACCCCCACCAGGCAGGCGTGACCGAAACCGTCAGCGTCACCGCCGGCGAGATGGTCCTCGTCGTCGACGGCACCGAGTACTCCGTGGCCGCTGGACAGACCGCCACCTTCGACGCCGACACCACCCACACCTACCGCGGCACGGACATCCAGGCGCCGAGGAGTGCGCCGCTCCCGGCCCACCGCGTTGGGGTCCGCACCAGGGCCGTGAACCTGTACGGCGACTGGGACCAGGCAGCTTGGACTGTCTTCCCACCACGCCGGTCGTTCGGGGCGGACCGGGCTCCGGCTCGCCCCGAACGACCGGCCTCTTCGTCCGGCTGGACGGGAGGGAGGGTCACGCGAGGGTGAGGAAGAGCTTCTCCAGCTCGGCCTCCGACATGGGAGGGGCGTCCGGGGAGTCGTCGGCCAGGCACTGGCGCATCCCGCTCGCCACGATCTTGAACCCGGCCCGGTCCAGGGCCCGGGAGACGGCGGCCAGCTGGGTCACCACGTCCTTGCAGTCGCGGCCCGACTCCACCATGGAGATGACTCCGGCCAGCTGCCCCTGGGCGCGCCGCAGGCGGTTGAGCACCGGCGTCATCGCTTCCTCGTCGACCTGCACGGCCGTCCTCCTCTCGTCTCCCCCTGAATTCCAGAATACCCCTACGGGTATTAAATCGTCCGGTACCGGTCACTCCCGGGCTGTGACGGCCCGGTGCCGTGTCCGCCGCACCGCGCAGCCCGCCACCGCCGCCGTCCCGGCCGCGCCGAGCACCGCCCAGGTGGCGGGGTGGGTCCACAGGCCGGGGTCGAGCTGCTGGGCGAGGACGAAGACGCCCATCACCACGACGAACCAGCCGAAGACCTTGCGCAGCGCGTCCTGCGGGATGCGTCCGGCGAGGCGGGCGCCGATCAGGCTGCCCACGACCGCCACCACGGTCACCGTCAGGGCGACGCCCCAGTCGATGGACACTCCGGAGAGATGTCCGGCGAGTCCGGCGAAGGACTTCATCGCGATGACGAGGAGCGAGGTGCCGACCGCGATACCCATGGGCAGTCCGCCAAGGATGGCGAGGGCGGGGACGACGAGGAACCCGCCGCCGGAACCGACCAGGCCGGTCACGGCGCCGACGGCCAGGCCCTCGACGGCGATGTGCTTCAGCGGCAGGTCGCGGTGGGCGGGCCGGGCCGCCCTCTTCGCGCCGTTGCGCGGCTTCCGGAGCATGGCAAAGGCGGTGGCGAGCATCATCAGCGCGAACGCGACGAGCAGGACCGTGCCGGGGATGTACTCGGCGAGCCGTCCGCCGCCGTACGCGCCCGCCATGCTGAAGGCGCCGAAGATCAATCCAGTCCGCCACCGCACCCGGTGGGCGCGGGCGTGCGGCACCAGGGCGGCGAGGCTGGTGACGCCGACGACGAACAGCGAGGTGGCGATGGCCTCCTTGGTGTCCTGTCCGGCGAGGTAGACCAGGATCGGGACGGTGAGGATGGACCCGCCGCCGCCGAGGATGCCGAGGCTGACGCCGATGAGCAGGGAGGCCGCGACGATGAGGGCGGTCACGACGCGCTCCGCAGCTCCGAGATGACGGTGCGGAGGTCGGTGCGCGGGCCGCGGTTGTAGGGGAGCTTGGAGAGCAGGACGCCCATGGCGCAGGAGTTGCTGAGGGCGGCGTAGGTCAGGCCGGCGCCGACGGCGGTGCCGATGAGATGGACGCCCGGGATCAGGATGCCGGCAAGTCCGGTGGTCAGGACGATGGAGCCGGCGACGAGGCGGACCTGGCGCTCCATGTCCCACCGCTCGGGGGCCCGCTTGACGGGGGCGCCCGCCGCCTCCCATGCGTTCATGCCGCCTTCCAGGACACGGAGGTTCGGCAGGCCGGCCTGGGCGAGGGCCTGTTCCGCCTCGCGGGCCCGCTGGCCGGAGCGGCAGACGAGCACGACGTCCTCGTCCAGGTGGGACAGGAGCTCCGCGCGGTGCTCGCGCAGGGTGTGCAGCGGGACGTTGTACGCGCCGGGGATGTGGACGGTGCGGAACTCGCCCGGGGTGCGCACGTCGAGCAGGCGCGGCGCCCGGTCCTCCTGGATGAGGCGGTGCAAGACAGCGGGGGTGATCGACTGGGCGGTGTGCTCGGTGCTCATTCAAAACTCCGGAAGGTCTGTGCGAGGGGGTACGCAGGGGGCTGTGGGTCATGGCGGCGACCCAGGTATCAGAGAAGAAAGGCGGCCGTCGTGGGCGGGGCAGTGCGGCCCCGCCCACGACGGGAAGAGGGGCGGGGGGGGCAGTGCGGCCCCCGGCTCCTCCACGGGCCGGCTGTGCGCGGCGGGAAGGGTCCCGGGCTCGTGCCCGACCACCGATCCGGTGCGGTCAGCCTCTGGCGGTCTCGGCCGCGAGGGCCCAGGCGGCCCAGCCGCCGAGGATGTCGGAGACGTCCTCGAAGCCACGGTGGCGCAGCAGGCTGGCCGCGATGGAGGACCGGTGGCCGCCCGCGCAGTGCAGGACGAGAGGCCGGTCGGCGGGCAGTTCGCCGGTACGGGCGGGCAGCTCGCTGAGCGGGATGTGCAGGGCCTCGGGGATGAAGCCGTTCGCCTCGCGCTCGCCGCAGGTGCGCACGTCCACCACGAGCGGCGGATTCTCCCCGGCCAGGGCGGCCTTGAGGTGCGCGGCGGTGAGGCGGCTGGCCGGGACGACCTCGTCGGCCAGCACGCGAAGCGCGTCCTCGGGGTTGCGGACGTAGCCCGCGACCCGGTCGAAGCCGATGCGGGCGAGACGGGTGACGACTTCCTCCTCCCGGTTCTGCGCGGCCATGATCACCAGCTCGCCGGCGGCATCGAGGACGGTGCCCGCCTGCTCGGCGAACCGCCCATCGGCCGGCACGTTCACCGCGCCGCGCAGGTGCCCGGCAGCGAACTCCTGCGGCTCGCGCGCGTCGACCACGACCGCTCCCCCGTCGCGCAGTTCGGTGAACTCGGCGAGCGTCAGCGGCCGGGCCGCGACGGTGGCGTCGTACAGGGTGCGGTCCTTGCGGTTGAGGTCGGCGTCGTAGGCGAAGTAGCCGGGCGCGGTGGACTGCCCCGCCGCGACGAGGGCCACGAACTCCTCCCGGCTCATCGGGGCGCAGGCGTAGTTGGTCGTCCGCTGTTCGCCGATGGTGGAGGACTTCTCGGTGGACAGGTTCTTGCCGCAGGCGGAGCCCGCGCCGTGGGCGGGGAAGACGCGGACCTCGTCCGGCAGGCCCATGAGCTTGTTCTGGACGCTGTCGTGGAGCATGGCGCCCAGCTCCTCGGCTGTGACACCTACCGAGGCAAGCAGGTCGGGGCGGCCGACGTCGCCGATGAACAGGGCGTCGCCGGTCAGCACCCCGTACGGAACCTCGTCGTCGGGGTGCTCGTACACCAGGACGCTGATCGACTCCGGGGTGTGCCCGGGAGTCTCCATGATCTGCAGGGTGACGTCACCGAGCGAGATCCGCTCGCCCTCGGCCAGGTGCCGGATCGGGTACTCCGTCTCGGCACGCGCGCCGTAGCCGATCCACGCGCCCGTCTCGGCCGCCATCTCCAGGTGGCCGGCGACGAAGTCCGCGTGGAAGTGGGTGTTGATCACACCGACGACGGTCAGGCCACGGGCCCGGGCGTCGGCGAGGTACTCGGAGACGTCCCGGCGCGGGTCGACCACCACCGCCTGGCCGGTCTTTTCGTCGGCGATCATGTACGACGCCTGGGACAGGCAGTCGAGGTAGTACTGGGCGAAGAACACGGCGAACCTTTCGACGGAGAGATCGGGCGCGGAGCGGAGCCCCGCGGAAGTGCGGTGGGAGAGGCTCAGACGGCCCGGGCGTCCGTGCCGCGCACGACCGGGCGGCCGGTGCGGGCCCATCCGGAGGTGCCGCCCGCGACCGAGACCGCGTGGAAACCGGCGGTCTCCAGGTGCTCGGCGGCCCAGGCGCTGCGGTTGCCGCTCGCGCAGATGACGTAGACGGGCCGGTCGGCGGGCAGCGCGGCGAGATGGGCACCGAGCTCGGAGAGAGGCGCGGTGCGGACCCCCGGCACATGGCCCGCCGCGTACTCGTCCGGCTCGCGGACGTCGATGGTGAAAGCGCCCTGAGCCAGCTCGGCCGCGAAGACGTCCAGATCCACTTCACGCATGGAGATCACCTTTTCGGATACCCCCCGGGGTACTTACGTCATCGACTGTAGGCAGGGCCGCGAAGGGAAGTCAAATACCCCCCTGGGTATCCCATGCCACAGGGGAGGCCACACGAGAAGGGGGAGATGTATATACCCGTGGGGGTACGGTGATCTGCGGATACGAGAACGGAGCGGGGACCAGGCGTCACCGGTGGTCGACCGGACGGCCGCGCCAGATGTCGGGACGGCCGGGGAGGAGGGAGCACCACCGCTGGCACGCGGTTCCCGGGAGGGCTGTGGGCGTGCTCGTCGGCATCGGCGAGTGCCCCTCGGCCGGATATGGTCGATGCCTTCTCGCGGACCGGCCCTACGCTGGAGGCATGGCCACCGATCCCGTGCTGAGACAGGGCCCCGACTCGACGGATCTGGTCCTGCGTGCCGGCCCCGCCGGACAGGTGTGGAATGCGCTGACATCGGCGGGCCCGGCGCTGCTCGTTCCCCTCGCTTTGGGCGTGCCGACCCTGGTCGTCGCCTTCTGGATGGCGCTGGCCGGGGCACGGGCGTCGACCGTGTTCGTGGTGGTGGGGGTCGTCGTCGGGCTGGAGTACCTGATCGGCTGGCTGGTGCTGGCCTTGTCCCGGGCCCGGGACATCCTGCGGGTGGAGTGCACGCCGGCCGGGGTGCCCGCGTCCCTGCGGTTGGTCCGAGCCGCCGGGCCGGACGCCTGGCTGCCCGTCGAGGCCCTGCGCCAGGTGCGACTGACGCACACGGTGGTGGAGCCGTACCAGGGGGACTACAAGCCGGCCGTCTCCACCCTCACGCTGGAACTCGCCCTACAGGGCTCCCGCGAGCGCCTCACGCTCCCGTTCGGTGGCGACCCGCAGCGGCTCACCGCCGCGCTGGAGGCTCTGCTCGGCCCGGCGGGGGTCATGGTGGTGCTGCTCACCGAGCGCAGCACGCCTAACCAACGGCAGCCCAACTCCCGCTGGACTTCTGGCGGTTCTGCCTCGGTCGGCTCGGGCGGCGGTTGACCCGGAACTGCCGTGGCGCTCCCGGCCGGGAGAGCCCATCAACGCATGAGATCCGGAGACAGCGAGGGCACATGCAGTGCCGCCGGTTGGGGAAAGGGCCTGCCCCTGCGGCTCTGGCTCCCACCCTGCGCCACGGCGAGCGTCAGCCGCACAGACTCGCCGGTCCGGGGCCGTGCATAGTGTGCTCATGGATCGACTCGCGGGTCGGGCCCGTCTCGAATGGTGGGTCAATCACGCGACGTGCCTCGGGGAGTACGACATCGACATCACCGTCACTGTCGACGTGGTCGGCCAGTGGCAGGCAACCGGGCGGCATGCCAACCCCCTGGACACCATCCAGCGCGACGGCTGGGACTTCCTCATGGAGATGGATCCCCACTTCTCCCTCGCGTTTCCCGGTGAGCACCGCGGCGGGATCATGGTGCTCGTCGTCGAGGCAGGGGATGGAACCCTCAGGCTCACGGAGGCCCCGGGCTGGGACGGGTCCGGGAACATCACCTTCGACCTCACCTGAGGGCAGTCCGCAAAAGCGGGAGACCGAGTTCGCCACGCTGCCACCCACTCCGGCGTGCCGTCCCTTACTGATCTTTCAGAAGCAGTTCTGGGGCGCGGCGAAGGCATACGAGGCTGCAGGCCCTCTCGAGCAGGCCCTGATGGAGATCCGCGCGTGTTCGGAGCGGGTGCGGAGCCGTTTGAACTGGTGCAGCCAAGCGAAATCCCGCTCGACGACCCGGCGCACCTTGGCCGGTCCGGAGCCGTGGGCCCGCCGTGTCGGGCGATCATCGGCTCGATGCCGCGTTTCCACAGCAGTCGACGCTACTCGTCGAAGTCGTAACCCCGGTCGGCGTACACGCGTCGGGGCTTGCTGCGGGGACGTCCTCGCGGACCTTGAATCGCTGGGTTTGCGTCCAGCGGGGGCAGGAGCCGGGTGACGACGTGGCGGTTGCCGCCGATGAGCGTGACGACGAGCGGGGTGCCGTGGCGGTCGACGATCAGATGATGTTTGGAGACGTGGGCGCCGGGCTGATGCCTCCGTGTCTCCCGGCCCTTGCGGGTCTGTCAAGAGCGGCGCAGCCCGACGTCTCCGTGATCACCGAGAAACTCGCGGGGCCCACTTCGACGTTGGTCGTCACGGCGCGAGCCCGCTCCGGGGTCGACCTCTCGTTCATCCGCGAGCCCGCGAGCTCTGCAGAAAGATCGAGCCCCTGGAGTGCGCTGGAGTCGCGGACGGCTATCGAGATGACGGGCCAACGAGTCCTCGGATCAGGCCGCCGCGTGACCCGCATGTGCTCGTGACCTGCATGAACGGACGGATCTGGGAGGACAGCTTGACTGTGTTCCGCGGCATCGACTGGGCAGAGCTCACCACGACGTCGCCCTCGTCGACGAAGGCGGCACTCTGCTCGCCAAGGCCCGCAGCACCGACGACGCGGCCGGCTACCACCAGCTTCTGGACCTCCTGGCCGAGCATGGTGAGACAGCCCAAGATCCGATACCGGCGCCCATCGAGACCAGCCACGGCCTCCTGGCCGCCAGCCCGCGCACCGGTAGTCGTCGGGTCTTCTCGATCAATCCGCTCGCCGCCGCCCGCTACCGGGACCGCCACGGCGTCAGCCGCGAGAAGTCCGACCCGGGCGACGCCCTGCTGCCGGCGAACATCCTGCGCACCGACGTGCCTGCCCACCGGCCTCTGCCGACCGACTGCGAACTCGCCCTGGCCACCACGATCCTGGCCCGAGCCCGGCAGGACGCCGTCTGGACCCGGCAGCAGGTCGCCAACCAGGTGCGCTCGCTCCTGCACGAGTACCACCCCGCTGCTCTGCTGGTCGTCCAGGGCAGAAAAGTTGGGCTGACCAGGCCTGACGCCCGTGTCATCCTCACTCCGGCCCCGACCCCGACCAAGGCCGCGAAGCTCACCCTCGCCCAGTTGGGGGCAGCCCTCAAACGCAGTGGCCACCTCCGCTGCTGCGACGCGGAGGCCGAGCGGCTGCGGGCTGACTCCCGCGCCGACTGGGGCCACCAACTGCCCACAGTCGAAAACGCCTTCGGCCACCAGCTCCTGGCCCTGCGCAAGCAGCTGGACGCCACCGGCGAGGCCGCGGACGATCTCGTGCAGGCGGTCACAGCCGCTTTTCAGCAGCACGCCGACAGTGAGATCCTGCTCAGCTTCCCGGGCCCGGGGCCCATGCTCGGCGCCCGTGTGCTCGCCGAGCTGGGCGACGACCGGGCACGGGTCGCCGATGCCCGGGCGCTGAGGTTCCACGCCGGATCCGCCCCCATCGCCAACGCCTCCGACAAGAAGCGTTCCGTCGGCCGCCGCTTCGTCGAAAACAACCGCTGCATCAACGCCGGCTTCCTCTGCGCCTTCGCCGCCCTCACCGCCTCACCGCCTCACCGCCCTACCGGGAGCGAACGCGAACACGGAGACCGACACGCCGCCGCGCAAAGGCACTTGCTGAACCGCTTCCTCGGCCAGCTCCACCCCTGCCTCAAGACCCGACAGCCGTTCGGCGCACAACGCACCTTCGCATCGTTCCTCCAGGCGCCAGCGTGACCCAGCAGCCCGGGCCGCCGACCATGTCAGTGCACCCGTATAGATTCACCGCGTGACTGAGCCTTCCTACCTTGCCGCGGTGCGGGAGTCATACGACACCGTGGCCGACGACTACGTCGCCCTCGTCAAAGCTCCCTCTGAGCTGGACCCCCTGTCTCGCTCGATGCTGACCACCTTCGCCGAGCTGGTGCGGGCATCCGACCGAGGGCCGGTCGCGGACCTGGGCTGCGGACCCGGAAGAGTCACGGCGCACATGGCCGGACTCGGCGTTCCCGCATTCGGCATCGATGTGTCCCCAAAGATGATCGAACTGGCGCGAAGCGCCTATCCCGATCTGCGCTTCTCCGTGGGCTCCATGACTGCGCTGGAGATCGAGGACGACACGCTCGGCGGCATCCTGGCCTACTACTCCACCCACCACACACCTCCGGAGCTGCTGCCGGTCGTGTTCGCCGAGTTCCACCGCACCCTGGCACCCGGCGGACATCTCCTCGTCGCCGGCCACGTAGGCACCGGTGAGCACCGCTGTCCCACACACGGCCATGGCGGCCACCCCGTGTCCTACACGTCGTATCGGTTGCCCGCACACCAACTCGCCGAGCTGCTGAACCAGGCCGGGTTCACCGTTACCGCTCAGCTGCTGCAGGAGCCCGACGAAGAACGGAACTGGAAGTTCGCCAGTTTCCTGGCCTGCAAGCCGTACCCCTTGTCAGGGTGAAGGCGAGGGGCCGGCCGTGGTCGTCGTAGGCGGGGTGGGTCTTGCTGGTCAGCCCGCCACGCGACCGGCGGAGCGCCTCCCCTTCCCAGACCCTCCTTTTTCGGGCCCCTGCCGCGTGCTGATGCGCCCGAACCGCCGTCGAGTCGACGCAGACGATCGACCAGTCGACCTCGCCGACGGCATCGGAATGCTGCTGGACATGCGCCAGCAGCCGGTCCCAGGTGCCGTCCGCGGACCAGTGCCGGAAGCGTTCACAGACCGTCTTCCGCGGCCCGTACCACTCGGGCAGGTCACGCCAGGCAGCCCCGGACAGCTCCCACAGGATCCCTTTCACCAGCTGGCGCCGGTCCCGCACGGGCCGGCCCATCCAGCCCGGCGCAGCAACGGGGCGATCACCCCCCACGACTCATCCGTTAGTTCATGTCGACGCACCACGAACGGAGCAACGAGCCACCGACTTTCCGGAAAACGACTTGAGGCCGTCAGCCGCACTGTCGCGCCGGCCCTCCCGGCCTCTCAGCGGGCCGACGGCGGGTGGCCGCGCATCCCGGGCGAGCCGCACTCCAGCCCACACCCACGACGCGGGTCAGCAGACGCAGCACGGCCGGAGCTACAAGGTCGACCTGCGGCAGCTGAACGGCTCGGGCGCCCGCGGTAACGCTGAGCTCGCCCTGCAGGGCCGCCAACTGACGGTGAAGATCAACGCCCAGGGGCTGGTCCCCGGCCAGCCCCACGCGCAGCACATCCACGGCTCCACCACCGGGCACGACTTCACCTGCCCCGACGCCGGCGCCGACAAGGACGGCGACGGCATCGTCACCACCGCCGAGGGACTGCCCCCCTACGGGGACATCAACATCTCGCTGACCACCAACGGAGACACGACCAAGGCCAGCGGCCTGGCCGTCGACCGTATGCCGGTCGCGGACAAGAACGGCAACCTCTCCTACTCCCGCACGATCGCCGTCTCCCAGGCCGTCGCCGACAACATCACGTACCTGCACGTCGTCCAACACGGGATCGACCCCAACGGCAACGGCACGTACGACTTCGGCAAGGGCAAGAGCGAACTCGACCCCAAGCTCCCCCAGGAAGCCACCGCCCCCGCCAGCTGCGGCACCATCCAAGGCCACTCCGGCGACTCCATGAGCAAGGAGAAGTCCTCAGCAACAAGGTGACGCCAACGGCCACAGCCACAAGGGCCGTGGCCGTTCCGCCCGAACGACGGCCTCGGTGACGCCTCGATGCCCGCTCTGTGCCCGTCGGGCATTGCGCCCAGCGCACCCATGGCCATCCCATGCTTGTTCGTCTCCGCTCCCGCACACCCACGTGGCCGTGACGATGGCGGTGCTGTGCCTGCTCGCCGACGGGGCCGCGCCCGACCTCATGCGCGCCGAGGGAGGCCCTTCGGTCACGAGGAGGGGGAGGCCAGGCCGAGGACTTCGGCTGTACTGCGGGCGGCGAGGCTGTGCCAGAGGCGTGAGCGGCGGATCATCGTGTGGCGGCCGCCGGGCATGCGGATGCCGCGGGCGCGGGCTCCGGCCGCCTCGGCACGGCGAAGGTAGGCCCAGGTGTCGGTGGCGGACGTGATCGGGTCGGCCGGGTCGTGGAGGGCGATGACGGTGCGGGGGGCAAGGTGGGTGACCGGCTCGCCGGGAGGGCACCAGGGGGCGAGGGCGACGACGCCGCGGACCTGCGGATCGTCGGCGGCCCGCAGCGCGGCCCGGGCGCCCATGGAGTGCCCGAGCAGTACCACGGGCAGGGGGCCTGCCGTGTCGGCGAGTTCGGCCAGGGCCCGGCGCGTGTCGTGCACGGGGTCGGCTCGCTCTCCGTTCCAGCCGCGCCTTTGGTAGCGGACGTATCCGATGAGGACGTCGGCGTGGCGGGGGTCCTGGCCGAGCGCCCGGGCGAACGCCCTCATCCTCAGGTCGGGCAGGTTGAGGGGTGGCAGGGGTGCGAGGGAGTCGGCACGTCCGCCGTGCAGCAGCAGTACCGCGCCGGCCGCGGGCAGGAACCGGGGCTCGGGCAGGTGGAGGGCATGGAGGGCGCTGCTTCGCCCGAATCCGCTCATGTCGTACTCTCCGGCTTGCCGCGAGCGGTTCTGCGGGGTGGCAGGGGGAGGAAGCCACTGGTGCGGGCGGCGTACGCGGCGTAGCCGGGGCGGTGGGCCATGTGTTTCTCCAGGAGGCGCTTTCCGCTGCCGACGGTGAGGAGCAGGGTCATGAGGACCGGGGAGGCGAGGACGGCGAGGGCCGGCTGCCACGCGGTGCAGGCGAGCAGGTACAGGCCCCACCAGACGAGGCTGTCCCCGAAGTAGTTGGGGTGCCGGGTCCAGGCCCACAGGCCCTCATCCATGATCCGTCCCCGGTTGGCGGGGTCCGCCTTGAAGCGTGCCAGCTGGTGGTCCCCGACGGCCTCGAAGGCGAGCCCGGTCGCCCAGACCGCGGCCCCGCAGTACGCGAGGGCGTCCAGGGGCGCCGAGCTGTAGGAGGCGGCCTGGACGGGCAGGGAGATCAGCCAGACGAGGGCGGCCTGGCCGAGGCAGACGGTGCGGAGCGCGTAGAGGGTCCGGTTGCCCGGTGCTTTGTCGAGGAGGGCGGTGTAGCGGGGATCCTCGCCGTGGCCGCGGGAGCGGTGGGCGATGTGACCCGCCAGGCGTAGCCCCCAGACGACTGTCGCCGCGGCGACGACCAGGCGCCGGCCGCCGTCGCCGTGGTCGGCGGAGAGCAGCCAGGTGACGGCGGCGACGGCGGCGAATGCGAGGCCCCAGGCGATGTCGACGATACGGTGCAGTCGGCGGCGCACGGCGATGGCGAAGGTGGCGAGGAGCACCGCCGGAGCCGTGGCCGCGGCGACGGCGAGGTTGACGGCGAGGGCGCCCCAGTCGGTGCCGTTCACGCCGGCATCGCCGGGTGGTACCAGGCGGCGGGGGTGGCCGGCATGCCGGACACGCCGTCGCGGGTGGGCCGTACGGCGAGGATCTGGTCGACGCCCATGCGGCCCTCGGCGAAGGCGAGCGAGGCACCGGCGAGGTAGAGCCGCCAGACGCGGGCGGTGGTCGTTCCGACGAGGTCCTCGAAGTCGCTCCAGCGCTGTTCGAGGGTGGCGCGCCAGGCGTCGATGGTGGTCGTGTAGTGCTCGCGGAGCGCTTCGACGGAGCGGGCCTCCAGTCCGGCGGTCTCCAGCACGTCCACGGTCCGGCCGACGGGGCGCATGTGCATGTCGGGGGCGATGTACGTCTCGATGAAGGCGCCCCCTCCGGGCGCGTGGGCGCCCCGGGACATCTGCTGGATCAGGAGCCGGCCTTCGGGGCGCAGCGCGTCGCGCAGCGTGGCGGCGAAGGCGGGGTACTCGGCGTCGCCGACGTGCTCGCCCATCTCGACGGCGGCCGCGGCGTCGTAGCCGCCCCCGTCGATGTCCCGCCAGTGCCGCAGCTGGACGTCCACGAGATCGGCCACCCCCTCGCGCGCGGCGCGTTCGGTGACGTGGTCGTGCTGGGCGCGGGACAGGGTGACGGCGGTGACGCGCGCCTTGTACGCGCGGGCCGCGTGGACGGTGAGGGAACCCCAGCCGCAGCCGACGTCGAGCAGGCGGTCCCCGGGTCCCAGGTCCAGTTTGCGGCAGATCAGGTCGAGTTTGTCGCGTTGCGCGTCGGCCAGGGTGTAACCCGGGTCGTCGGGCCGGGTCCAGTAGGCGCAGGAGTAGGCCATCGACTCGTCGAGGAGAAGGGCGTAGAAGTCGTTGGAGAGGTCGTAGTGGTGGCTGATGCCCGCGCGGTCGCGCGAGACGCTGTGCAGGCTGCCGGTCAGCCGTGCCCGCCCGTCGGGGCGCCTCGGGGGCGGACCGACGACGCCCAGGCGTACCGCGAGGGCGGTGGCCGCGGCCATGCCCGCCGGCCCGGGGCGTGCCGGGCGCCGGTCGCGGACGCTCCGGCCGGCCTGGGAGAGGGCGTCGGCCAGGTCGCCCTCGACGTCGAGGTCCCCGGTGACGTACGCCTCGGCGAGCCCGAGTTCGCCGGGCTGCCACAGCACGCGGCGCAGGGCGTCGGGCGAGCGGAGAACCACCAGGGGCGCGTCCGCGGGGCCCGTCTGGCTGCCGTCCCAGGCGCGCAGACGCACGGGGAGCGGCCCCGGGAGGAAGTGGCCGAGGAGCTGGGCGAGTCGGTCGGCAGTGCTCATCGGTGGGTTCCTTCGGTGAGGAGGAGCTGGCGGACGTCGAGGTAGCGGGAGCGGAATCCGGCTTCCGAGTAGGCGAGGTAGAACTCCCACATGCGCTGGAAGACGGGGTCGAAGCCGAGGCCGGTGACGGCGGGGCGGCGGGCGGTGAACCGTTCGCGCCACAGGCGCAGCGTCTCGGCGTAGTGCTCGCCGAAGCCGTCGTCGGCGAGCGTGCGCAGACCGGCGGCGGCGGAGTGCTCGGCGATGGCCTCGCGGGAGGGGATCAGCCCGCCGGGGAAGACGTACTTGCTGATGAAGGTGTGGGTGGCGGCGGTGTGCAGCATCTGCCGGTGGCCCATGGTGATGGCCTGGAGGGCGATCCTGCCGCCGGGGGCGAGCGCGCGGCGCAGGGCGGTGAAGTAGTCGGGCCAGTAGTCGGCCCCGACCGCTTCGATCATCTCGACGCTGATCACGGCGTCATGGCGGCCCTCGATGTCGCGGTAGTCGCGCAGCTGGACGTCGACCCGGTCGCCGAGTCCGGCGGCGGCGATCCGCTCGCGGGCCAGGGCGGCCTGCTCGGCGGAGAGGGTCAGTGTGGTGACCCGCGCGCCGCGGGCGGCGGCCCGCAGGGCGAGTTCGCCCCAGCCGGTGCCGATCTCAAGGAGTCGGGTGCCCTCGCCGACGGCGGCGAGGTCCAGGAGCCGGTCGATCTTGCGGTGCTGTGCGGAGGCGAGGGACTCGAACCGGGCGGGGAACGCGGTGAAGACCGCCGAGGAGTACGTCAGGGTGGGGTCGAGGAACGTGGCGAACAGGTCGTTGGACAGGTCGTAGTGGCGCCGGATGTTGCTCCGGGCCCCGTCGCGGGTGTTGCGGTCGGCGTCGGGGCGGGCGGACACCCACAGGCCGCGGAGCCGGCGCAGCGGAGCGGGGACCAGCTCGTCGACGTGACCGGCGAGGACGGTCAGCACGCCGGCCAGGTCGTCGCTGTCCCATTCGCCGGCCATGTACGACTCGCCGAAGCCGATCAGTCCGTGCCGGCCGATCCGGCGGTGGAAGGCGTCCGGGTCGTGAACGGTCATGTGCGGACCGGCCGCGTGCACGCGGGCGCCTCCGGTGGGCGCGGCGAGGCTCAGCCGGTGCAGGGCGCGGCTCACCAGGTGCCGGGCGACGGCGGTACGAGCGGGTCCGGCCGACGGCGGCCGGGCCACGTCCGGCCACCGGTCGACGTCGACGTCCGCGCGGCGGGCGGTCGGCGCGGCTGCGGGCCTGCTGCTCGCGATCGGCTGGGGAGGGATCCCGGCGGTGAAGCCCACGGGCTGGGAGCGGGCCTGCGGTGTGAGGGCGGAGCGGGTCACGGCAGCATGCCTTTCTGCGGAGTGGAACGGACTCGGGCGTGCACGGGCAGGCCGCGCAGCAGCAGGTGGATGCCGTGGCGGCGGATCCCCGCCCAGACCGCGGCGGTGGACCAGGGCCTGCGGACGGCCGCGGACAGCAGGGCAGGTAATGTCGCGGGGTGACGGACGCCCCGGACGACGGCGGTGAACGCCCGGCCGCCGTCGTGCTCCAGATGGACGGTCAGCCCGAGGCGCTCGCCGGGCAGCGGCAGCCTCATCCGGTAGCGGCCCTCGACCGCGAAGAAGGGCGAGACGTAGAACTCCTTGTCCACCTCCGCCTCGCCGGCCTCGTCGGTGCGCAGCAGGTAGCAGTGGCGCTGCCCGTAGGTGTTGTGGACCTCTGCGACCACGCACACCGGTGCGCCCGAAGAGTCGTGGCACCAGAACACGCTCAGCGGGTTGAAGACGAATCCGAACACCCGGGCGTGCGCCACCATCACCACCCGCCCGCCGTCCAGGTCGACGCCGTGCGCGGCGAGGAAGGCGTCGAGTCCGGCGCGCAGGGACCCGGCGGTGCCGGCGAAGTGGTCGCGGGCGTCGAAGCGGGCGAGCGTCCGCAGCGGCCGGGGCAGCACCGGGAGCCGGTCGACGTCCACGCACCACAGGTAGGTGCGGTGCCGCAGAGCGTGGCGCAGCGGCGTCCGGCGCACGTGGGTGATCACGCACTCGTACAGGGCCGGGGTGCCGGCCGCCGTGAGATCGGGAACTGCTTCGACGGTGGTCACCAGCTCACCCCCAGGGAGCGGGCGGCCTGAACGCCGGAGAGGCAGCCGTCCTCGTGGAAGCCCCAGCCGTGCCAGGCCCCGGCGTACGCGGTCGTACCCGTGTGGAGTCGGGGCAGCTCCCGCTGGGCGGCGACCGAAGTCGGGGTGTACACCGGGTGCTCGTACACCATCCGCTCCACCACCCGGTCCGCGGCGATGCCGTCCTCGCCGCCGAGGGTGACGACGTAGTCGGCGCCGGCGGGCAGCTGTTGGAGCCGCCGCATGTCGTAGCTGACGCGGACGGGAGCGGCCGAGGGCTCGCAGCTGGTCATGCGGTAGTTCCAGGAGGCGCGGGCGCGAGGCGAGCGGGGCAGGACGGTGGTGTCGGTGTGCAGGACGGTGGGGTTGCGGGAGTAGGTGAAAGCACCCAGGAGTCGCTTCTCGTCCGGGGTGGGGTCCGCGAGCATGCGCAAGGCCTGATCGGGGTGCGTGGCGATCACGACGGCGTCGTACGTGTCCGTGGTTCCGTCGCCGGTGGTGATCAGTACGCCTCGGCCGGTGCGCCGGACGGTGTGGACGGGGCTGGAGGTCAGGACGCGCTGGATGTGTTTGGCGGCGGCGTCGACGTAGGCGGACGAGCCGCCGGTGACGGTCTTCCACTGCGGGGAGCCGGTGACGGAGAGAAGGCCGTGGTGGTCGAGGAAGGCGAAGAGGTAGGCGGCGGGGTAGGACAGGGCGGTGTGCGCCGGGCAGGACCAGACAGCGGAGACCAGCGGGAGGGCGAAGTGGCTGACGAAGTAATCGGAGAACCCGCCGTCGCGCAGGAAGTCCCCGAACGTGATACCCGGATGCGGAGTGCGGGCCAGCAGGCGGCGGGCGGCTCGGTGGAAGGCCGGAACCTCCGCCAGCAGTCGCAGGTAGCGGCCGCGCAAGCTGGGACGGGAGGCGAACAGCCCCGCCGGGCCACGGGCGCCCGCGTACTCCAGTCCGCAGCCGTCGCACCGCACCGACATGCTCATCTCGGCGTCCTGCGTGCCGATCTCCAGCTCCCGGAACAGCCGGAGCAGTGTGGGGTAGGTGCGTTCGTTGTGCACGATGAACCCGGAGTCGACGGGCACCGTTCGACCACCGGCCACGTTGAGTTCGCGGGTGTGGGCGTGGCCGCCGAGCCGTCCGTCCGCCTCGTACAGGGTGACCTGACTCGCGGTCGCGAGGACGTAGGCGGCGGTCAGTCCGGCCACTCCCGAGCCGACCACGGCCACTTTCCGGTCTGCCACCACAAGCGCTCCCGCCACTCGACACGCCGCTCGGCTGCTGCGTTTCACCCGTACTTCGCAGCAGCCAGGCCATCGGATTGGACGTGATCGATGACCGTGGGGTGGAGGGTCCGGCCGGCGAGGTGTGCCGGTTCAGCCGGTGAGGCCGGCGAAAGGTGCGCCCGGCGTGACGGCGGGCGGGGACGAGGAACCTCGACCGCTGTCGACGCGGAGCGCCCGGTCAGGCGGGAAGGGCCATCAGGAGCAAGGGGTCGGTGGTGGGCTGGGGGGACCCTCCGGCGGGTTCGAGCGTGAGGCCGACGGCGCCGGCGTCGGCAGGGTTTCCGGTGAGGATCACGGTGCCGTCGTGGTCGATCAGTCCGGCCGGGCGCATGGTGCCGTCGTGGTCGAGCCACAGCTGGTAGGTCTTCCCGGCGCCGGGCGCGGGCAGGTTGGCGGCGGTGAAGACGGCCTTGTTCTGCTGCTCGGAGGTGACGACGGTGGTCAGGGCTCCGTTGACGGCCTTGCCGTGGGCGGTGCGGGCGTCCGGGGCCGCCAGTACGGCGCTGACCGCGTCGAGTTGCTGCTGGGCCTGGCGGGCCTGCTGTTCGAGGTCGTTTCCGTTCTGCGTCTGCCACACCGCGACGCCGCCCAGTGCGGCCGCGGCCACGCTGGCGGCGAGCGCCAGGGGTACGGCCCGCCGGCGCAGGATTCTGCCGAGGGTGGGCGCCACGCCGGCGGCGGGGATGCGAGGGGGCAGTTGGCGTACGCCCTCGATGGCGGCCATGACCTGCGCCTTGATTGCCGGAGGCGGTGACTGGGCGACGGCTGCCGCCAGACGTGCCGTGGTCGCCCGGAACTCGGCGGCTTCCTGCCTGCAGGTCTCACAGGTCTGGAGGTGGGCGTCGAAGTCCTTGCGTTCGGCGTCGTCGAGGGCGCCCAGGGCGTAGGCGGCGACGAGGGTGTGGGCGTCGGTGGCGTGATGTTTCATGTGGTCACCCCCATGCAGTCGCGGAGCCGGATGAGCCCGTCGCGCATGCGTGTCTTGATGGTGGGAAGAGGCGTGCGCAGGGCTTCGGCGACTTCACGGTAGGTCAGGCCCTGGTAGTAGGCCAGGGTCACCGCCTGGCGTTGCAGTTCGGTCAGGCCGCGCAGGCACCGGCGTACCTGTTCGGACTCCAGGCGGGTCTCCACCTGTTCGGTGACCTCGTCGAAGGCGGTGGTGTACCCGCGGGAGGCCTGGGCCTGCTCGCGGTCGGTGGCGGCCTGGGCGGAGCGGACCCGGTCCACGGCCCGCCGGTGGGCGATCGTCGCAGCCCATGCCGTCACCGCGCCGGCCTCGGGCCGGTAGCGGGAAGCCTGGCGCCACAGGTCGATCATGACCTCCTGGGCGACTTCCTCGGACTGCGCCCGGTCGCGCACCACTTTGAGCACGATGCCGAAGACCAGGGGGGCGAGGGCGTCGTAGAGGGTGGAGAAGGCTTGCTTGTCGCCGCGCGCCACGTTGCCCATGATCTCTGTGAGGTCGCTGGGTGCGGGGCGGTCTGTGTGGCCGGCGCCGAAGAAAAGCGGCTGGTTCACCTGCGCCGCTCCGGTCGTGATGAGGAAGGGACGGGGCGGCCTGGGCCGGCCGTCGGGGGGCGGGGCGTCCATCGCATGCCGGTCCTTTGTCGTCGCTCGATCGAGCCGGGCCGCTCGGGGCGGTCGCGTCACCGAGGTCCGTCGGTGTCTCGTCCATTCTTCGTAGCGGACGGACGCGGGGATGGGTGGCGCTTCGTCAGCCACGCGAGCACTGAGTAACCCCTTCGAGGGAAGCAGGGCTCGGCGGCCAAGCCGGGGGGCGTGCGGCGGCGAAGACGGTGCGTGAGGGGAACGGAGCGACGTTCTCCGGCTCTCCTCGCCGGCCGCGCGGGTTGCTCGGCCGAGGCACCCCTTTGGGAGGTAGTTCACATGGTTCGTGTACGTCGTGTGCTGGCGGTGGCAGTGGCGGCCGGCGCGGTGGTCGTCGGCGGTGCGTCGATGGCATCGGCCGATGCCGGTGCGCAGGGAGTGGCCGCCCACTCGCCGGGAGTGGGCTCGGGCAACCTCGTTCAGGTTCCCGTCCACGTCCCGGTCAACGCGTGCGGCAACACCGTCAGCGTCATCGGGCTGCTGAACCCGGCTTTCGGCAACACCTGTATCAACGCCTGATCAAGCACCGCGAGAAGAGCTCCGGTCCGCCGCCGACAAGACGGGGTGGCGCGGACCGGTGATCCGCCCGGCAGGGAGCGTGCTCCGGGCGGGTCGGCCGCGGGCGGCCGTCGGCACGGCCGCCCGCGGCACCCACGCCTCCTACCTGGGCTGCCAGGCAAGGACCGCGATGACCTGCTTGCCATGGTTGGAGGGGCTGACGAAGAGGTCCGCCCCGAGCGCCCGGACGATCTTCAGTCCACGGCCCCCCGGATCCTGGCGCCGGGTGTCGCGGTGGTCCCCGGTCAGGTGCGTCGTGCCGTCGCTGACGGCGATACCCGCCCGTCCCCGCTCCAGGCTCAGGGTGAGCGCGTAGGGTCCGGCGGCGTGGAGCACCGCGTTGCCGACCAGCTCCGAGACGATCAGCACGAGATCCTCGGCAACCTCGCGGGGACACACATCGGCCTCCTGTGCCAGGAGACGAGCCGCGGCATCACGGGCCTGGCGGGCCGCGCGTTCGTCCGGGAGGAGCGGCAGATGCAACGTGGCCGGACACCCGCGGGGAGCGATGGCGGTGTCCATGAAGTTTCCTCGCACAGTGAGCGGTCTTCGTGACCGGAGAACCGGGTGGGCCGGGGACCCAGTGGCTGATGCCGGAGCCGGCCTTCCCGTACTGCTTCCGGTGCGCCTTCCAGTGATGATTCGTGACGACGGTCGCGATGGATTGCCGGAATCCGTGAGAAGGCCCCCGCACCGTGCGACTGGGCGCGGCCGCACAGGCCGTTGGGGCCGTCACCCTGCGGAACCGACGGAGTAGGCAGCACCGAGAAGAAGTTTCGCTCTTTCGGGCGTGGGACCAATCCGCCGGGTGAAGGCTGCCGAATGCAGCACGTGAGCAGCTTCCGCAGCAAACTCGTCCGCGCCGCTCTCGGCGCACTGGCAGGGCTCCTGACCGCGTTCACGGCTCTGGCCGTGGCGGAGCTGGTGGCCGGACTGGTGCGTCCCGCGGCCGGACCGGTGACGGTGGTGGGGGGAGCGGTGATCGACCGGACGCCCGCTGCGGTCAAGGACTTTGCGATCCGCACGTTCGGAGAGAACGACAAGATCGTTCTCCAGTTGGGGATCCTCGCGATTCTCGCCCTCATCGCCATCGGCCTCGGCCTCCTCGCCCTGTCCCATCGGCGCGCCGGTGCCGCGGGGGTGCTGCTGTTCGGGATCGTCGGCGCTGCCGCGGCTCTCGGCCGTCCCGACTCCACCGGTACCGGCGACGCGCTGCCCTCGATCGCCGGAGCGGTCGCGGGAGCGCTGGCTCTGTACGTGCTGGCGACCCGAGCCGCCACCGATCCCGCCCCGGACGGTCAGGCAGGCGCCGGGGTGTGGAGCAGGCGGGGGTTCCTCGCCGCGGCCGGTGCAACCACCGTCGCCGCGACCTCGGCCGGCGCGCTGGGCCGCTACTTCGCCGGCCGACAAGGCCAGGGCGCCGTCGCCTCCCGCGAGGCCCTGGTCCTGCCCGAGCCCGCCTCCCCCGCCCCCGCCGTCCCGGCCGGTGTCCAGCTGAAGGTGCCGGGCATCACGGCCTTCACCACACCCAACGCCGACTTCTACCGCGTCGACACCGCCCTGACCGTACCCAAGGTCGACGCCGGCGCCTGGCGGCTGCGTATCCACGGCAAAGGCGTCACCCGCCCCCGCACCTACACCCTCGACCAGCTCCTCGCCCGCCCCCTGATCGAACGCGACATCACCCTGACCTGCGTCTCGAACGAGGTGGGCGGCCCCTACATCGGCACCGCCCGCTGGCTCGGCGTACCCCTCGCCGACCTCCTGAGGGAAGCCGGCGTCCGGCCGCCGTCGACGGGCGGGCGGGCCGATCAGCTGGTGGCCCGCTCCGTGGACGGGATGACGCTCGGCTCCCCGGTGGAGGACGTGATGGACGGCCGGGACGCGATGCTCGCCGTCGGCATGAACGGCGAGCCGCTGCCCTTCGACCACGGCTTCCCCGTCCGCATGCTCGTGCCCGGCCTGTACGGCTACGTGTCGGCCTGCAAGTGGATCGAGGACGTCGAGCTCACCACGTTCGACACCTACGACCCCTATTGGGTCAAGCGCAAGTGGGCCCGACGCGCGCCCATCAAGACCCAGGCGCGCATCGACACCCCCAAGCCGTTCGCCCGCACCCCCGCCGGCACGGTCGTGGTCGCCGGCGTGGCCTGGGCCCAGCGACGTGGCATCACGCGCGTCCAGATCCGCGTCGACGACGGGCCCTGGCAGGACGCCGACCTCGCCGCCCAGGCCGGCCTCGACACCTGGCGCCAGTGGTCCTACCGCTGGAACGCCACCCCCGGCGGACACAACATCACCGTCCGTGCCACCGACGGCACCGGACAGGTCCAGACCGAACTGCGCACCCGCACCATCCCCGACGGAGCGAGCGGCTGGCACAGCGTCTTCGTCACCGTCCCCCAGACCACCCGGGCACGACAGCAAAGCCGTGTCCGCACCCCGTAACCAGCCCACTCGACACCCCGGCAGAAAAGCCTTCTCAAGGAGCAATCGAACATGAACAGCATGAAGATCCGCCGCACCGCCATTGCCGTCGCCGCAGCAGCCGCGCTGCCCTTCTCCCTGGCCGCGTGCTCGGACTCTGACAGCGGCACCAAGGCCGCGCCGTCGAGCGCGGCAGGTGACCGGGCTCAGACCAGTGCGGCGCCCACCGAGGAGGCCATGACCAGCGACCAGCCGTTCGGTCCGGCGTGCGCCGGGGTGCCGAAGGAGGGCGCGGGCTCGTTCGACGGCATGGCCAAGGACCCCGTCGCGACCGCCGCGTCGAACAACCCGGCCCTCTCCACTCTCGTCACCGCCGTCCAGAAGGCCGGACTCGTCGACACCCTGAACAACGCCGAGAACATCACGGTCTTCGCGCCGACCAACGACGCCTTCGCCAAGATCCCGAAGGCCGACCTCGACAAGGTCCTCGCCGACAAGGCCACGCTGACGAAGATCCTCACGTACCACGTCGTCGGCCAGAAGCTGACCCCGGCGCAGCTGGAGAACGGCTCCTTCGAGACCCTGCAGAAGGGCATGATCACGACGAAGGGCTCCGGCGAGGACTACACCGTCAACGACACCTCCAAGGTCGTCTGCGGCAACGTCAAGACCGCCAACGCCAACGTCTACATCGTCGACACCGTCCTCATGCCCAAGTAACCCGCTCGCTCGCAGCGTCCAGAGCTGCCGGCCTCGTACCCCTTCCGCGAGGGAGGGTACGAGGCCGGCGTCATGACCGCAGTCCGCCCCGGTAGTGCACCGCAACTCCGGGCCCGCACCCTGGTCCCGGGGCGCGGGCCCAGGCAGACAAGGGGTCTATTGGTTGACGGGCAGGGCCAGGTCGGTGACCTGGTACTTGGCCGGGAAGGCGCCCTTGCTGGTGGCCTTGCCCGTGAGCACGTCAATTGCGTACAGACGGTAGGAACCGCCGCTTCCGATGGCGGCGAAGCCGTGGTTCATCCCGGTGGTGGTGCTGTAGAAGATGTCGAACCCGGCGTCCAGCGCAGCGTCCACGCCCAGGTTGCCAGTGGGGGCCAGGGTGCCGGCGTTGGCGGGGGACTGCAGGGAGACACGGTCGGCCATGGTGTCCAGGTCGAACAGCACCGTCGCGGTCACGGCGTTGAGGTCGTTGTTGGTGTAGGCGGCGCCGGTGACACCCATGGCGGTCGACGGCGGCATCGTCGGGTTGGTCAGGGTGCCGTCGACAGCGGTCGTCAGCGGTGCGGCCGGGTCGTCGACGTTGTGGCGCAGGTTCTGTCCGGTGTCGGAGATGACCCGCAGCCGGTTGGCGGCGGGGTTGAAGTCCACGCCGAACGCGGCGCCGGCCAGGGCCACCGTCAGCTGGGAGACCTTCATGGCTTTGGCGTTGGTGGTGTTCAGGATGTAGATGCCGCCATTGTTCCCGACGCCGTACAGTTTCTCGTTCTGGACGCGGAAGTCGATCCCGACAAGCCTGGTGTCACCGGACAGCCCCGAGACCTTGCCCAGCGACCAGGCCTTGGACGGCTTGTTTACGTCGAACTCGACGAGACGCTGGTCGCCGGTCAGGCCGATCGCGTGCAGGGCCTGGTGGCCGTGGGCAGGCGGCGTCTTCGAGGCCGTGTGGGACACCGCCAGGGCGGGCGCCGCGCACAGGGCGGCCAGGACGACTGCGGAAGCCGCGGTCACGGTCCGGTTGCGCATGATGACTCCTTCGTGGGCCGGGCCGGGGAGGCCCAGGTCTCGTGCCGCATTCGCCACCGGTGCTCCAGGGGATAGGTGCCCGGGGCGGATGCCACCCGCACGGCCCAACGGCACTGCCGCGAGCTGCGCCGTCCGCGTGGGGGGACCGCGCGCCGTCTCGACTCAGGCACGGTGTGCCACCCCCTGCGGCCACGGCGTGCTCATGACTACTGAGGCGCGATGGCAGCCGACGGACTGCGCGGGGCTCGAGATCTACCGGGACGACCTCGGAACTGTCGCACTCGGCCGCACCGCCTTCGGCGTCCTCCTCGTCCTCGCCTACGGCCTGGGGATGGCCGCCACCCTCACGCTCGCCCGACTGCTCCTCCTCCACGTCAAGCACCGCATCAAGGAGGCCGGCGACCATTCCCGGCTGCGCCGGCTCGCACGCACCGCCACACGCATCGGACCGGTAGCCACCTCCACCCTGGTAGTCGTCGTAGGACTCGGACTGGCCGCACGCGCCCTCACCCCCTGAGGCCGTCCGGCGCGGAACACGGCGGCCCACCCACTCACCAGCCAGACGTACTCGGGGCGAGTCGTCACGCTGCGCAAGGCATCTGCAGGAAGCCGGAGGGAGCACCGGAGAAGTCCAGACCGGTCGTCGTCCCGCCAGCCCCGACGCGGTGGCTCCGCCGCGGGAAGGAGGTCACCGAGGGTGGCGCCGTCCCCGCTGGTCCCCTGCGTCGCCAGCCCGGTCCATCGAGCCCCCTGCGATCTCCACTTCAAGCTGACCGGGGCCCACCCGGGGTCCGGTGACATGGTCTGGCGCCACCGCACTCACGTCGTCCTCTCCGCGGCGAGGTCTGGGCGCGACGGGGAAGGCCGTCCGCCGTATGCAGGCGGAGCCCCAAGGTCAGCCCGCCCGCGGGGGGCCTGTACGTGAACACCCCGCGCACGGACATCCGGATCGGCTGGAGACCACCCGCTCCGTCTTCGACGTCTCCGGCCCGCGCCAGCGCCGGCCGGCATGGCATCGGCATCGGCATCGGCATCGGCATCGGCATCGGCGTAAAGAAATCGTCTCGATTGGTGATCTATCAACGCTCCGTCACGCTGGAAAGGGCTGTCGGTGGACAATCCGCGTGCGCCAGTTGATCAGGGTGGGGAACACTGTGCTGATGAGCTCTGCAGCCTCCCAGACAGCGCAGGAACGGGCCCTTCGGCATGTAGCGGACCTGGCGTCGGGTCCTCCGATGGACCCGGCATTGCGGGTGACCCTCAACTTCCACCCGGACCGTCTGCTGCACGGCAAGCCGATCCTGGACGCTATGGCCGAGAGCGGCGTCTACCACTCGCAGTTCGTCACGGGGACCAGCAACGGCGGCCTGACCGCGCATCCAGGCGGCGACCGGTGGCGCTGGGAGAGCCGGATCTTCAACGGGGCGTACGACGAAGCGACCGCTCATGAGCGGCCCGTCTACGGGGCGTTGAACTTCCGCCGCAAGCCGGTCGGCGGGGCACCGCGGTTCGGCTCGGCCCACTTCCGGCTGACGGCCCAGACGCTGACGCGGAGCACGTTCTGCTACCCGGACAGTTTCCTCGAACCGTCGGATTTCGGTGTCGCGGGCCGCATGGGGCTTATCGAGCTTGCTCGCGCCGATCGTCAGGACGAGCTCGACGACTACATCGAGGCGCAGGTGCATGCGTCGGTCGAGCTGCAACGCGATGTGGAGGCGCTGGTGCTGGACCCCTGTTACCGAGGCACGCCGGTCGAGGACGCAGCTCTGCGTCTTGGCTGCCCGGTGGAGTGGCACCCCGGCTTCCGACTCGCGGTTGAAGAACTCCGACGTCACCCCGACTACCGCGGCCAGGACTACGTCGACTTGGGCACGCAGATCGCGGTCGACGGCATGCTCGATCCTCGGATCATCGGAGACTCCGCACGCGCCGGCCTCTACGACCCCCAAGCGGTCAAGAAGGTGTGGCACTACCTGGCGCGATTCGGGGCCCCCTGGAAGGCCACGGACAGGTCGGTGGCTCCGGCACCGACGGAGGAGGCTGTACTCGATGGCCTTCGTTGAGGGGCTGGTGCCGGAGGGGCTGTGGGAGTTGTTCCGGGCTGTGAGACCGCAGATCCCCACGAGGCCACAAGGCTGAGGCAGTCGACGGGTTGACGATCGTGCTGTGCTCGCCGCGGGGCCTCATGGCAGACAGTCCATCGGCGGTTCTCCGAGTGGACCGCGGCGCGGGTGTGGGCGAAGCTCCATCGCCTGGTGCTGGACGAGCTCGGCGCCCGCGGGGAGCCGGACTGGTCGAGGTGCGCGATCGGCTCCGTGGACATGCGAGCCCTCGAAGGGGGGAGCCGACAGGCCCGCGTCCTGCCGATCGCGGCAAGAAGGCTCAAAGATCCACTTCATTGCAGAACGGACAGGTCTGCCCATCTCCATCGGCATCTCCGCCGCCAGCACCCACGACAGCCAGGGTCTCGAACCCCTTGTACGAGGCATACCGCCCATCCGCTCTCGCCGTCGTCGTTTGCGCCGCCGTTACGAACGCAAGGCCGAACACTTCCTCGCCTTCACCGGCATCTCCGCCACCCTCATCTGCTACCGAAGGGAGCAGACTGAACCCCAGCAGCAGGATGACGTTCCGCCACCCATATTTCCGTCGGTCGTCCGTGCTGATACCGATCCACACGTCGGGAACGCTCACGACCAGTGATGTACCCGATGCGGAACATCACGGACAAGTGGTGGGTCGAACGTTCTACCGTCCTGCAGCTCACGGGCTCGCCGAGGACCAGTTGCCCCACGACGCAAGGAGTTCCTCGTCGAGAAGTGGATCCGCGCTTCTTGCGGAGCAGGTGGGCTGGGAGTACGTTCACGACCGGTGTGCCGGGAAGTCTGGTCGGCGGTCAGGGGCTCCGTGCCCGTCGTTCCTTCCTGTGGAGGCCCCATGGTCTCGCCCGCCTTTCGTACGGAATCCCTCACTAAGCGCTACGGCCGCACGACGGCCCTGGACGGACTGGACCTGAGCGTCCCGCCGGGCGAGGTCTTCGGGTTCCTCGGGCCCAACGGTGCCGGAAAATCGACCACCATCCGTCTGCTGCTCGGGTTGGCCCGGCCGACCTCGGGCCGGGCCTGGGTCTTCGGGACGGACGCTGCCGACGTAGCCGTGACGCACCGCCGCCTGTCCTACGTGCCGGCCGACGTTGCTCTGTGGCCCAGGCTGACCGGCGCCGAGACGCTCGAACTGCTGGCGCGGACGGGGCCGGGCACCGACCTCGTCTACCGGGACGAACTGGTGGAGCGGTTCGGTCTGGATCCGTCCAAGCCCGGCCGGACGTACTCCACCGGAAACAGGCAGAAGGTCGCGCTCATCGCGGCGTTCGCCACCAGGGCTCCCCTGCTCGTGCTGGACGAACCCTCCAGCGGCCTGGACCCGCTGATGGAAAGGGAGTTCTGCCGAGCGGTGGGCGAGGCCCGGGACAACGGCCAGACGGTCTTCCTCAGCTCGCACCAGCTCGCCGAGGTGGAAGCCGTCTGTGACAGCGTGGCGATCCTGCGAGCGGGGCGACTCGTGGACGTCGCCACGGTCAGAGAGCTACGGCGGCTTCACCGTACGGAGGCGACGGTGGCTTTCGCCGCCGTGCCGCCGGACCTGACTCAGGTGCCCGGCGTGGACGAGATCGAGGTGACCGGCCCCACGACGGTGGAGCGGACGACCGCCGCGGCGATGACGCGGTGTCCCGTGCGGGCGGCGAGGTCGACCGCGTGGGCAACTACGGTTCGGTCGGCGCGGGAGCCGGTGAACAGCGCCAGGACGTGTCCGCCGGAGTGCGGGGAGAAGTGGTAGACGTGCGCTTGCGGCGGGGTCGGTGAGGGGGCAGCCGGGCGGGGCGTCTGGGTCGCGGTCATGAGGGGTCCTTGGTGTGCGGGCTGCGGACGGCAGCGGGCTGCTGAGGCGCGGAAGCGGCGGCCGGCTGGTCGGCTTCGCCGGTGCTGCCTTCACCGGTGCCGACTTCACCGGTCCCGGTCGGCCGCTGCTCGGTGTCGCCGCTCTGGCCGCGGGTGGCGATCAGGGACCAGCCGATGGAGACGGTGATGGTGGCGACGATGACGCCGAGGGTGAGCGGGATGGGGAGCTTGCCGACGGGGGTCTCGGACAGGATGAGCTTGACGCCGGCGAAGACGAGCAGGACCGCCAGCCCGTAGTGCAGGTACTGGAAGCGGCGCAGGAGGCCGGCGAGGCAGAAGTACAGGCTCCGCAGGCCCAGGACGGCGAAGGCGTTGGCGGTCCACACCAGGAAGGTGTTGGTGGTGATGGCCAGGACGGCGGCGACGGAGTCGATCGCGAAGATGAGGTCGGTGGCCTCGACGGCGACCAGGACCACGAACAGCAGCGTCGCGATCCGCTTGCCGCCCTTGCGGATGAAGAACCTGTCGCCGTGGAATGTCGGATCGGTGGGGATGAGCTTCTTGATTAGGCGGACGATCGGGTTGCGGTCGGGGTGGACCTCCTCGTCCTTGGAGACCGCCATCTTCCAGCCGGTCCAGATCAGGAACGCACCGAAGAGGTAGGCGGTCCAGAAGAACACCTGGAGCAGTTCGGCGCCGACGAAGATGAACACCAGCCGGGCCGCCAGGGCGCCGAGGACCCCCCAGAAGAGGACCTTGTGCTGGTAGGCGTCGGGAACGGCGAAGAACGAGAAGACGAGCGCGAACACGAAGACGTTGTCGATCGAGAGGGCCTTTTCGATCAGGTAGCCGGCGTAGTAGGTGGAGGACACCTCCCCGCCCTGCCAGGCCAGCAGGATCAAGCCGAAGCCCAGGCCGATGGCGATCCAGATGGCGCTCCAGATCGCGGCTTCCCTGAAGCCGATGACGTGGTTGTCGCGGTGGGCGATCAGGTCGACGGCGAGCATCACGCAGATGCCGAGTGTGACCGCGGCCCAGGCCCACAGCGGGACGGCGAACGACAGGTCATTCATCGCGAAACGATTCCTTTCCGGGTACGCAGCGGGTCACCGACCAAGGGCGCGGGAGGCGGTGACTGGCCCAGGGGGACCCAGGCGGCCGGCGCGACGGCGTGGACGTAGGGGCCGCCGCGCAGGGCCGCGGCCTCGATCAGGGCGAACGCGTCCAGGCCGTGCGGGGCGTGGCGGGCGGCCACCAGGTCCGGGGCGCGGTGGCGGTTGACCAGCGCGAGGAGTTCCTTCGCCGCCGCCAGGCGCGAGCCGTTGCCGGGCGGGAGGCGGAAGACCTCGGGAATGCAGTCGGCGGCGTGCGGGCCGATCTTCGGCATGACGCGGGCCAGGACCGCGCGCACCGAGGGGGAGGCCGGGCCGAGGGAGGAACGGGCGATGTGCGGGGGCATCACGGCGATAAGCAGCAGCGGCGCCCGGCGGGCCGCCGCAATGCGGGCGGCCGTCTCGGCCACCACCACGTCGTCGATCCGGTCGGTGAGGACCCCGGCGACGGGCTGGCGAAGCCCGGCCCGCGCGAGCCGCGGAACGCGGTGGTGTGCGGGGTGGGAAAGCAGTCGGGTCACGGCTACGGCCCGCCTTCCTGAAATCGGGACGAATCACCTCCAGCGTCACCCCACCACATGACATGCGTCAACAGTTACGCGAAAACTTTTTCGCTAATGAAGGTTCGCACGAGAGGGTGAACATACGAAGCAGGGTTCGTATGATGGAGGCCATGAGCAGCTCTACGGCACGCGGTGACCAATGGACGTTTCTGACCAACCACGCCCGGGTCTTGCTGTGGCTGGCCCGCGACCCCGAGGTACGGCTGCGGGACGTCGCCGCCGGGATCGGGATCACCGAGCGGGCGGTACAGCTCATCGTCGCCGACCTGGAAGCCGCCGGATACCTGACCCGCACCCGGGTGGGCCGCCGCAACCGCTACACCATCGACGCCAGCGTCTCCCTGCGCCACCCGCTGGAAGCCGACCACCCCGTCGGCGACCTGCTCGGCGCCTTCCTCCACCGCGAGGACACCCCGGAGGCCGAGTCCGCCGAACAGGAGGCGGCAACGCGGTGACCGAACGAGCGCTGTCGCCCGCACTACGCGAGGTCATCGCGTCGTCGGCGACGCGGTGAGCACCGCGGACGACGCCCGGATCGACCGGCTGCTGGACAGCTGGTCCGCATCGGCTTTCCCGAAGTGCTCTACGAGCTGCGCAGGCAGCTCGTCAAAGCCTCCACGCCGTAGGGGGCGGCGCGCAGCACCGCGGCCAGCTCGCGGGCACGGTCCTCGCCGTCGTCACCACCACTCCACGTCCTCCGCCCCGCGGACAGGCACCACGATCAACCTCTCGGAGGGCAAGCCGGTCAGCCGCAGCCGCCTGACCGGCCTGGACATACCACCACCGCTCTCGTCGCCCAGGGCGATGCGGCCCTGATCGGCACATCGGGCCTCGCGGCTTCGTCGTGCACCGCGCAGGGCCGACCCCGAGGCCCGCCCGGACGCCCTGCTCGCCCGCATCGCCCACAAACACGTGGCCGTCGGCGTCACCGAAGACCAGTACACGATCGTGCACAAGTACCTGTTCGCCGCCATCGCCGATGTCCTGGGCGAAGCGGTCACCCCTGACGTCGCGGCCGCCTGGGACGAGGTCTACTGGCTGATGGCCGGTGCTCTCATCGCCCAGGAGGCACGCCTCTCCTTCGAAGCCCAGGTACAGCCCGGACACCCGTGGCGGCAGTGGACGGTCGTCGAACGCCGTCAGGAAACCCCCGACGCCGTTTCCTTCCTGCTGCGCCCCGCCGACGGTGCCTCTGCCCCTCGCGCCAGGGCCGGACAGTACGTCAGCGTACGTGTGCAGATGCCCGACGGAGTGCACCAACTCCGCCAGTACAGCCTCTCCTCGGCCCCCGGCGACCAGACGCGCCGCATCACCGTCAAGCGCGCGACCGGCGAGGGAACCCCCCGACGGTGAAGTGTCGAGCCTGTTGCACCGCACCCTCAGGACCGGCGACGAACTCACCCTTGCCGCCCCCTTCGGCGATGTCGTGCTGGACGACACGAACGCACCGCTGGTGCTGGTCTCCGCCGGCATCGGCTGCACGCCGATGGTCTCCATGCTGGAGCACCTCGCCGCCACCGCCCCCACCCGCTCCGTCACGGTCCTGCACGCCGACCGCTCACCCTCCGACCACGCTCTGCGCGCCGACACCAGCCGACTGGTCAGCATGCTGCCGAACGCGCGCGCCACGTTCTGGTACGAACGGGACGCGGAGCAGGAGAGCGGCTCCCGGACTGGGCTGATGAATCTCGACGGGCTGGAACCGCCCGCCGACGCGAACGTGTACCTGTGCGGCCCGCTTCCCTTCATGCGCGAGGCCAGGGCACAACTGCTGCGCGGCGGAATCCCCGCCCGCAGCTTCCGCTACGAGGTCTTCGGCCCCGACCTGTGGCTGCCCGACACCACGCTCTGAGACACCGGCAGGCACAGCGCTCCGAACAGCCGCGGTGCGATGGGGACGGGAGCCCGATGTCCAGACGCTGCCGGATCCGGCCAATCCCGAGACTCTGGCCGTGATCCGGCCTCGGGGCCGGGGAAGTCGCATGCGGCTGTGCGACGGAAGCCCGTGGCAACGAACGCCGACGCGGCCCGCTCGCCGAAGGGAGGGCCGTTCGGCCCCGAGTTCTGCCTCCGAGGCCCTCCACTTTCCCGGTCCGTCAGCGCACGCTCGAAGTGGAACCACACGCACACCGGACGGCGGCGCAGTCGGTCGCCGGCCTCCCGGGATACCGATGAGGGCGGTGGGAACAGTGCCTGGACGTGTACTGATCACCTACGGAACCAAGAACGGTTCGACGGCCGAGATCGCCCATGTCGTCGCTTCCGTCCTGAGGGACGAGGGGCTGGAGGTCGATGTCCAGCCGCCGTCGGAAGTGGAGGACGTCGCTCCCTACGACGCGATCGTGATCGGTGGGGCTCTTTACATGGGCCGTTGGCACCGGGACGCCCGGCGGTTCACGCGGCAGCATCGCAAGGACCTCCGAGAACGACCCGTGTGGCTGTTCAGCAGCGGCCCGCTCGACCCTTCGGCGTCCGAGCGGGACATTCCACCCGTCGCGAGTGCCCGTCGGGCGCGGCATCGTACGAACGCCCTCGGTCACGTCACCTTCGGCGGCCGACTCGAGGCCGGAGCAAAGGGACGCATGGCGAAGGCCATCCTGGACGAGGGCCGCGGCGGTGACTTCCGTGATCTGAACCGCGTCGCGGAGTGGGCCAGGGACGTCGCCCGCGACATCGAGGAGCCGGAAAGCGCGTGAACCCGTGCGCGCGGCGGTGCGGTCGCATCGACGGCGGGATCCGAGTGGAGGAGGAGTGCGATGAACGCATCACCACACACCGTGAGCGATGTCATGACCCAGACCGCTGTGGCGGTGGGCGGTCGGGCGTCGTACAAGGAGATCGTCCAGCTGATGAACCAGTGGAAGGTGAGCGCCCTGCCCGTACTCGCCGGCGAGGGCCGCGTCATCGGCGTGGTTTCCGAGGCGGACCTTCTGCCCAAGGAGGAGTACCGCGAGGACGACGTGGGCCTGAGGGACCGGCCGCTCGCCGACACGGCCAAGGCGGGCGCGGTGTACGCGGAGGACCTCATGTCGAGCCCGGCCGTCACCGTCCACGCGGACGCGACCATCGCCGAGGCAGCAAGGATCATGGCGAGACGGCAGGTCAAACGGTTGCCCGTCGTGGACGGCCACGGTCTGCTGGAGGGCGTGGTCAGCAGAAGCGACCTGCTGAAGGTGTTCCTGCGATCGGACGAAGACATAGCGGCCGAGATCCGAGCCGGTGTCCTGCCGGACCTGCCGGCCACGGCCGGGGTGCGCGTCGCGGTCACGGACGGTGTGGTGACCTTGGGTGGCCAACTACGGGACCGCGCGCTGGTTCCCCTTCTGGCGAGGGCGATCCGTGCGGTCGAGGGCGTCGTGGACATCCGGGTCGAGCTGCATGGTCCCGAGGTTCCGCACTGACGGAGTGGCTGACGGGAGGTGGCGACGCGCTGCGATTTCCCCGGCACCGAGCCGAACAACCCCGTGCCAGGGCCTCTCGGCCCCGGCCGTGACCACTCGGCCCCTGCCCGGCAGCTCCCGGAACGGCGACACTGAAGAGGTGACCGCACGGTACGGACCTTCAGCCGTTGGGCCGGTGTCCCGGTTCCGGCGGACCCACCGTCCGTGACCGCACTTCTCGGAGGTGGCTCCGATGCCCGCTCGTACACCTGAGACGACCCCTCGCAGGTCCGTTTCGGAGGTCCTGGTCGTCAACCTGAGGTGCGCGGCCCGGCACGTCACTGCTCCCCTACGACGATCCGGCGCCCGGTCACCCGATCGGGTGTCACGGCGATCCAGAGGTCCCGCATGCCGCCGGCCCACGGCGCGCTGCGGCTGTGCGTCTCCAGCCTCCGTACGGCGCCGGGTGCGGTGACCTTGTGCGCCTCGCCCACGACGAGGACACTCCACCCGCGGCTGAACGCGTCGTCGATGCGGTCCACCTCGAAGGCGACCACGTGTCCGGCGGCTCTCGCCGGTGTGGCGTCCGGCGAGGTCCTGAAGGCGACCTCCTCCCCGAGGGCCAGGTAGTTGACGGGGACGATCGCCGGCCTTGCCTCGGTGGTCACGGCGATGCGCCCCACGCCGTGGCTGCCCAGCAGCTCCCAGCACTCCGGCCGATCGAGCTCCAGGAGCTTCGGGTGATACGCGGCCTGGCCGACGCCGGGAGGAAGGTCGACGTTGCCGCCGGTGAGTTCCTCGACGCTCGTTTCGAGGGCGTCGGCGAGGCGGAGCAGCAGACCGACGCCATGCGTGGCGGGGTGGGTCTCCAGGTACCGGATGTACTCGGGTGCCGCACCGGTGCGCAGGGCGAGGTCCTCCTGGGACAGTCCCAGCTGCTCGCGGCGCGCCGCCACTCGTCTGCCCACGTCGCCCCTGGCCCGCGGTCCGGACGGTCCCGTACCGGTCTGCGGTCGGTCGGACATGACGGCTCGCTTTCCTGTCGGAGGCGGTCGGCGGTTGGCACGCCGCGAAGGCCCGTACCGGTGCCGGGGCCCCTGGCACTCCACGCTAGGCACGGATCAGCGGCTTCGCACCAGGAGTCGGTTCACCTGCTCGCCTGGGACTCCGTGTCGTGGAGGGCCGCGCGTCCGGCCTCGAGGCGGGCGACGGGCACGCGGAAGGGCGAGCACGACACGTAGTCCAGGCCGGCGCCGTGGAAGAAGTGGACGGAATCCGGGTCTCCCCCGTGCTCTCCGCAGACTCCGATCTTCAGGCGCGGCCGGGTGGCCCGGCCTTCCGCGACGGCGATCTCGACGAGGCGCCCCACGCCCTCGCGGTCGATCGTCTCGAACGGGGAGGTCTGGAAGATGCCCTTGTCGAGGTAGGCGGAGAAGAACGCCGCCTCGACGTCGTCTCGGGAGAACCCCCAGGTCGTCTGGGTGAGGTCGTTCGTGCCGAAGGAGAAGAACTGTGCGTCCTGCGCGATCCGGCCCGCGGTGAGGGCGGCCCGGGGAAGCTCGATCATCGTTCCGACCGGGCAGTCCACAGGGACACCGGTGCCGGCGGATACCCGCTCCAGTACGCGGTCGACCTCCGCCCGTACGAGTCGGAGTTCCTCCACGGCGTCGACCAGCGGCACCATGATCTCGGCCCGGGGGTCGCCACCCGCCCGCTTCCGTGCCACGACGGCCTCGGCGACGGCTCGCACCTGCATGGCGACGAGTCCGGGCACGATCAGGCCGAGCCGTACGCCGCGCAGGCCAAGCATGGGGTTCGCCTCGTGCATCCGGGTGACGGCCGCCAAGAGTTCGGTGTCGCGGGGGGCCGGCCGCCGTCCCAGCGCGTCGTCCCGGGCGACACGTACCGACAGCTCCGTCAGGTCGGGCAGGAACTCGTGAAGGGGCGGATCCAGCAACCGGATGGTCACGGGCAGCCCGTCCATCGCTTCGAGGATGCCGATGAAGTCCTCGCGCTGCAGGGGGAGGAGGGCGTTCAGGGCCGCTTCCCTCTCCGTGTCGTCCTGCGCCAGGATCATCGCTTCGACCAGGGGGCGGCGGTCACCGAGGAACATGTGCTCGGTGCGGCACAGACCGATCCCCTGAGCGCCGAACCGCCGGGCGCGGGCGGCGTCCTCCGGCGTGTCGGCATTGGCGCGCACCTCCATGCGCCGGGCTTCGTCCGCCTGTCCCATGAGCCGGTGCACATCGCGGACGACCTGGGTGGCGGACTCGGTCGGCGACTGCCCGCCGTCCTCGAAGTAGCGCATCACAGGCGAGTCGACGAGGGGCGCGGCGCCCAGGAACACCAGGCCCTCGGACCCGTCGACGGATACGACGGTCCCTTCGCGCACCGTGACGGAGGACGTGGAGAAGAGCCGCTGCCGGGGGTCGACCGTGAGCTCCTCGGCCCCGCACACGCAGACCTTGCCCATGCCCCGGGCGACGACGGCCGCGTGGCTGGTCTTTCCTCCGCGGCTGGTGAGCACGGCTTCGGCCGCGATCATCCCGGGCAGGTCGTCCGGGGTCGTCTCCTGGCGTACGAGCACGACCTTCTCCCCGTCGGCGGCCCGGCGGACCGCTTCGGCGGAGTCGAACACGACCGCTCCGACGGCGGCGCCGGGAGAGGCGGGGATGCCGCGGGCCAGCACCTGACGGGTGTTTGAGTCGTCGAACCGGGGGAACATCAGGCGCGCCAGCCCTTCGCCGTCGACCCGGGCCAGCGCCTCCCTCGGAGAGATCAACCCCTCGTCGACCAGCTGTCCGGCGATGGCGAAGGCGGCCTGAGAAGTGCGCTTGCCGACGCGAGTCTGCAGCATCCACAGGGTGCCGCGTTCGATGGTGAACTCGATGTCGCACAGGTCGCGGTAGTGCGCCTCCAACCGCTGCATGCAGTCACGCAGACGGGCGAAGGACGCCGGATCGAGGTCCTCCAGATCCTGCAGGGGCACGGTGTTGCGGATGCCGGCGACGACGTCCTCGCCCTGGGCGTTGGGCAGGTAGTCGCCGTAGATGCCGGGCTGTCCGGTCGCCGGGTCACGGGTGAAGGCGACGCCGCTTCCCGAGTCGGGACCGAGGTTGCCGAAGACCATGGTCTGGATGTTGACGGCGGTGCCCAGGTCGTGGGGGATGTGCTCGCGACGCCGGTAGATCCGCGCCCGTTCACCGTTCCACGAGGTGAAGACGGCCAGGACGGCCCGACGGAGCTGCTCGGCCGGGTCCTGGGGGAACTCTTCGCCTGTTTCCTCCAGGATCAGATCCTTGTACGTCTCGACCAGCCGGATCAGGTCGCAGGTGTCGAGCCGGGTGTCGTCGGCGAGGTGGTGCTGTTCCTTGATCCCGGCGAGGACCTTCTCGAAACGCTCGCTGTCGACACCCATGACCGTGCTGCCGAACATCTGCACGAGGCGGCGGTAGGAGTCCCAGGCGAACCGTTCCCTCTCGGGTGTCTTGCCCAACCCGAGGACCGACAGGTCGTTGAGGCCGATGTCGAGGATGGTCTCCATCATGCCCGGCATGGAGAACCGGGCTCCGGAGCGGACGGAGAGCAGCAAGGGATCGTCCACCCGGCCGAGTCGTCTCCCCGCCGCGCCTTCGATGGCGGCCAGGCGCTCGCCCACCTGGCGCTCCAACTCCTGCGGCGGCTCCCCGGTCCGGAGAAAGAAGCGGCACGCCTCTGTGGTGATGGTGAAGCCGGGTGGTACGGGAAGGCCCATGCGGGCCATCTCGGCGAGATTGGCACCCTTGCCGCCGAGAAGGTCCGCCATGTCCCGGCTGCCCTCGGCGAAGTCGTACACGTACTTCCGATCCATCGCGCCACGCTCCTCTCTCGTAGCCGGCCGAGTTCCCTCTGAGGGCCCGATTGCTTCGCCTCTGCCGTCAGTCGTGCGGGACGACCGCCACGGGCGCCCCCGCGTGGTGCAGTACGGCATGGATCACCGGGCCGACGTGTGCTCCCACCGGGGAGCCGCGGTGCCGGAGACCGACGACGATCAGACGGGCCTCTCGGGCCGCATCCACCAGGTCCTGCGCCGGACGCCCCTGAAGGCATCGGCGACCGACGGGGATGTCGGGGTACTTCGCGACCCAGGGGGCCAGCGCCGCTTCGAGTTCCCTCTGGCGTTCGGCCGCGACCTCTTTCATGAGCACCGGCAGGACGCCGGCGGTGTCAGTTCCGTAGACCGGCGGAAGGGACCAACTGTGCACGACGCGCAGACCACAGCCGTGAAGGTCGGCACAACCGAAGGCGAAGGCCAGCGCGTCGTCGGCAGCCCGCGGCAGGTCCAGCCCGAGGACGACGTCGCCTACCGCGCGGGCCGGCTCCCTCTCCTCCGGCTCCTGCACCCGGACGAGAACGACCGGGTGACTCACGCGCCCCAGGACCGCCAGGGAAACGGAGCCGGCGATGAACCCCGTCACGCCACCGAGGCCACGGGAGCCGAGGACGAGAAGCTCCGCGGCGTCTCCCGCGGAGGTCAGAGCATCGACGGGGTCTCCGCGAACGTGCGCCGTCTCCATCCGTACGTCCGGCCGGGTGCTGCGGACGTGCTGCGCGGCGGCGTGAAGCAGGTCCTCGGCCCGTCGGCTGTGTGCTTCGGGGGCCGCGTAGCGTGTGCCGACGTCGCCGTCGTCACTCGACACGTGGACCAGGCGCAACAGCCGGTCGCGGATCAGGGCTTCGTCAGCGGCCCATTCCGCGGCCGCCAGGCCTTCTCGCGAACCGTCGATTCCGACGGTGACGGCTCGGGACATGATGCGCTCCTCCCGATGAGGACGAGTCCTTCTCCCTCCACACTGACCGACGAAGGCAGAGGACAGCAGGGGCCGGAAGGCCCGGCCCGGGACCAGTGGGCCCTCTCAGGAGACGCGCACGGGCCCTCCGCCCGGGGTGGGGCCTCGACGGCCGCGGACCGAAGCACGGCGGAGCGGCGGCGAGTGGCAGGAGACAGGGACACCGACGGGGAGACCGCCGCCCCCGCGAGCACCGGCGCTACTCCGGCATCATCCGGCGCGGGCAGCTGGACCGGAAGGCTGCCGTGGCCTTCCGCCTGATGGGATGCCGTGACGGCGACTATCGGGACGGGACCGAGATCGACGCGTGGGCGGCGGGCATCGGGCGGGAACGGGACGGACGAGCAGACCGGACGGAGCATCCCGGCTTGGCGTGGTTCGCCGGAGGCGCGCACCGTGGAGGAGCATCAGGCCCGGTGAGAGGTGAGGCGGCTATGAACAGCAGTGATTCGGTTCCGCGCGTCGTTGTCGGGGTCGACGGTTCGGCGTCGTCACAGGCAGCACTGCGCTGGGCGGCCGGGCAGGCCCGGCTCATCGGCGGCATGGTCGAAGCCGTCTGCGCGTGGGACACGCCCTCGGAGTCCGGTTGGGCGGGACCGGCGACGGAACCCGGCTTCGACCTGGAGCAGGCCCGCCGAGGCTTCGCCGAGGAGATCCGGACCGTCTTCGGCGAGGACAAGCCCGTCGAAGTGAGGGAGATGCTGGTCCGGGGCGACCCCTCGGAAGTGCTGGTGAGGGCTTCCGAGGGAGCCGAACTGCTCGTCGTGGGCAGCAGGGGCCGGGGAGGCTTCGCCCGCGCGATGCTGGGATCAGTGAGTCAGCGTTGTGCTCAGCATGCCGCTTGCCCCGTGGTCGTCGTGCGTCCCACCGGCAAGGAGAAGTAAGTCTCCCGGCCATGGCACACCCTCGCCGTGAGCCCCGGGCGCCACGAGCTCGCAGCGCACGTCCACCACGCCTTCCACCGCCCGTGTGAGGCGCCCTGAGCCGCCTTCCGGACTGCTCCGGGCCGTCGCCCTCGTGTCACGTGGCCCGAGGAACCACCGCCGCAGGACACGAGGCGTGGGGCAGAACGGTCCGGTCGGCCGGTTCATTGTGCCCTCAGGCCGTGCGCTCGGAACTGCTCACGCACGCGCTCGACCAGTGCGGCGTCGGGGACGGGACGGTCGCGGAGGGGGAAGGGGATGCCGAGCGCGTCGTACTTGACGGCACCGAGCTGTTGGAAGGGCAGGACGTCGACGCGCTCGACGTTGTCCATATCCACGAGGAAGCGGGCGAGGCCGTCGATGGCTTCCTCGTCGTCGGTCCAGCCGGGGACGAGGACGTAGCGGATCCAGGCCGGTACGCCCAGACGGTTCAGCCGGGCGGCGAAGCCGAGGGTGGGCGCGAGGCGCCCGCCGGTCAGACGGCGGTAGACGCCGGCGTCGAAGGACTTGATGTCGAGCAGGACGAGATCGGTGTCGGCCAGGAGGGAGTCGTCGGCCCGAGCGCCCAGGGCGCCGGAGGTGTCCAGGGCGGTGTGCAGGCCGAGCCCTTTGCATCGCCGCAGGACCTCGGCCGTGAAGGCGGGCTGGAACAGGGGCTCGCCTCCGGTGAGGGTCACTCCCCCGCCGGCCAGGTCGGTGAACCGCCGGTACCGCTCGATGCGGGCCAGCACGTCGTCCACGGTGGCATGCTCCCCGTCGCGCATGTGCCAGGTGTCGGGGTTGGCGCAGTACAGGCAGCGCAGCGGGCAGCCGCTGAGGAAGAGGACGAAACGGGTCCCGGGCCCGTCCACGCCGGTGGACAGGTCCCAGGAGTGGATGCGGCCGGTGGTCATCGTGCGCCGTGGAAGGTGCGGCTGATGACGTCCAGCTGCTGTTCGCGGGTGAGCCGGACGAAGTTGACGGCGTAGCCGGAGACGCGGATGGTCAGCTCCGGGTAGTCGTCCGGGTGTTCCATGGCGTCCTCCAGCGTGGCGCGGTCGAGGACGTTGACGTTCATGTGGAAGCCGCCTTCGGCGGTGTAGGCGTCGAGGATTCCGACGAGGTGTCCCGCGCGTTCGGCCGGCTCGTGCCCCAGGCCCTCCGGGGTGATGGTCGAGGTGAGGGAGATGCCGTCGCGGGCCTGGTCGTACGGGATCTTCGCGACCGACAGCGCCGACGCCGCCATGCCATGGTGGTCGCGGCCGTTCATCGGGTTCGCGCCCGGGGCGAACGGTGCTCCGGCGCGCCGGCCGTCGGGCGTGTTGCCGGTGTGCCTGCCGTACACGACGTTGGAGGTGATGGTGAGAACCGACTGCGTGTGTTCGGCGCCCCGGTAGGTGGGGTGGCGCCGCACCTTGGCCATGAAGGAGCGCACCAGGTCGACGGCGATGCCGTCCGCCCGGTCGTCGTCGTTGCCGTAGGCCGGGTAGTCGCCTTCGACCTGGTAGTCGACGACGAGCCCCGTGTGGTCCCGGAGGGCCTTCACACGAGCGTGCTTGATGGCCGAGAGGCTGTCGGCCGCCACGGAGAGACCCGCGACTCCGCACGCCATCGTGCGGTGGACCGGGTGGTCGTGCAGAGCCATCTCGACGCGCTCGTAGGCGTATTTGTCGTGCATGTAGTGGATCACGTTGAGCGCGTTGACGTAGGTCGCCGCGAGCCAGTCCAGCATGCGGTCGTACGCGGCGGCCACCTCGGCGTAGTCGAGGCACTCGCCGGTCAGCGGGGTGGTCGCGGGGGCGATCTGTTCGCCGGTCATCTCGTCGCGGCCGCCGTTGATCGCGTACAGGAGGGCCTTGGCCAGGTTGACGCGCGCGCCGAAGAACTGCATCTGCTTGCCCACCGCCATCGCGGAGACGCAGCAGGCGATCGCCGAGTCGTCACCCGTGCGAGGGCGGAGCAGGTCGTCGGACTCGTACTGGATCGAGCTCGTGTCGATGGAGACCTGGGCGCAGAACCGCTTGAACCCCTCGGGCAGTCGACGGGACCAGAGCACGGTCAGGTTGGGCTCCGGGGCGGGTCCGAGGTTGTAGAGAGTCTGCAGGAAGCGGAAGGAGGTGCGCGTGACCAGGGGACGGCCGTCCTCTCCGACGCCGCCGATGGACTCGGTGACCCAGGTGGGGTCGCCGGAGAAGAGCGCGTCGTACTCCGGCGTGCGCAGGAACCGCACGATCCGCAGTTTGATCACGAAGTCGTCGACGAGCTCCTGGGCGCGGCTCTCGTCGATGCGCCCCTCGTCGACGTCACGCTGGAGGTAGACGTCCAGGAAGGTGGAGGTGCGGCCGAGGGACATCGCCGCGCCGTTCTGCTCCTTCACCGCGGCCAGGAAGCCCAGGTACAGCCACTGCACGGCCTCCTGCGCGGTGGCGGCGGGCCGGGAGACGTCGCAGCCGTAGGAGGCGGCCATGCGCTCCAGCTCGCCCAGCGCCCTGATCTGCTCCGCCAGCTCCTCGCGGTCGCGGATGACGTCGGCCGCGGACGGGATGTGGTCGAGGCGCGACCGCTCGGCGCGCTTGGCTTCGACCAGCCGGCTGGTTCCGTACAGCGCGACGCGGCGGTAGTCGCCGATGATCCGGCCGCGTCCGTAGGCGTCGGGCAGGCCGGTGATGATGCCGGCCTTGCGGGCGCGCAGCATCTCGGGGGTGTAGGCGTCGAAGACGCCGTCGTTGTGGGTCTTGCGGTAGGTGCCGAAGACCGTGGTGACGAAGGGGTCCGGTTCGAAGCCGTAGGCGCGCAGCCCGTTCTCGACCATGCGCAGTCCGCCGTTGGGCATGATGGCCCGCTTCAGCGGGGCGTCGGTCTGCAGTCCGACGATCAGCTCCCGGTCGCGGTCGATGTAGCCGGGAGCGTGGGACGTGATCGTGGAGGGCGTCGCCGTGTCGACGTCGAGGATGCCCTTGCGGCGCTCTTCGGGGAAGAGTGCGGCGACGGCTTTCCACACGGCGAGCGTCCGGTCCGTGGGCCCGGCCAGGAACGCGGATTCGCCCTCGTAGGGGGTGTAGTTGTCCTGGATGAAAGAACGCACGTCGATCTCCCGCATCCACTCCTCGCCGGTGAAGCCGCGCCACGGCGCGTCGGCGGGGCTGGTGCCGGCGGGGGGCTGCTCGGTCACGGTCATGTCGTCATCTCCAAGGGGCGGCGGCCTGCGAGGCGGGCGAGGCGGCTCGGCCTCACCTTCGATGTTCGTCGGCCGCCTGCCGTCGGCCGAGGGCCGAGAGGGTTGCGCGAAGCCGCCGACCGGCCTCGTCGTTGCGGGTCGGCAGGGGCAGTGGTCCCGGCGGTGCGAGCAACCTTGCGCCCTCCCCCGCGGGCCGCGCGGAGTCGTCGCCGGGAGGACGAGGCTGCCGCTCGGGCGGCGCGGCTGCCCGAACCGTCCGGGGCCGATGCCGGGCCGGCCCCATCGGTGCGCGCCGCTCTGCGGTCGGGTCCGTTCAGTCGTGCGGGACGACCGCGACGGGCGCCAGGCAGTGGTGCAGGACCGGTCGGGTCCGTTCAGTCGTGCGGTACGACCGCGACCGGCGCCAGGCAGTGGTGCAGGACAGCGTGGGTGACGGCCCCGATGTGGGTGCCGAGCCGTGCCCGGCGGACCCTGCGGCCGACGACGACGAGCCGGGCGTCGCGCGACAGCTCCGTCAGGTCCTGCGCCGGCCGGCCCTGGCGGCAGTCGCGGACCACCGCCACGTCCGGGAACTTCTCGGTCCAGGGGGCCAGCGCCTCGTCGAGCGCTCGCCGAGCGTCCGCGGCGACCTCCGTCATGAGCAGGGGCAGTGCGCCGACCATGTCGGGTCCGTAGAGTGCCGGAACCGCCCACCGGTGCACCACGCGCAGTCCGCAGCCGTACCGGTCTGCGGCGGCGAAGCCGAAGGAGAGCAGCTCGTCGGCCGCGGCGGACACGTCCAGACCCATGACCACCTCCCCCGTACGTTCCTCGTGGGGCTCCAGCGGGTCGTGCGGGCGGACGAGGACGACAGGTCGCGTTGTGCGGGCGAGCACCGCCAGGGAGACCGACCCTGCGAGGAATCCGGCCAGGCCTCCCAGACCACGGGAGCCGAGCACCAGCAGTTCCGCGTCCTCGGCGGCACTGCACAGCTCCTCCACCGGGTCCCCGGCGACCCACTTCGTCTCGACGTCCAGGCCCGGGTGGCGGCGCCGCAGGCGTCTTTCGGCGATGGCGAGCGTGCGCGCGCCCCATTCACGTGCCGTCGCCGGGTCGACCACACGTGTACGGGGGTCCTCGTCGATGTCCCAGGCGCGGAGCAGCCGCAGCGGCACGGCACGACGCAGTGCCTCCTGGGCGGCCCACTGCGTGGCGGCGAGGCTTTCCGGGGATCCGTCGAGGCCGGCGGTGACGGTGCGGGACATGGAGACTCCGTGGGTCTGGCGGCCGGGCGGGCCGGACGCGGCGTGCGCGGGCTGGTTTCGGGGGTCCGATCGCCGTCCGGCACTCCGGGGCGCTGGGCGGGCCTGCACCTCCACAGTGATCGGCCTGGACGGTGCGCGCAGGGGGCCGGAGGTCCCTGCTGTGGGCCGTCAGGCCCCGCGACCGCACTGCACCGGCCGGACGGCCACGTCGCCGTGACCGGATGGCCGACAGACAGGGCCAATGGGCCCTCGGCGGACCACCGCCTCCTGACGGAGGCTGAGGACAGGACGCACGGCCGAAGCGGCCGTGCCCGTCGAACCGCATGGAGGCACCTTCATGACCAGCGCCATCACCGTAGGAGTGGACGGCTCCGCGGAGAGCCTCGCAGCGGCGGACTGGGCGGCACGCGAAGCCGAACTGCGCGGGGTGCCCCTGCGCATCGTGCACGCGTGGCTCTGGCAGCCCCTCGACGTCCCCGTCGTCCAGGACAGGGAGACGCAGGCCACGTCCGCCCGCGCCGTGCTCCGCGAGGCCGAGACTCGCGTAGCCGGCCGCCACCCGGCCCTCACGGTCACCGCCGAGGTGGTCCAGGACACCGCGGTCGCCGCGCTCCTCAAGGAGGCCGGAGCGGCCGACATGCTGGTGCTGGGTTCGCGGGGGCACGGGGCGTTCGTCGGGTTCCTCCTCGGCTCCTACGGTCAGCAGGTGATCGCCGCGGCGGAACGACCCGTGGTGTCCGTGCGCGCCCGCGACGGGCAGACACCCCGGGAAGAGGGCGGCGAGATCGTCGTGGGCCAGCAGGGCACGCCGGAGGACAGCGACGCGGTGCTCGGCTTCGCCTTCGAGGAGGCGGCCGCACGCGGCGCGGCCCTGCGGGCGGTACGGGCATGGAGCCTGCCGCCGGTCCTCGCCCACAGCCCCGGCTCGATGCTCCTCGCGGAGGAGGCCGACGGGCTGGAGCCGTTCGAGAAGAAGACCCTGGCGGAGGCACTCGCCCCGTGGCGAGCGCGGTTCCCCGACGTCCCGGTGACCGCGCACGTCGAGATCGGCAGCGCGGGACAGGTACTGCTGTCCCGCGTGTCGGACGCGCAGTTGCTCGTGGTCGGCCGACGAACGCGCCGCACGTCCGTCGGCACCCGCATCGGGTCGGTCGCCCACGCCGCCCTGCACCATGCCCCCTGCCCCGTCGCCGTCGTGCCGCACGACTGACGGCCTCCTCCTGGCGGGGACTGGTTGCACGGCCGGTCCCCGCCCCGGTAGCGGCACCCACCAGGACCGCCGGAGCAGCGACCGCACGGTGAGGAACACGTGCCGGACGGGTTGGACCGAGACCGGCGCCGAGTCCCACCCCCTTGTCGATCGCCCTCGACCACCTGTCATGGAGACACGCGGCGGGTGACTTCCGTATCCGGATCGGAGAGACCGGGTCGGAGAGACATGCACGGCAAGGGGCCGTCCAGACGTGGCCGGGGGGGGCGAAGCGCGCAGGGGCCCGGCAGTCTGTCGCCGGGCCCCCGCGCGCTTTTCGTGCCACGGGACAGGCCGACCGTCGCCCCTGCTCAGCTCCGGCGGAGCACCGAGCAGCAGTTGTCTCACCGGTTCACATCCGCGTGGGCTTCCGGCCTCACCCTCGGGGGCGGCCTTCCCGTTCGACCGGACCACCCTGGCCCGCACGGGCAGCCAGTGCCTGGGTGGCGATGACGGCGGCCTGCACCCGGCGTTCCACGCCCAGCTTGGCCAGCAGCCGGGAGATGTTGTTCTTGACCGTCTTCTCCGCCAGGTACAGCCTCTTGCCGATCTCCCGGTTGGTCAGTCCTTCCCCGACCAGGGCGAGGATCTCGCGCTCCCGGTCCGTCAGGCCGGGCAGGCCCTGCGGCTGCTCCTCACGGGGCGCTCCGCCACGAAGCCGGGCCATCACCCGTGCCGTGGCACCGGGGTCCAGCATGGACTGACCGGAGGCCACCGTACGCACGGCGGTGACCAGGTCGGTGCCCGTGATCTGCTTGAGGACGTAGCCGGACGCGCCGGCCATGATCGCGTCGAGCAGCGCCTCCTCGTCGTCGAACGACGTCAGCATCAGACAGGCCAGGTCGGGCATACGGGAGCGCAGCTCCCGGCACACGCTGACTCCGTCCCCGTCCGGCAGCCGCACGTCGAGAACGGCGACCTGCGGGCGCAGGGCGGGCACCCGTACCAGCGCCTGCTCCACCGTGCCCGCCTCACCGACCACCGTCAGATCGGGCTCGGCGTCCAGGAGGTCGTGCACACCGCGACGCACCACCTCGTGGTCGTCGAGAAGGAAGACCCTGATCGGCTCCTTCTCGGTGAGGCCGCCGCTGCTGTCCGTCATCACACACTCCGTGTTCGCCGAGTTCTCCGCCTCTGGGGCTTCCTGCATTCTGCCGCGCGAGCGGGACCATCGCCCAGGGCCGGACGGCCCTCGTACCTGGCCAGGGCCCCCGGGCAACGCGCGTACCCGATGCGCCGAATTCCCACTCCACCTCCTGCGGCCGACGATCACGGGTCGGGTGAACGGCGCCCGTCGCGCTCTTCACCGTCCGGCCACGTGCTCCCGCTGTGCGGGGCCTCGCGACGAGGGACGTTCGGCCCTCCGAGTACGGGCCCGCCGGACCTGCTGTCCGGGCTCGCGCTCTGATGGACTTCCGGCGCCGGCACGGCCGGGTCTCTCAGGGCCCGGGACACCGCCTGGATCAAGAAAGTAGGGCAGCCACCATGACGACGCCCCCGATCAGCCTGACCACGGACCAGCTGGACCACAGCACGACGGCAGTCGCCGTGGCCGGGGAGCTGGACCTGCACACCGCTGCGCACATCGAGGCGGAACTGACCCGCCTGGCGCGGCAGACCGACGGTGAGCTGCTGCTGGACCTGGCAGACGTCACCTTCTGCGACAGTTCCGGCGTGGCGCTGTTCCTGCGCATGCACCGCCGGTGCGTAGCGGCCGGTGTACGTCTGCGCCTCTGCCACATCCAGCGACTCCCCGCTCGCGTCATCCGCACCCTGGGCGTGGACCGTGCCGTGCCCTGCTCCTTCGCTTGACCCGTCGCGGAGATCCGCCTTCGGCACCACCGGCAACCGGCACGGTCGAGAAGGTCCGTTCGGCCCTACCGAGCGAGTGTGCGAGGGGAGACGCTGGCCGGAGGTGGCGAAGCTGTTCGGGGCCGAGCCGCAGCAGAAGGTGAGCACGATGAAGGACGAAGCCACGCGTACCACGGTGGACGACCACCGTGAGGCGGTGGCGCCCCGGCGCATGGGACAGCTCGGCCGTGCCGAGGCCCTGCGGCTGCTCGGCACCATCTCGCTCGGGCGCATCGTCTTCACCCAGCAGGCCCTGCCGGCCATCCGCCCGGTCAACCACCTCATGGACGGTGAGGACATCATCGTCCAGTTGCACGACGGCGCGACACTCGCCTCCATCGTGACGCCCACCCAGGCCGCGGGTGTCGTGGTGGCGTACGAGGCTGACGTCATCGACCCCGAGACGCACCTCGGCTGGAGCGTGGTCGTCACCGGATACGCCTGCCGGGTCACCGACGAGAGCGAAGTCGCGCGTTTCGCCGCCCGTCTGCGCCCATGGGCGCAACACCCCTCCGCGCATGCGGCGTTGCGTATTCGGCCGGACCTGGTGACGGGTTTGCGGCTCACCGTGTAGGGCCTGCCGGTCACACCGACAACCGAGGCCCGCCGCGGCACACTCCCCCACCGGGGCTGCGGGAACCGCCGCACGGCACCCCCGGAACGGCAGGAGGCCCGCAGAGGTGCCACCGGCCCCGGTTCACCCGGAGGGATCGGATGGGCCCCGGCCGAGGAACCTGCGGTCACTCAGCGGGACCGATGACGAGCGGGGCACGCCACACGAGGCGGCTACCGCCCTCGTCCGGGCGGTCGATCGTCAGGGTGCCGCTGACGCCGTGGGCCCGTTCCCGCAGGTTGGCCAGTCCACTGCGCCTGCCGTCGGCAGGGATCCCTCTGCCGTTGTCCGTTACGGTGAGGACGACCTCGTCGGAGGTGGCCCGCAGGGCGACCTCGACCCTGGTGGCGTGCGCGTGCCGGGCCGCGTTGCTCAGCGTCTCGGTGAGGGCCGCCATGATGTGATCGGCCACCTGCGGGGGGACGTCCGTGTCGAGTAGGCCCTCCATGCTCAGGTGGGGCGGAAACCCGAGCGTGGTCGCCGTCTCGCCCACGGTACGGGCGACCCGTGCGCGTAGGCTCGGCCCCGTGTCCTCTTCTCGGGCGCGCAGGCCGAAGATCGCGGATCGGATGATCTTGATGGTCTCGTCGAGGTCGCCGACAGCGCGCGCGACGCGTTCGGCGGCCCCCTCGTGCTGGACGAGGCGCGCGGCGCTCTGCAGGGTCATGCCGGTCGCGAACAGCCGCTGGATGGCGAGGTCGTGGAGGTCACGGGCGATGCGGTCACGGTCCTCGAGAATGGCCAGCTGTTCGGCGTCGTCGCGGCGCTCCGCCAGCTCGAGGGCGAGCGCGGCCTGTCCGGCGAAGGCCAGCAGCGGCTCCAGCTCCGCCTCGGTGAACACCGGGTCTCCTTGGTGCCTGGCCAGCAGGAGGACTCCGCGGGTGTCCTTGGCTGCGGTGCCCAGCGGGGCGGCGACCGCCGGGCCCAGTCCGTCGAAGCGGCGGGGCCCGGCGGTGTAGCGGTGGTCCTCTGCGAGGCCGACGGTGGTCACGGGCGCGCCGGAGGTGTGGGCGGCTCCGGACAGGGTGCCTTCGACCGGGACCACCAGGCCGTTGCGGGTGGTGTCGTCCGCGCCGACGGCCAATTCGACGACGAGGTCGTCCGTTCCGGCGACGGGCACGGAGACGTCGGCGAGCGCGGCCCCGGTGATCTCCCGGGCGCGGCGGGCGATGAGCTCGAGCACCGCCAGCCGCGGGCTGCCGGAGAGGAGGCTGTTGGTGATCTCCGCGCTTGCCCGGAGCCAACGCTGCTGCCGTTGCGACGCCTCGTACAGGCGCGCGTTGTCGATGGCGACACCGGCGGCTACGGACAGCGTGGAGATGACCGACTCGTCCTCGGCGTCGAAGTCCATGCCGCCGTGCTTGTCGGTCAGGTAGAGGTTGCCGAAGACCTCGTCGCGCACCCGGATGGGCACTCCCAGGAAGGTCCGCATGGGCGGGTGGTGGGCCGGGAATCCGTAGGACGCCTCGTGGGCGCCGAGGTCCGTCAGGCGCAGCGGTTCGGGTTTGCGGATGAGTTCGCCCAGGATGCCGTGCCCGGCCGGCAGGGGCCCGATTCCGGCGATCTCCTTCTCGGTCAGGCCGACGGTGAGGAACTGCGACAGGGTCCGGCCGTCGGGCCCGATCACTCCGAGCGCCGCGTACTGGGCGTCGACGAGCAGCGCGGCGGCTTCCACGATGCGCCGAAGCACCTGCGAGAGGTCCAGCTCGCGGCCTACCGAGACGACCGCCTCCAGCAGACTGTGTACCCGGTCCCGGGTGCCGCGGGCGGCGTTGATGCGCGCCTGGAGTTCCTCCAGCAGCTCGTCGAGCCGCATCTGGGGCATCCGCGACAGCGGCTCCTCCGCGCCCACTGGGCCTCCTCCGTCGATCACCCGCCCTTACTGTGACAGCCTATCGGCCGGGCGGGTGACCCGGAGCGTCAGCTCAAGGGCAGTGGCCGGGGTCCGGCGTGGTGGGCGGTTCGCATGATGTCCTCCATGTCGTCGAGCATCGGCATGCGCGGGTTGGCGGGCGCGCACTGGTCTTCGCAGGCGTTCAGCGCCTGCTCGGGGAGAGCAGTGATGAAGGCTGTCTCGTCGATGCCCAGGGCGCCGAAGGACGGCTCGAATCCGACGGCGTCGCGCAGGCGTTCCACGGCGGCGGCGTACGAGGCGACGCCTTCGGCGGCGGTCGAGGCCGGCAGCCCCAGAGCACGGCCGATGTCCTGGAAGCGCTCGGGCGCCCGATAGCTCTCGCACTTGGGCCAGCCCGTCAGTTTGGCGGGAACCGTGCCGTTGTAGCGGATCACGTGGGGCAGGAATATGGCGTTGGTCCGCCCATGGGCGACGTGGAAGGTGGCGGCCACAGTGTGGGACATGGCGTGGACGATGCCGAGGAAGGCGTTGCCGAAGGCCATGCCGGCGATGGTCCCCGCGTTGTGCATCCTTTCCCGGGCGCGGGATCGCGTTGCGCCCCGGCCGGCGACGGCGGCTTCCAGGTTCTCGAAGACCAGCTTGACGGCGTGCAGTGCCGGGCCGTCCGTGAAGTCGTTGGCGTAGACCGAGACGTACGCCTCGGTGGGGTGCGTGAGCGCGTCGAAGCCGCTGTCGGCGGCGAGCGTCGCCGGCACGTCGGCGGTGAGCACGGGGTCCACGATCGCGACGGTGGGGGTGAGGGCGTAGTCGGCCAGCGGGTACTTCTTGCCGGTCTCCGGGTCGGAGATCACCGCGAAGGGGGTGACCTCGGCGACGGTGCCCGAGGCGGTGGGGACGCAGACCAGCCGGGCCCGCTTGCCGAGCCCCGGGAAGCGGAAGGCACGCTTGCGGATGTCGGAGAACTTCTGCCGCATGTCGGCGAAGTCGATGTCCGGTTGTTCGTACAGCAGCCCCATCACCTTCGCCGCGTCCACGGGTGACCCGCCGCCGAGGGCGCTGACGGTGTCCGGCCGGAAGTCGCGCATGAGGGCGGCGCCGCGCTGTACGGAATCGATGCTCGGCTCCGGTTCGACGTCGTCGATGACCTGGATGGTGACGGGCCGCTCCCGCTGCTGCAGGACGCGGCTGACGCGGTCGACGTATCCGAGGCGGGTCATGATGGCGTCGGTGACGACGGTGACGCGGTGGACTCCAGGCATCTCGGCCAGGTAGTGGACGGCCTGCGGTTCGAAGTAGATCTTCGGCGGGACCTTGAACCACTGGAGGTTGTTCTGTCGCGTCGTCACGCGCTTGATGTTGAGCAGCTGGGCGGCCGAGACGTTGTCGGAGACCGATGTGCTGCCCCACGAGCCGCAGCCGAGGGTCAGCGAGGGCAGGAGGCGGTTGCAGATGCCGCCGATCGCGCCCTGGGAGGAGGGCGAGTTGACGATGATCCGTACGGTCTTCATGTGACACCTCCTTCAGGGAGCTGACCCGCCTGCTCACCTCCCACCACATCAGCGGCCTGCCGGTGGTGGACGACGACGACAAGGTGATGGGCGTGGTCTCCCGGACCGACCTGACCCGGCGGCAGGCGGCGCGTGGCCGGAACGGGTCCGGCCGGGGCCGCGTGCTGCGGGTCCTGCGGTGGATCGCGCACGCGCGCCCCGCCACAGGACGGGCCCTGACGGCCGGCGGCCTGATGTCCAGCCCCGCCGTCACCGTGCATCCCGAACAGCGCGTCGTCGACGCGGCGCGCATCATGGAACGCCGCCGCATCGACCGGCTGCCCGTGGTGGACGAGGAGGATCGTCTCATCGGCATCACCACCCGCCGCGACCTCCTGCGCGTCTTCCTGCGCACCGACGCGGAGATCCATGAAGCCGTGGCCGGCGTCCTGTACTCCCACGGTCCCGCACACGACGCCGGCAGGCTCCACATCGATGTCCGGGAGGGGATCGTGACCATCGAGGGCGTCGCCGGACCGGGGACCGGCACGACGGCTCTGGTCCGGGCCGCCTGGCGGGTCGACGGCGTCGTCGGCGTGGTCAACCGGCTGACGGCCGACAGACGAGACGACCCGCCTGCGCCGCACGTTCCCCCTTCTCCTTGAAGATGCCCGGGAGACGGACGGTGGGATCATGCCGACTGCCGTCCGGTGTTCCAGCTCCAGTTGGTGACTTCGGGCAGGTCGGTGCCGTGTGCGCGGATGAAGGCGTGGTGGCGGGTGCGGGCGTCGGCCATGGTCTGGCGCACGCCCACGGCTCGTACGGCAAGGCCGGGCACGCGGTCGATCACGTCCATGACGAGGCGGTAGCGGTCGAGGTCGTTGCACACGACCATGTCGAAGGGGGTCGTGGTGGTGCCCACCTCCTTGTAGCCGCGTACGTGCAGGTTCTGGTGCCCGTTGCGGCGGTAGGCAAGACGGTGCACAAGCCACGGGTACCCGTGGTAGGCGAAGATCACCGGCTTGTCCCGGGTGAACAGGGCGTCGTATTCCGGGTCGGTCATGCCGTGCGGGTGTTCCTCGTGGGGCATGAGCCGGGTCATGTCGACGACGTTCACCACCCGGACGACGAGCTGGGGGAGATGGCGCCGCAGGAGGCCGGCCGCCGCGAGGATCTCCTGGGTGGGGACGTCACCGGCGCAGGCCAGGACGACGTCCGGGTCACGGGTCCCGTCCTCGGTACCCGCCCAGTCCCACACACCGGCGCCGCGGGCGCAGTGGGCGCGGGCGTCGTCGAGGGAGAGCCAGTCGAAGCAGGGCTGTTTGCCGGCGACGATCACGTTGACCTGGTCGCGGCTGCGCAGCGCGTGGTCGGCGACGGTCAGCAGGGTGTTGGCGTCCGGCGGGAGGTAGACGCGGACGACCTCGGGGCTCTTGTTGAGGACGTGATCGACGAAGCCGGGGTCCTGGTGGGAGAAGCCGTTGTGGTCCTGGCGCCACACGTGGGAGGTGAGCAGGTAGTTGAGTGAGGCGACAGGTGCCCGCCAGTGCAGGGCACGGGAGGTCTTGAGCCACTTGATGTGCTGGTTGACCATGGAGTCGACGATGTGGACGAAGGCTTCGTAGCAGGAGAACAGCCCGTGCCGGCCGGTCAGCAGGTAGCCCTCCAGCCAGCCCTGGCAGGTGTGCTCGGAGAGGATCTCCATGACCCGGCCGTGCGGGTCGAGGTGCTCGTCGGTGGCCAGCAGCGGTTCCTGCCAGGCCTTGCCACTCGCTCCGTACACGGCCTGGAGGCGGTTGGAGGCGGTCTCGTCGGGGCCGACGAGCCGGAAGTCGCGGCGCCCGCCGGTGGCGGCCATGACGCCTTCCAGTAGGTCTCCGAGTACCGCGGTCGGCTCGTGGTGGGTCTCGCCGGGCTGGTCCACGGGGACGGCGAAGCGTTCGAGCGGGGGCAGGGGCAGGTCCCGCAGGAGCAGGCCGCCGTTGGCATGCCGGGTCGCACCCAGCCTCCGTACGCCCTCCGGCACGCACTCCAGCACCTGGGGGCTCGGTCGGCCGTTCTCGTCGAAGAGCTCCTCGGGCCGGTACGAACGCAGCCACGCCTCCAGTTGGGCCCGGTGGCCGTCGTCGTCGCGGACGCCCGGCAGGGGCACCTGGTGGGCACGCCAGGTGCCCTCGACCGGGACGCCGTCGACCGTGGCGGGTCCGGTCCAGCCCTTCGGCGTGCGCAGGACGATCACCGGCCAGCGCGGCCGTCCGACGGGGGCACCGGTCCGGGCCTGCTCCTGAATGCGCCGGATGCGGTCGAGGGCCGTGTCCATCGCGGCGGCCATGGCCCGGTGGACCTGGTGCGGGTCGTCTCCGGTGACGTGCAGGGGGTCGTGGCCGTACCCGCGGAGCAGCTCGTCGAGTTCCGCCTCCGGGATGCGGGAGAGCACGGTGGGGTTGGCGATCTTGTATCCGTTGAGGTGGAGGATGGGCAGGACCGCTCCGTCGTGAACGGGGTCGAGGAACTTGTTGGAGTGCCAGGAGGCGGCGAGCGGTCCCGTCTCCGCCTCACCGTCGCCGATGACGCACGCCACCAGCAGGTCCGGGTTGTCCAGGGCGGCGCCGTACGCGTGCGACAGGGAGTAGCCCAACTCGCCGCCCTCGTGGATCGAGCCGGGGGTCTCGGGCGCCACGTGGCTCGGCACCCCGCCGGGGAAGGAGAACTGCCGGAACAACCGGGCCATGCCGTCCTCGTCGCGGCTCACATCGGGATAGGTCTCGCTGTAGCTGCCCTCCAGCCAGGAGTTGGCGAGGACGGCCGGCCCGCCGTGTCCGGGCCCCCAGACGCACAGCACGTCGGTGCCGTACCGCTTGATGACCCGGTTGAGGTGGGTGTGCACGAGGTTGAGGCCCGGGGAGGTGCCCCAGTGTCCGAGCAGCCGCGGCTTGATGTGTGCCGGTTCCAGCGGCTTCTGCAGCAGCGGGTTGTCCATCAGGTAGATCTGTCCGACCGAAAGGTAGTTGGCGGCCCTCCAGTGCGCGTCGAGCGCACCGAGCTCCTCGTCGGTCAGCGGTACGCCTTCAGAGCGCTCGTCCTCGCGCATGCTTCCTCCGTCGTATGTGGTCGCGGGCGGCAAGCGGGGCGCCGGGCCGGCGTGGCCGGAGGGTGCGACGTCCCGCGTCACGGGAACGCGAACCGCCTCAGAACCGCCCGACGGCACGCGCCCTCGCCATTCCACGGGTTCCTGGACCCCATGGCCGTCGACACGCCTGTCGTCCTAGACGCTGACACAGCAGAAACGTCGCAGTAAGGGCCGGATGGGTCACGTCAGCCGTTCCCTGCTGTCCCGAGTGACCGGGCCGCGTGCCCGTCCTGTCCTCGCCCCCGGCTCCACTCCCCGGCCCGGCCCTGGACCGAACGGCCCATCGCGGATGCCCGTACGTCCCGGACGGACAGGCGGTGAGGGGCCGGTCGCCCCACGGCGACGGCCCCGTCGGCTCTGCCGGGAACGGTCGGCGCCGGACAGGCTGAGAGCGATCGAGGAGGAGTTCCCATGAGCCGTCTCACGACCGGCCCGGCGCGGGCGAGGCTCCGGGCGAGGTGATCACGCCCAACTCGATGGGCTGTCGCAGGCAGCGGGCTTGTCACACGCTCTTCATGCACGTTCGCGAAGGCGACACGGAGCGGGCCGAATGGCCGGCCCGGCAGATCGGCCTGCGGCCGGAGGGGCAGATCTCCGCCTCGATCGACCACTGGTCGCGCCCGCTGCCCACAGGGCTGCGAATCGTCTTGACGCCGGTGGCCACAGTGCCGGGAACGAGTGGACTGCCCAAGAAATCTCTGACGCAGGTCACTTGGGCGATTCGTTTGGATCACCACTGGCGGAGGCGTCTTCTCGGCCTGCGGGTATCCGCGCTGTCAAGGGGGACCATTTCCCGGGACGTTTTCCGGTGGCCCTTCCCCGACCTGGGGCCGCGTGTCCGGCAAGGCCGTCTTTGCGCGGCCCGTGCCGGACCACCAACGGTCAGCATCCGCTGGCGTCCGTGCGGCCAGGTGACTGCGGGGCAGACAGGTTGGCACGGGGGTCAGCCGCTTCGGGCCGACGACCGAAGGCGGCTCAGGGACGGCCCGGTCCACCTGCCTGGAGGGCAAACCCCTCGACGTGGTCCGCGTCGAAGGCCTGCGAGCTTCCGGCTTCCGCCCGGCGGTTCAGCTCGACATATCGCATTTCAGTGGACGAGCGGCCGATACTCGAGAACAGGTCCAAACGAACGCCCGAACGTTCAGCTTGATTTTTTGAACCGACGCCACCACCTCGTCTCTTCGTCATCTAAACGTCCTTCACGCTTGACACAGATCCGGCCTCGGGTGCCTCATGGTGCACACCCCCGACACGCTGACCAGTGGGCCAGGCGAGAGTTCTGACAACGTTGTCTGGCCATCGATTTCTGCGTGGAACGGGCTCCTTCTCACGCCACACAAGGAGAGGCATGACCAAGTCACCGCGCAGGACATGGCTCACGGCTGCCGGCAGCGCCCTCGCCGGCATCGCGGGCCTGCTGCTGCCCGCCTTCGGCACCGCCGGAGCCGCCCAGGCCGCCGAGGGCGGCATCCACGTCAGCGACGGCCGGATCTACGAGGCCAATGGCTCCGAGTTCGTGATGCGCGGGGTCAACCACGCGCACACCTGGTACCCGACCGAGACCGGCGCCATCGCGGACATCTCTGCCAAGGGCGCCAACACCGTCCGCGTCGTGCTCTCCAGCGGCGACCGCTGGACGGAGACGAGCGCCTCGCAGGTGTCCTCGATCATCGGCGACTGCAAGGCCGCCAAGGTCATCTGCGTCCTGGAGGTGCACGACACCACCGGGTACGGGGAGGACGGCGCCGCCGCGTCCCTCGCTCAGGCCGCCGACTACTGGGTGGGCATCAAGGGCGCCCTCCAGGGCCAGGAGGACTACGTCGTCGTCAACATCGGCAATGAGCCCTACGGCAACAGCGGTTACTCCGCCTGGACCGACGCGACCAAGAGCGCGATCGTGAAGCTCCGGAACGCCGGCATCGAGAACGCACTCATGGTCGACGCCCCCAACTGGGGTCAGGACTGGTCGAACACCATGCGCTCCAACGCGGCCTCGGTCTTCGCCGCCGACCCCCGCCGCAACACCGTCTTCTCCATCCACATGTACGGCGTGTACGACACGGCCGCCGAGGTCCAGGCCTACCTGAACCACTTCGTGACCAACAAACTACCCATCGTGGTCGGCGAGTTCGGTGACAACCACAGCGACGGCAACCCCGACGAGAACGCCATCATGGCGACCGCCCGCTCGCTGCGCGTCGGCTACCTCGGCTGGTCCTGGAGCGGCAACGGCAGTGGCGTCGAGTACCTCGACATGGTCCACGGCTTCGACGCGGGCTCCCTGACCGCCTGGGGCAACCGGTTCTTCAACGGCGCCGACGGCATCTCCACCACCTCCATCCGCGCCACGATCTTCGGAGGCGGCGGCAACGAGGGTGGTGGCAACACCGGCGGTACGGCCCCGAACGGCTACCCCTACTGCGTCAACGGCAGCTCCTCCGACCCCGACGGCGACGGCTGGGGCTGGGAGAACCAGCGCTCCTGCGTCGTCCGCGGCAGCGCCGCCGACACCGGGTCCGGCGGTGGCAACACCGGCGGTACGGCCCCGAACGGCTACCCCTACTGCGTCAACGGCAGCTCCTCCGACCCCGACGGCGACGGCTGGGGCTGGGAGAACCAGCGCTCCTGCGTCGTCCGCGGCAGCGTCGCCGACCGTTGACCGTTGACCATTGACCGTTGACCGCGCACCGAAAGGGTGCCCTCTCGTCCTCACCGGCGGGAGGGCACCCCGCCTCGTATCCCGTTCGCCCGCCTGATGGTGGAGAACCGGTGCGCCACGATGCAGACCGTCCGGTCGGCGACGAGACGCGCGAGCGCCTCCCGGACCTGCGCCTCGCAGCAGACGTCGAGCGCCGACGTGGCCTACACCCGGGGGTCGCGGATTAGGGCGCGGGCGATGACGAGCCGCTGGCGCCGGCCGCCCGAGAGCCGGGTGCAGCGCTCACCGACCACGGTGTCGTGGCCGTCCGGCAGCGCGTCGACGAACTCGGCGGCTGGGGCGTCCGCGGGCGCACTGCAGCGTCTCCTCGTCGACGCGCTCCATCCCGTACGTGATGTTCTCCCGGACGCTCCCCTCGAAGAGGACGGACCCCTCGGGGACGACGGAGACGAACCTGCGGAAACCCCGCAGGTCGAGGTCGGCCATGTCCTGGCCGTCCAGGCGGACCCGGCCCGCCGTGGGGCGGGGAAGCCGAACACCAGGTTGAGCCGTATGGACTTCCCCGCGCCGGATCCGCCGACGATCGCGAGGGTGGTGCCGACCGGCACGTCCAGGTCCACGTCGCGCAGGGCGGGTTCGTCGCCGCGCCCGTGCATGCGGCCCGCACCCTCACAGCGGAGCGCCCCGGTGACCGCGTCCACCCGCCGCTTGCCGTCTCTGTCGTCCAGGTCGGGCGCCTGGAGGACCTCGCCGAAGGGACTCCACGTCCTCGCCCACGACGGGGGCCAGCCCGAGCAGGCTCGTGACGGCGCCGGTGAGGGTGGAGAAGGAGGCGCTGAGCATGACGACCTCGCCCGGGGTCACCCGACGTCCACCCGTAGGACGCGACGAGCGCAGAGCCCGCGAGGCTGACCGTGCCAAGTCCAATCAGCTGACTTTCCCGCGCGCCTGTTGGACGAGAAATGCACCACTGCCCCCGCCCGCGGTCGGCCCCCCGGACCGTACCCGCAGACCTCTGCCGCCCGCGGCGCGTCCTGGCGGTAGGGTCGGGGTGTCGAGGGTTCAGGATGGAGCTGGGGTGGCAGTGAAACGGCCGACGATGGCGGACATCGCACGTCGGGCGGGTGTGTCGAAGGTGGCGGTCTCGTACGCGCTCAACGACCAGCCTGGAGTGTCGGAGGTCACCCGTGCCTCGATCAAGAGCATCGCCGAAGAGCTGGGCTGGCGCCCGAACAGCGCCGCCCGGGCGCTGACCGGCGGGCGTGCGCAGGCGGTCGGGCTGGTGGTCCGGCGGCCAGCACGGACGCTGGGGGTCGAGCCGTTCTTCATGGAGTTCATCAGCGGCGTGGAGGCGGTGCTCGCCGAGCACGCGTACGCGCTGATGCTCCAGATGGTGACGGACCAGGAGCAGGAGATCGAGATCTGTCGGCGCTGGTGGGGCGAGCGGCGGGTCGACGGCGTCTTCCTCATGGACCTGCAGACCGATGACGACCGGGTCGGCGCGGTGCGGGAAATGGGGCTGCCCTCGGTGGCCATCGGGCCGCCGGACGTCGCCGGGGGATTGCCGGCCGTCTGGTCGGACGACGGCGAGAGCGTGCGCGAGATCGTGCGCTACCTGGCGGCGCTGGGGCACCGGCGGATCGCGAGGGTGGCGGGACCCGCCGCGCTCGCGCACACCGCCGTCCGCGACGCCGCGCTCGCGGAGGTCTGCCGGGAGGCAGGCGTCCCCGCGGCGACCGTGGTCCACACCGACTACACCGGGGACGAGGGCGCGCGGGCCGCGCGGGCCCTGCTGATCGCCCCCGAGCGGCCGACGGCGATCGTGTTCGACAACGACATCATGGCGGTCGCCGCGCTGTCCGTGGCCCAAGAACTGGGCCTGTCGATCCCCGCCGACCTGTCGGTGGTGGCCTGGGACGAGTCACCGCTGACGCAGGTGGTGCGCCCGACGCTGTCGGCCGTCAGCCGCGACATCCCGGCGTACGGGGCTCGCTCCGCGACCGCGCTGCTCGCCCTGATCGACGGAGAGGACATCGACAGCATCCGCGAGGGGTACGCGCACTTCGTGCCCCGGGGCAGTACGGCTCCGCCACCGGAGCCCGGCCGCCGCTGATCGCCCGTCCACGGGGGGCCGGGCGGGGCCGGTCCGCTCCTTCGTACGGTCCGGCCTCCGCTTCATGGCACCTCCTACTTGGTGGCTCCCTGGGCGAAGCCGTTGTAGATCCAGCGCTGGAGGAGCAGGAAGACCACCAGCGTCGGGACGATGACGAGGATCGCGCCGGCCGAGATGGCCTCCCAGTGCGCCCCGAAGGGTCCCTTGAAGCGGAAGAGCGCGGTGGAGATGGTCCCCAGGTCCTCGGAGTGCATGTAGAGGAAGGGGATGTAGAAGTCGTTGTAGGTGGTGATCCCCTTGATGATGACGACGGTGGCGATCGCGGGCTTGAGCAGCGGGAAGATGATCTTCCGGTAGATCGTGAAGGCGTTGGCCCCGTCGAGCCGGGCGGCTTCGTCCAGCGAGACGGGGACGCCCCGGATGAACTGCAGGAAGATGTAGACCGAGACGATGTCGGTGCCCATGTAGAGCAGGATCGGCGCCCAGCGGGTGTCGACGAGGCTGAAGCTGTTGATCACCTGGAAGGTCGCGACCTGGGTGGTGACGCTGGGCACGAGGGTGGCGATCAGGAAGCCGGCCATGACGAGCTTCTTGCCCCGGAAGTCGAAGCGGTCGACGGCGTACGCGGTCATGGAGCCGATGATCACCGTCCCGCCGATCGAGAAGACGAGGATGAACGCGGTGTTCCCGAACGCCGTCAGCATCTTGCCGTCGTTGAACGCGGTGACGTAGTTCTCGAAGTTGAACCAGTTCCCGGGCATGGAGAGCGCACCGCCCGAGCCGACCTCCTCCGACGTCTTGAGCGAGGTGAGAAAGACGACGGCCAGCGGGATCAGGACGACCGCGGACGCCACGATCAGCGACAGGTAGGTCAGGGCGCCTCCGACGGGCAGCCGGCGGCGGGGGGTGCGCGGCCCCTTCACGGTGGCGGTAGTGAGATGGGAGGAGGTCATACGAGGTCCACCTTGTCGTCGGGCACGAGCCGGCGCTGGATCCAGGTGATCAGCAGGATGATCAGGAGCAGCACCACGGCCGCGGCCGAGGCCAGGCCGGTCTTGTTGAACTGGAAGGCGAGTTTGATCGTCTGGATCACGAAGGTCTGGGTGCCGGTGGCGCCGCCGGTCATGATGTAGGGGATCTCGAAGACCGACAGCGAGCCGGAGATCGCCAGGATCGCGCTGAGGCTGATGACGGGCTTGATGCTGGGGGCGATGATGTGCCGGAACTGCTTCCACTTCCCCGCCCCGTCGAGTTCCGCCGCCTCGTACAGCTCGCCCGGGATCGACTGGATCGCGCCGAGGAAGAGGACGAAGTTCAGTCCGGTGAAGCGCCAGACGGAGACGCCCGCGAGGGAGATGTTCGCGGAGGTCGGGTCGCCGAGCCAGGGATGGTCGGTGGTCACGCCGAGCCAGGCGAGCACGGAGTCGAGGGTGCCGTCGTCCTGGAAGAAGTACAGGAAGACGAAGCCGATCGCGACGCCGTTGATCAGGTAGGGGAAGAAGAGGATCCCCTTGAAGAAGTTGCGGAACCGCAGGTTGAAGCTGAGGATCACCGCGAAGTAGAGCGCGACGGCGATCTGGACCACGGACGCCGCGAGGTAGTAGCCGCTGACGAAGAAGACGCGGAAGAGCTCGGGGCGGGTGAAGATCCGGACGTAGTTGTCGAAGCCCACGTTCTCCCGGTCCGGGCTCACGCCGTCCCAGTCGGTGAAGCTGTACGAGATCATGCTCGCGACGGGGACGTAGGTGAACGTGATCAGCAGGGCGAGCGGGGCGGCCAGGAAGAGCCAGGGCGTGATCCGCCGCAGCGGCGAGTCACGCCAGGATCTCGTCCGTCCGGGGATGGGGCCGCGCCGGCGGCCCGCCGGGCGAGACCGCCTCCCCTGCGTGTCGGCCTCGGCCTTGTCGGTGCTGGATCGCCCTGTCATGGCGGCGCCCTCTGGTGCGGTGTCGGTGGTCTGGGTCATCTCGGCCTTTCGTGTCCGCCGCTGCGGAAGGTCCAGGGGCCCCGGCCGGTGTCGTGCGGCCGGGGCCACTCCGCCGGTATCAGCTACCGGCGGTCTTCGCCGCCTCGTCCCACCTCTTGTTCAGGTCGGCGAAGAAGTCCTCCAGGCTGCCCTTGGCGGCGCCGCGGGCCGTGTCGATCAGCTTCTGGCGGTAGTCCTGCTTGTTGAGGCCGATCTCGGCCGCCTCGTCGATGTCGTTGACGGCCGCGGTCTTCGCCTCGGAGCGGTCGAAGAACCTGACATCGTTGTCAACGAACTCCTTCAGCGTGGCGGGCATCGGGGCGGACTTCACCGCGGAGACCACGCCCTCCTTCTCCGCGAAGCCGGACTTCTCGGTGAACCAGTCGATCCAGGCGCGCGCGGCCGTCTTGTTCTCCGAATAGATGCTCACGGCCTGCTGGTAGTCGGACACCAGGGCCGCGCAGTGCTTGCCGCCCTTCTGGACGGGGAAGGGCATGAAGCCGATGTCCCCCGGCGAGCCGCCGGCCTCCTTGGCCGCGCTCTGCATCTGCGTGATCGACCAGGAGCCGAGCATCATCGTGGCGATCTTGCCCTCGCCCAGGAGCGCCTTGGAGGTCTCCCAGTTGGTGGTGGTCGGGTCCTTCTCCGACAGGCCCTGCTTCACGATGTCGTACAGGAGGCTGTCGGCGGCGTGCAGCTCGCTTCCGGCCTTCCAGGGCGAGACCGGGCCGGCGAGGGCGTTACTCGCCTGGGCGTCGCAGCCGACGACGCCAAGGTTGCTGGTCCACTGGACCAGCGGCCAGCCGTCCTTGAAGTTGGTGTAGTACGGCGTGGCGCCGGTCTTCTCCTTGATCGCCTTCAGGCCGGCCAGAAACTGCTCGGGGGTCTTCGGCCAGGTGGTGACGCCGGCCTGCTTCCAGAGTCTCTTGTTGTAGACGAAGCCGTTGGCGGTGCCGAACTGGGCGATGCCGTAGACCTTGCCGTCCACCTCGGCCTTGTCGCTGAAGCGGTACTTCGACAGCTCGGCGGTGGTACCGAGGGGGGCGAAGAACTTCGGGTAGTCATTCTTGGCCACCGCGCCGGGGATGAAGAGCACGTCACCGTACGCCTTGGTGTTCATACGGATCTTCACCTCACCCTCGTAGTCCGTGATGCCGTCGAACGTGACCTTCACCTTCGGGTAGACCTTGTTGAACTCGGCCGCGTACTTCTGGAGCGCCCCGTTCTGGACCAGGTCGGTCCGCTGGGTCAGGACCTTGAGCTCGCCGGACACCTCCTTCGGGTCGGACGGCGGGGCGGCCACCTCTCCGGTGGCACCACTGCCTCCGCCGCCGCACCCCGACAGCGCGAGCATCACGGCGGCCAGCACAGCACCCGAGAGCACGCTCGTCTTCTTGTTCCCCATGGCCCAACTCCTTCAAAGTCACGGCTCAGGTCATCGGTGGGATGACGGCACTATGTCAGCCCGCTGTGAACCGGTAAAGTGGCGATTTCCAGCGTGATGCCCAATCGTTACTCGGAACGGTCGGCATTCGCGGGTCCGATGACGCCACGCACTCGATCCGCTCTCCCTCATCCCTACCTGAGCTTTACCGGTTCATGGACAGTCAAGTGCATGTACGGCTAGCTTGTCGGCCCGTACACGCATCCCGCCCGCTGCCAGGCGATTGGAGCCGCACACCATGAAGGACGTCACCCGACTGCACGAGGGGTGGAGCCTGCGCCACGAGGACGCGCTCCTCCCCGCGCAGGTGCCCGGTTGTGTCCACACCGACCTGCTCGCCGCCGGGGTGATCCCGGACCCGTTCCTCGGACTGAACGAGACGGAGACCGCCTGGGTCGGGCGTCGCTCGTGGTCGTACGAGACCGAACTCACCGCGGACGAGGGCGGGCACGAGCGGAGCGAGCTGGTCTTCGAGGGGCTGGACACGGCCGCGGAGGTCCTGGTCGACGGCGAGTCGCTCGGCTCGACCCGGAACATGCACCGCGCCCACCGCTTCGACGTGACGGGGCGAGCCGGCCGCCTGGAGGTGCGCTTCGACTCGGCGTACGACGAGGCCGAGCGGGTCCGCGCGCTCACCGGCGACCGGCCGAACGTCTACCCCGAGCCGTTCCAGTACATCCGCAAGATGGCCTGCTCCTTCGGCTGGGACTGGGGACCCACTGTCGTGACCGCCGGCATGTGGCGGCCGGTGCGGATCGAGCGCTGGTCGACCGCCCGGCTCGCGGAGGTCCGCCCGCTGGTCACCCTCGACGGCCCCACCGGCCATGTCGAGCTGCGCGTCCGGGCCGCCCGGACCGCGAGCGGCACGGACTGCCCGCTCACCCTGCGCGCCACGGTCGCCGGTGTGGTCGCCGAGACCTCCTTCGCGGGCTCGGAGACCGTGCTCCGCCTGGAGGTGCCCGAGCCGCAGCTGTGGTGGCCCCGGGGCTACGGTGCCCAGCCGCTGTACGGGCTCGACGTCGAGCTCCTGGACGAGGACGGCGCACCGCTCGACTCCTGGTCGCGGCGGATCGGCTTCCGCACGGTGACCGTCGACCGCTCCGCCGACGAGCACGGCACCGGCTTCACCTTCGTCGTCAACGGCACGCGGATCTTCGCGCGCGGAGTCAACTGGATCCCCGACGACGTCCTGCCGTCCCGCGTCACCACCGAGCGCTACCGCACCCGTCTCGCCCAGGCCGCCGAGGCCAACATCGACGTGGTACGGATCTGGGGCGGCGGGATCTACGAGGACGACGCCTTCTACGACGTCTGCGACGAACTCGGCCTCATGGTGTGGCAGGACTTCCTCTTCGCCTGCGCCGCCTACCCCGAGGAGCAGCCGCTGCGCGGAGAAGTGGAGGCGGAGGCCCGCGACAACGTTGTCCGGCTGATGCCGCATGCCAGCCTCGTCCTCTGGAACGGCAACAACGAGAACCTGTGGGGCTTCCGCGACTGGGAGTGGGAGGAGCCGCTGGCCGGTGACTCCTGGGGCGAGGGCTACTACCTCGGGATCCTGCCCCGGATCGTCGCCGAGCTCGACCCGACCCGGCCCTACACGGCCGGCAGCCCCTGGTCCGGTTCCTGGGACCACCACCCCAACGACCCCCGGCACGGCACGCACCACTCGTGGGAGGTCTGGAACCGGCAGGACTACGCCGAGTACCGCGCCGACGTGCCCCGGTTCTGCGCCGAGTTCGGCTGGCAGGCCCCGCCGGCGATCAGCACCCTGCGGCGCGCCCTGCCCGGCGAGTACCTGGCCCCGGACTCCCCCGGCATGCTGCACCACCAGAAGGCCGAGGACGGCAACGGCAAGCTGAACCGCGGCATCGACCGCCACTTCGGCCTGCCCGAGGGCGACTTCGACCACTGGCACTACCTCGCCCAGGTCGTCCAGGCCCGGGCGGTGGCCGCCGGCATCGAGCACTGGCGCTCCCACTGGCCGGTCTGCGCGGGCACGGTGGTGTGGCAGCTCAACGACTGCTGGCCGGTCAGCAGTTGGGCCGCCATCGACGGAGACGGTCGCCTCAAGCCGCTCTACCACGAGCTGCGCCGCGTCTACGCCGACCGCCTCCTCAGCCTCGTGCCCACCGCGGACGGTCCGGTCCTCGCCGTCGACAACCAGTCCGGCACCACCTGGCGCACCACCATCATCCTGCGCCGCGTCGCCGCCGACGGCACCGTGGTGAAGGAGACCGCGCTGAAGGTGGAGGCCGCCGCGCGGACGGTGGTGCGGCTGGACGTCCCGGGCGCGCTGCTCCCGGACGCGGCCTCGGCGAAGGAGTTCCTCGTCGCCGACGCGGACGGTCTGCGTGCGGTCCATCTCCCCGTGTACGACAAGGAGTTCGCCTATCCCGCGCCCCTCTACGACGTCCTGGTCGAACCGGCGGGCGACGGCGACTCGGTCGTGACCGTCACCGCCCGCACCGTCGTGCGCGACCTCCTGCTCCAGGCCGACCGCCTCGCCCCGCGGGCGAGCGCCGACCGCGGACTGGTCACGCTGCTGCCGGGCGAGGAAGTCCGGATCTCGGTGCGCGGCTGGGCGGGCGACGACCCGGAACTCGTACGGGCGGCCCTGTTCAGCGTGGGAGCGGCGTGAGCGCCCCTTCCCCCCGTCTCCCCGGCCCGCGCGTCACGATCACCGATGTCGCCGCGCGGGCCGGGGTGTCCAAAGGCGCCGTCTCCCTCGCCTTCAACAACCGGCCCGGGGTGTCCCCTGCGACCCGGGAGCGCATCTTCACGGCCGCCGAGGAGCTCGGCTGGAGCCCGAACCAGACGGCGCGGAACCTCTCCGGCCGGCGGACGGGCATTATCGGCCTGGCGATCTGCCGCCCCGCCCGGCTCCTGGGCCTCGAACCCTTCTACATGGAGTTCATCTCCGGCATCGAGGACGTCCTCGCCGAGCGCTCCTGCTCCCTCCTCCTCCGCCTGGTCCGCGACCTGGCCGAGGAGACCGACCTCTACCGGGAGTGGTGGCGCAGCAGGACGGTCGGCGGGGCGATCCTCGTCGACTTCCACCGGGACGACCCGCGCATCCCGCCACTGCGGGCACTCGGCATGCCCGCGGTGGCCGTCGGCCACCCGTCCCTGACCGGTGGCTTCCCGTCCGTCTGGACGGACGACGCCTCCGCGGCGGCCGAGGCCGTGCGCTACCTGGCGGCCCTCGGCCACCGGCGGATCGCCCGGGTCGGCGGGCCCGCCGGCCTCGGCCACAGCGGCATCCGTGCCACCGCCTTCGAGGTGACCATGGCCGAACTGGGCCTGGACGGACGGCGGCAGGTGGCGACCGGCTTCGTCGGAGAGGAGGGAGCGCGGGCCACCCGCAGCCTCCTGATGTCCCCGGACCGGCCGACGGCGATCCTGTACGACAACGACATCATGGCCGTCGCCGGAGCGGCGGTCGCTTCGGAGATGGGCCTCTCGGTCCCCGACGACGTCTCCCTCCTCGCCTGGGACGACTCGCAGCTGTGCCGGCTGACGCATCCGCCGCTGTCCGCGATGAGCCACGACGTCCACCACTTCGGCGAGGAGGTCGCCCGGACCCTGTTCGGCGTGATCGAGGGGACCCGCGCCGGCTCCCTCCAGGTGCCCACGCCATCCCTGACGCCGAGGGGATCGACGGGGCCGCCTCGCCGCACGTAGGCGGTCGCGCACGACGCCGGGAAACACACCCGCACGGGTATGTCCCTCAGTGTCGTCTCCCCCTCCCTCAGGAAGCGGCGGAAGCGGGCGAGTAGCGGGTTCCGGGGCAGGGACGTGCCGACGGAACCCGCTCCTCTCGCGCCCGGTGCGACGGGTGCGGTAAGGGGGTCAGCCCTTGACGCAGGGGGCGCGTCGAGGCTGAAGGAGGCGGGTACGGCTCCGGGTCCGGTGCCGTTGACGCCGAAGCTCACTGCTCTGCCGACCGGGACGGACGCGGTCCAGGACTCGCCGGTGGCGCGGACCTGGCGGCCGGTCCGGGTGACGGAGGCGTTCCAGGCGGAGTTCACCGTGGTGCCCTCCGGGAGGACGAAGTCGAGCTTCCAGCCTTCGAGGGGCTGTTCGCCGGTGTTGCGGACGGTGATGTCGGCGTCGAAGCCGGTGCCCCAGTCGTCCAGGCAATGGGCGACGGAGCAGCCGCGCCGGTAGACGCCGCGGGCGCGGTGCTGCCTGACATGGAGTGAGATCGCGGCCGGCCGGGGCCGATGGCCCCGGGAGAGCCCACGCGTGGTGGGCGGAGAGCCGCCGGGCTCACCGCCCGGATGGTGCTGCGGCTCGAATTCGGGCGGTGGGCATTCTCCGCGGGTGCGGTTCAGGTCGTCACCTCGATCGGTCGGCGATTTCTCCTGCCGATTCCCGGCGGTCGATCGGAGGCCAGGGGCCGTGTTGACCGATCACAAGAGCTGGAACATAACCGGTTAAGACGCACGAGGGTTTGTCGGACCGGGCGGACCGTTCAGCCGAGGCGTTCCACGGTGCCCGTCGTGGCGCGGAACGCCGTCCCGTTCCCTTCCAGCCCCGCCTCGGCGCCCGCCGGCACGTACACGGCCCGTCCCGGGCCGATACCGAGGCCCTGACCGGAGGAGGTGACGGTCACGGTCCCGGCGGTGCAGAGGAGGATCTGCGGGGCGTCGAGCGTCAGGCGCCGCCGCGGCTCGCCGACCCGCAGGAGGTACCGCGACAGGCGGAAGTCGTCCACCGGCGCCGGGTACACCTCCTCGCCCTCCTCGTCCCGGGGAGTCAGCACGCGGGCCGTGGGTGCGGCGAAGCGGACGATCCGGGTCAGCTCCTCGGCATCGACGTGCTTGGAGGTCAGTCCGCACCGCAGGACGTTGTCGGAGCTCGCCATGATCTCCACGCCGAGTCCGGAGAGGTACGCGTGCGGGACCCCGGCACCGAGGAACAGCGCCTCGCCGGGGCTCAGCGCGATGTACCTGAGCAACAGCGCGGACAGCAGCCCGGAGTCGGCCGGGTAGGCCCGCGCGATGCGGTCGTAGGCGGTGATGCGAGCCTCGGCCGGACCTTCCGCCGCGACGGCCAGGGCGCCGGCGACGGCGTCGAGGAGGCCCGCCGGGGGACGGAGGAAGGCCCGGAACACCTCCGCGAGCGCCCGCGGCTCGGGGACGGCCCGCAGGGTCTCGGTGTACGGCCGGAGCGCCGGCACCTCCAGGGAGTCGAGCAGGTCGGCGGCGTCCGACGCGGCCCGGAAACCGCACAGCCCCCGGAACGGGGTGAGGGCGACGATCATCTCCGGCTTGTGCTGGTCGTCGCGGTAGGTGCGGTGGGCCGCGTCCAGGGGCACGCCGAGCGCGTTCTCCCGGGCGAACCCGGCCTGGGCCTGGGCGAGGTCCGGGTGCACCTGTACGGAGAGCGGCGCGTCCGCGGCCAGGAGCTTGAGCAGGAACGGGAGCCGGGGCCCGAACCGGCGCACGGTGGCCGCTCCGAGCTCACCCTCCGGGTTCCCGGCGACCACCCGGTCCAGGGGGGTGAGGACGTTCTCCCTGAGCACGCGGGAGGGCGCCGCCGGGTGGGCGCCCATCCAGAGTTCGGCCTGGGGCGCTCCGGTGGGCGGCTCGCCCATGAGTTCCGGCAGCAGGGTTCGGGAGCCCCAGTCATAGGGCTGGACGGTGTTGTGGAGGAGGTCCATGGTCGTTTCCTGGAGTACGTGCGGTGGGATGGAAGCGGGGGCGCCACGGTGCCCCGAAAGGCGCCCGGTGCCGGTGCGCGCAGGCACGGAGGAGGCCCGTCCGCGCACGGCCGGGGAGGCCGGAGGTCGGGTGGCCGCGGGGCGGCCGGGTCAGGTGGCCGTCCGCACCCGCGCCCCGGCTCCGCCGCGGGACGGCTCGGAGGCGGCGACGCCCGCGGCGGCCGCTCCGATCAGTCCGGCGTCGAGGGCCAGGCCGGCGGGCACGACCGGGAGGTCACGCGTGAAGTCGAGGGCGGCGTACGCCTTCAGGTGGTGCCGCAGCGGTGCGAACAGCAGATCGCCCGTCTGCGAGACCCCGCCGCCCACGACGACCAGGTCGAGTTCGACGAGCGCGGCGGTCGCCGCGATGGCGGCGGCCAGGGCGCGGCCGGCCCGGTCGAACGCGGCGAGGGCCCTCGGGTCGCCCGCGCGGGCCGAGGCGGCCACCTCGCGGGCCGTGGCGGGAAGGCCCTCGGGGGGCGTCCAGCCGGATTCCAGGGCGTGGGCGGCGATCGCCGTGCCGCTGGCGTAGCGCTCGACGCACCCCCGGGCGCCACAGGGGCACGGCGGGCCGTGCTGATCGACGGTGATGTGGCCGACGTGGCCGGCGTTCCCGGTCCTCCCCGCGTGGACGGAACCTCCCAGGACCAGGCCTCCGCCGACCCCGGTCGAGACGACCATGCACAGGGCGTTCGCCGTGCCCTTCGCCGCCCCGATCCAGTGTTCCGCCGCCGTCATGGCGACCGCGTCGCCGACGAGCACCGGCTCGATCCCGTCGGGAACGGCGGGATGACTCCGCACGCGCTCCACCAGGGGGAACGAGCGCCAGGCCGGGATGTTGACCGGACTCACCGTGCCCGCGCACGTGTCCACGGGGCCCGCGCTCCCGATTCCCAGGCAGGACAGCGAAGCCCACTCGGGATGGGTGGCCAGCTCGTCCAGTGCGGCGGTCACCGCGGCCATCAGCGCCTCGGCGGACTCACGCGCGGGCGTCGGCCGCTGCGCCCGCGCCACCACGTGCCCCTCGGCGTCGACCAGCGCCCCGGCGATCTTCGTACCGCCGATGTCCAGCGCTCCGTACACCATCCCGCCCAACCTCTCCGAACCGTCCGAACTGAACGAAGCACCACTCTGCCGATGCATGACAACGTTGTCTAGAGGAAAACAGATCCGGTTAAGTCACATGCGAGGGCGGCCGGGTCTTCTCGTAGCCGCGCAGGTCGACGCCGTCCGCGATGGCCGCGGAGGCGACTTCCGGAGAGGCGATCCGGGCAGCGTCGTGCACGGCGCCCGTCCGCAGCGGCCCACAGCAGGGCGCCGCGCGCACAGTGGACCCCCGGGCTCACGTGGTTCGGCGGCACAGTCCCCGCTGCGGTGTCGGCGAGCGAAATGGCCGCGTCGGAGGTCTTGACCCGGCACGACGGGCACCCCTAACTTTCAGACGCTTGCTGAAAGTTACAGCAATATTTTGCGGAACGTGGGACCCGTAACCTCCGCGACTTGAATCCCCGCCCCCACCCCCTCAGGAGCCGCCGCATGAGTTCGACCGCACCTGCGCCAACAAGAATCTCCGCCGCCCTGGCAGGCGTCGGCCTGATCCTCGGCCTGACCACCGCCCTGACCACGTCCGCCCAGCCGGCGGTGGCCGCACCGACCGCCAACGGCGACAAGAAGGTCACCGCCGTCCTGTTCGAGTGGAACTTCGACTCGATCGCCCGCGAGTGCACGCGCACCCTCGGCCCGAAGGGCTACGGGTACGTGCAGGTCTCCCCGCCGCAGGAGCGCATCCAGGGCAGCGCCTGGTGGACCGCCTACCAGCCGGTCAGCTACAAGATCGCCGGCCCGCTCGGCGACCGCACCGCCTTCGAGAACATGGTCGACACCTGCCACGGCGCGGGCGTGAAGGTCGTCGTCGACGCCGTGATCAACCACATGACGTCCGGGTCGGGCACCGGCACCGGCGGCACCCAGTACAGCAAGTACAACTACCCCGGCACCTACGGGGACGCGGACTTCAACAGCTGCCGCCGTTCCATCGGCAGCAATTACTCGGACCGCTACAACGTCCAGGAATGCGAGCTCGGCGAGACCGGACAGCCCTCGCTGTCCGACCTCAAGACCAGCAGCGACGACGTTCGAGGCAGGATCGCCGGATACCTCAACGACCTCTCGTCGCTGGGTGTCGACGGCTTCCGCATGGACGCCGTCAAGCACATACCCGCCACCGACCTCGCCGCCATCCGCGGCAAGCTCACCGACCAGAGCGTGCACTGGATGCAGGAGGCGATCCACGGCGCGGGCGAGGCCGTCTCGCCCAGTGAGTACCTGGCCACCGGCGACGTCCAGGAGTTCCGCTACACCACCGACCTGAAGCGGATCCTGACCGGCGAGAAGCTGTCCTACCTCAAGAACTTCGGCGAGGCCTGGGGCTACATGGCCTCCGGCAAGAGCGGCGCCATGGTCGCCAACCACGACACCGAGCGCAACGGCTCCAGTCTGAGCTACCGCGACGGCGCGAACTACACGCTCGCCCACGTCTTCATGCTCGCCCACCCCTACGGCGCTCCGTCCGTCCACTCCGGCTACGAGTTCGCCAACCGGGACGCCGGTGCCCCCAACGGGGGCAACGTCCAGGCCTGTCACAGCGACGGCTGGAGCTGTCAGCACGCCTGGCGCCAGATCGCCAACATGGTGGCCTTCCGCAACGTCTCCGAGGGCACCGGTCTCACCAATTGGTGGGACAACGGCAACAACGCCATCGCCTTCGGCCGCGGCACCAAGGCGTTCGTCGCCGTCAACCACGAGGCCGGGGCACTCACCCAGACCTTCCAGACCTCGCTGCCGGCCGGAACCTACTGCGACGTCCAGCACGGCGACCCGACCACCAGCGGCGGCTGCACCGGCACCACGTACAACGTCGGCTCGGACGGCAAGTTCACCGCCACCATCGGCAGCAACGACGCCGTCGCCCTGCACATCGGTGCGATGGTCGGGCCCAAGCCGGGCGACAACACGGCCACCGTCTACTACAGCACCGACAAGAACTGGTCCGCCCACCACATCCACTACGCCCCCACCGGCGGCGCCTGGACCACCTCGCCCGGTATCGCCATGGAGGCCGCTTGCGCCGGCTGGGTGAAGAAGACCGTCGCCCTCGGTTCCGCCACCGGTCTCAAGGCGGCCTTCAACAACGGCTCCGGCGCGTGGGACAGCAACAGCGGCGCCGACTACGCCCTCGGCACCGGGAACATCACGGTCAAGAACGGCACCGTCGGCGCGGGCGACCCCTGCGGCGTCCAGCAGACCGAGACCGGCGCGTCCTTCGCGGTCACCGCCACCACCGTGCCCGGCCAGAACATCTACGTCGTCGGGGACCACGCCGCCCTCGGCAGCTGGGCGCCCGCCGCGGCCCTCAAGCTCGATGCCGCCGCCTACCCGGTGTGGAAGCTCGACGTGAAGCTGCCCGCAGGTACGACCTTCGCGTACAAGTACATCCGCAAGGACGCCTCCGGCAACGTCAGCTGGGAGAGCGGCGCCAACCGCACGGCCACCGTCCCCGCCGACGGCAAGATCACGCTGAACGACACCTGGCGCAACTGATCCTCTCGCACGTGGGTGGGTACCGGCCGACGCCGGTACCCACCCACGGCTCACGGGCAACACCGCCCGCAAGCATCCCGCAGCCTTCTCGCACGCCTTGCGAACGGTCGGTGGCAGCCGGGCCGAGTTCTCGCAGAAGCACCGCCGTCACGGCGTGGACGCGCAGGTCGTGCCCGATCCTGCGGGCGGAGCTACCGCGCCTGCATCGGCGCCGGCTCCTGGGTGACCACACCGATGAGACGGCTCCCGAACCGAGACCTCACCACGACCCAGCGGACGATCAAGCGAGCCCTGTCAGCGGCACGGGCACCGGTCGAACGGAGCATCGCAAGGCTGGAGTCCTGGCGGATCTTCCACTGACGCGCTGGCGTGACCGCAGTGGGAACCTGTCCTCTTCGGCAAACTGCTCTGCCTCGGCCGGGCCCGGTACGGAGAGGCAACCGCCGGGTTCTTGCCGGCACGCCAACGGACCACGAGGGGTGACGTGGTTCACATGGGCGACCTGTCACGTCCACGGGGCGTTGCTTGTCCCATGGGCGTCACCGGTACCGAGCCGGTGCCCGACCTTGGGAGATCCGATGAACAACGGCCATCACATCGTCGTCCTCGGCGCCGGCTACACGGGCTTGTTCAGCGCCGTCCGGCTGGCCCACCGCACTCGCCGGACCGGCGTGAGGATCACCCTGGTCAACCCCTCGAGCCGGTTCGTCGAGCGGTTGCGGATGCACCAGATCGCCGCTGGTCAGGAGCTGGCGGACCATCAGATCCCCCACCTGCTCGCAGGGACCGGCGTGACGTTCGTCCAGGGCACCGCCACCGCCATCGACCCCGAGGCCCGGCAGATCACCGTCGACGGCGCCGAGAGCCTCGGGTACGACACGCTCGTCTACGCGCTGGGCAGCTCGACCGACACCGGCAAGGCCCCCGGCGCCGACACCCACGCGTTCACCCTCAACACACCGGAGATCGCCGGCCGGTTCGCCGCGCGCCTCGCCGAGGTCGCCGCGTCAGGTGGCACGGTCACCGTCTGCGGCGGCGGCCTGACCGGCATCGAGGCGGCCACCGAGATCGCCGAGAGCCACCCCGGCCTGGACGTCACGCTGATCAGTCCGGACGAGCCCGGCGGCATGCTGGGTGCCAGGGCCCGCGCCTACCTCTACGGCGCGCTGGACCGCCTCGGCGTCACTCTTGAGACCGGCGCCCGCGTCACCAAGGTGCTGCACGACACCGTCGAACTGGCCGACGGCCGGCTCGTCCGCTCCGACGCCTGCCTCTGGGCGACCGGCGTCAAGGTGTCGCAGCTGGCCGCCGACGCCGGGATCGCCACCGATGACCGCGGCCTCATCCTGGTCGACGCCACCCTCCGTTCGGTTTCCCACCCCGAGATCCACGCCGTTGGCGACGCCGCCGCCGTCCGTATGCCTTGGGGACAGATCCACGGCACCTGCCAGAGCGGCCTGCCCACCGCCCAGTACACCGCCGACACCATCGTGCGGCTCCTGCGCGGCAAGGCCGTCAAGCCTTTCCGCTTCGGCTACTTCCACCAGCCGGTCAGCCTCGGCCGCCGTGACGCCGTCATCCAGTTCACCAAGGCCGACGAAACCCCCCGCCGCCTGCACCTCACCGGCCGCAGCGCTGCCGCGTACAAGGAGATGATCAGCGGCAGCCCGCTCACGACCTACCGATTCAGCAAGCGCATGAACGTCACCACCATCGTCTCCAAGGGCGGCCGCGCCACCCGCAAGCCCGTGGCATGACGGGCGCACCGGCTCCCAGCGCCGTGATCCCGGACCTTGCCGCCCTGGTCACGGCGCTGGCAGCATGAGCCGATGGTCGACGCCAGGGACGAGCATGACCCGTACATCGAACACCGCAGGCTCATGTTCGGCACTGCCTACCGCATGCTGGGCAGTGTCACCGACGCCGAGGACGTCCTCCAGGACGCCTGGCTGAGGTGGAGTACCGCGGACCGCGACGCGATTCGCCACCCCAAGGCCTACCTGGTACGCACGGTCACCAACCTCTCGCTGGATCGCCTCACCTCCGCACGCGCAACCCGGGAAACCTATGTCGGGCCGTGGCTCCCCGAGCCCCTGCTGACCTCCCCCGACGTCGCCTCGGAGACCGAACTGGCCGACAGCGTCTCCACCGCGATGCTGGTTGTTCTGGAAACCCTCAGCCCCGTCGAACGTGCTGTCTTCGTGCTGCGCGAGGTCTTCGGTTACTCGCACGCCGAGATCGCCGAGACCCTCGAACGTCCCGAGCCGACAGTCCGGCAGATCGCCCACCGCGCACGCGAGCACGTCCGGGCCCGCCGCCCCCGCTTCGACGCCGACCAGACCCAGCGCCGGCAGGTAACCACCCGGTTCATGGAGGCCTGCGCGGGCGGCGACCTGAACGCCGTCATGGAGTTACTCGCCCCCGAGGTCACGGCCTGGGCCGACGGCGGTGGCAAGGTCACGGCCGCCCGCCGCCCCCTCCACGGCACCGACCACGTCGCACGCTGGATCGTGGGTTTCCTGGCCAAGCCCGAACTGGCCGCCCTGACCATGGAGGCCGCCCTCATCAACGGCGAGCTCGGCATCCTGGCCACCCTCGACGGACACACAGTCGGCGCCCTCTCCTACGACCTCCTCGACGGCCGCATCCAGAACCTGCGCTTCCAGGTCAACCCCGAAAAGCTCAGCGGCCTGAGCCCCGACAACAACGGAGCCGAGTCGCCCCGGGTGGTTGCTGATCCAGACTCGCTCCCCTCCCGACCAGGCCTCGGACGTCGCGCGCGAGGCCGTTGAGGAACTCGCTCGTGTGATCCCGGACGGTGACAGTCACGTTCTCGAGCAGAACTCTGACGGGGCCGTCCGTCTGCCCTACGGCCGCGACAGTGCTGAAGCCGTGACTCACTGGGCCGAGCTGCCCACCCTTCCGGGCCGGATGCCCGAACCCGCACCCCTCCAGGCGGGCCCCGAGCGCGACACGAGGCGCGGCGGTAGGCGCCGGCGGGCCGTACGACGATGTGCTCCCACCGGTGGTTCAGGGCGTCGAGGACGGGTTCGAGCCGTAGCCGCGCCTCCCGCCGCGTAACCGGCCCCTCGTGGTGGGCGAAGGTGAGCGCTCTTCCGGTCCTGGAGGGGGAAGGACGTGTCGTGGGGGTGGTACGGATGGAGCTCGGCGCCCATGAGTACGCCTGATGACGGACAATCCTTGTGGGGGCGGGTAGGCACGTACCCATCGACCACAGGGGTCGCCATGACCGATCTGCCGGCAGCCGACACACCCACGCGGGTCTTCCTCGTGGACGATCACGAGGTCGTCCGCCGGGGCATTCGCGACCTCATCGACGACGAGCCCGACATGGAGGTGGTCGGGGAGGCGTCGACGGCCGATCAGGCGCTGTCCCGGGGCCCGGCACTCCGGCCCGACGTAGCGGTGCTCGACGTCCGCCTGCCGGACGGGGACGGAATCACCGTGTGCCGCGAGCTGCGGTCACGCATGCCGGAAGTCGCGTGTCTGATGCTGACGTCCTTCGACGACGAGGACGCCCTCATCGACGCGATCATGGCCGGAGCGGCGGGATACGTGCTCAAACAGATCAAGGGCTCCGACCTCGTCTCCGCCGTACGGACCGTGGCCACCGGACAGTCGATGCTCGACCCGGCCACCACCCGGCGGCTGATGCATTCCCTGCGCGATCCCGAAGCGGCCAGGGCGCCGGAGGACGAGCGGCTGGCCGGGCTGTCCGAGCGGGAGCGGTCGGTGCTCGAACTGATCGGCGAGGGGCTCACCAACCGGCAGATCGCGAAGCAGCTCTACCTGTCGGAGAAGACGGTCAAGAACCACATCTCGCGGCTGCTCGGGAAGCTGGGCGTGGAACGCCGTGTGCAGGCCGCTGTCATCGCGGCACAGGTTCACGAGCACGACGCCGACGGGAAGTAGCCTCTTTCCTCCGGGGGAAGGAGGGTCCCTCACTCCTCGTCCGGGGGCAGCGGGATGCGCCATTCGAGCAGGGTGCCGCCCGCCGCGCCCGGTCGGGCGCGGACCGACAGGTCGCCCCCCAGACGCTCGGCGCGCTCCGTCAGGTTGCGCAGACCGCTGCGGGCACCGCCCGGCCGTATCCCGCCCCCGTCGTCACTCACCGTCACCGTAAGGATGCTGTCCCCGGCGACGACCGCCACCTCCGCGTGACGTGCGCGCGCGTGGCGGGCGACGTTGGTGAGGGCCTCGCCTATCACCGCGACCACCTCCTCGGCCGCCTCGGCCGGCACGTCGGTGTCGAGCAGGCCCTCCATCCGTAGCGCGGGTGCGAACCCCAGTGTGGCGGCGGCCGCATCCACCGCCTTCACGACGCGGCTCCTGAGCTTGGGCGCCGTTCCGGAGGCCTCGTGTTCCCTGAGACCGAAGATGGTCGATCGAATGATCTTGATGGTGGCGTCGAGATCGTCGATCGCCCGGCCGATCCGGTCGGCAGCCTGCGGGTGCTCGACGAACCGCCGGGCGCTCTGCAGGGTCATGCCGGTGGCGAAGAGGCGCTGGATGGCCAGGTCGTGCAGGTCGCGGGCGATCCGGTCGCGGTCCTCCAAGAGGCTCACCTGCTCGGCGTCGCGGCGCCGGTCGGCGAGTTCCAGGGCCAGTGCGGCCTGCCCCGCGTAGCCGGGCAGGGCACTGATCTCGGGACCCGTGAAGGCGGTGCGCCCACGGCGCCGGGCCAGGATCAGGACACCGCTCAGCCGTTCCTTGGTGCCGACCGTGACGGCCACCGCGGGGCCGAAGCCCTTCCAGCGTTCGGGCTGCGTGGTGATGCGGGGGTCGTTCTCCACATCGACCACGCTGATCAGCCCGTCCCGGGTCAGGGCCGCGGCGGCCAGGGTTCCTTCGCTGCTGGGCAGCACGACGTCCCGGTGAGCCTCCGCGCCTTCGCCGCAGGCCAGCGAGCCCCGTAGCTCGCCCCCCGATCCGACGAGGTAGAAGACCCCGATGTCGGCGCCGGCGATGTCGACGGCTCGCTCGAGCATCCCGCCGAGCACCTCGGTCTCGGCGGCGCCGGACAGCAGGGCGCTGGTGAAGTCGGAACTCGCGACCAGCCAGCGCTGGCGCAGGCGTCCCTCCTCGTACAGCCGGGCGTTCTCGATCGCGATGCCGGCGGCGACGGCCAGGGTCGTGACGACGGCCTCGTCCTCGGCGTCGAAGTCGGCCCCTCCCCGCTTCTCGGTCAAGTACAGATTGCCGAAGACCTCGTCCCGCACACGGATCGGCACGCCCAGGAAAGCGTGCATCGGCGGGTGGTGGGCCGGGAAGCCGTACGAGGCAGGGTGTTCGGAAAGCTCGGACAGGCGCAATGGTTCAGGGTGGCGGATCAGCTCGCCCAGGATGCCGTGTCCGGACGGCAGCGCGCCGATCCGCTCCCTCACGTCGTCGTCGATTCCGATGGGAAGGAACTCGGCGAGCTTCTGGTCGTCGCCGATCACGCCGAGGGCACCGTACTCGGCGTCCACGAGCGTCACGGCCGCCTCGACGATGCCACGCAGCACCTGCGGCAGGTCGAGCTCGCGGCCCACGGACATGACGGCTTCGAGCAGCCCGTTGAGCCGGTCCCTGGTGCCCCGCACCTCGTCGATACGGACCTGGAGCTCGTCGAGCAGCTCGTCCAGCCTCAGCCGCGGCAGTCGTGCGTCCGCCGACTCGGTGCCCTCCCGGCCCATCGAAACCTCCGGTCGCGTCAGGCGCACCTGTCAAGTCCCGGTACGCCTGATCTCACCGTAGTCCCGATGTGCCGGCCTTTCCTGCCGGCCTCGTCCGCCGGAACGCCGTCCGGACGAGCCGTGCCGCGAGGAATCCGGTCGGCGCGCAGACGGCGGCGAGGCCGACGCCCGCCCAGCCGAGCGGTTCGGTCTCCAGGACCGTCCTCAGGAACGGCACGTACAGCGCGGCAGCGGCCAGGAGGGCGGAGGCGAGGACCGAGAGCGGGAGGAAGGGGTTCTCGCGGGTCAGGAGCCGGGCCCGCAGTCCCAGCACGACGCCGAGCTGGGCGGCGAGCAGGGCGAGGAAGAGGACGCTCTGCCAGGCCAGGTCCAGCGCCCGGGCGGCAAGGCCCGCGCCCAGCGTGGCGGTCGTGACGACGGCGGCCAGGAGGAGCAGCCGCTGCCAGGCGCCTCCGCCGAGGACGTGCTGGTCCGGCGGTCGTGGCGGTCGTCGCATCGTCCCGGGGGCCGCCGGTTCGGCGCCCATGGCGACACCGGTGAGGCCGTGCGTGAGGAGGTTGATCCACAGGATCTGGCCGGCCCGCAGGGGAAGGGGAAGACCGAGCAGGGGGCCGAGCAGCATGACGAGGATCTCGGCCGCGCCACCGGCCATCCCGTAGACCAGGAAGCGGCGGATGTTGTCGTAGACGCGCCGGCCTTCTTCGACGGCGGCGACGACCGTCGAGAGCTCGTCGTCCGTGAGGACGAGGTCCGCCGCCTGCCGCGCGACCTCCGTGCCCCGGGCGCCCATCGCGACGCCGATGTCGGCGCGGTGGAGGGCCGGGCCGTCGTTGACCCCGTCGCCGGTCATGGCGGTCACCGCTCCCCCGGCACGCCACGCCTCGACGATGTCCACCTTCTGCTGGGGGTCCGTGCGGGCGAAGACCCTCACGGAGGTGAGGTCGGGGACCCGGCCCGCGGCCACGTCCGGGCCTGTGACGACGCGCCCGCCGGTGTCTTCGCTCCCGGCTCCGCCTGTGTCTCCGAGAAGCGCGACGCCGGCCGCCACCGCCCGTGCCGTCGCCGGGTGGTCGCCCGTGATGAGCACGGGGGTGATCCCGGCGGCCCGGCAGGCGGCGAGGGTGGCGGCGGCGTGCGGCTTGGGCGGGTCACTCAGCGCGACGAGCCCGAGCAGTGCGAGTCCCGATTCCGCCGCGTCGACCGGGGCCGGCACGTCGTCCCGTACGCCGGAGGCCACGGCGAGGACCCGGTAACCGCGCTCCGCCAGGTCGGCCGCCCGCTGCCGGGCCCGGTCCAGCATGTCCGGAGGGTCCACGAGCACCGCGCGGTCGAGTACGGCTTCGGGGGCGCCCTTGAGGCAGACGGTGACGTTGCCTTCTTCGGCCGCGTGCAGCGTGGTCATGCGCTTGCGGAGGCTGTCGAAGGGGGCCTCCCCTATACGGGGCCGGGTGGCCACGAGCTCGTCCCGGCCCGGGCACCCGGACTTGGCGGCGGCCGCGAGCAGGGCGGCTTCCATCGGGTCGCCGAGTGCTGTCCAGCGGCCGTCGGATGCGTCTGCGTCCGGTGGCCGCAGGGCGGCGTCGTTGCACAGGGCCGTGATCGTCAGCAGTGCCCGCACGGGTGCGAGCGCGTCCGCATCCGCCCGCCTCCCGTCGACGAGAACCTCGCCTTCGGGTTCGTAGCCGACGCCCTTGAGTTCCGCGCTTGTGCTCGGCGTCCAGACGTACTGGACGACCATGCGGCCCTCGGTGAGGGTTCCGGTCTTGTCGGTGGCGAGGACGGACACCGAGCCGAGCGTCTCCACCGCCGGCAGCCGCCGCACCAGGGCGTGCCGGGCGACCATGCGCCTGGCACCCAGGGCGAGGGCCAGCGTGACGACGGCCGGCAGGGATTCGGGGACGGCGGCCACGGCCAGGCTGATGGCCGTGACCGCCATCGTGCCGAGCGGCAGCCCGCGGACCAGGCCGAGGGCGAAGACCAGCACGCACAGGGCGAGCGTCACGGCGGCCAGGACGCGGCCGAGAGCAGCGAGGCGGCGCTGCAGCGGGGTCGGCTCGCGGTGGTCGTCGAGGAGGGCCGCGATGCGGCCGAGAGCGCTGGAGGCACCGGTCGCCGTCACGACGGCCACACCTCTGCCGCGCGCCACGACCGTACCCGCGCCGAGCGTGTGCCCCGTGTCCTTGTCCACGGGCACCGACTCCCCGGTGAGCATGGACTCGTCCAGGAGAAGGGCGGACGCCTCGACGAGCTCGGCGTCGGCGGCGACGATGTCGCCCTCACCGAGGAGGAGCACGTCGCCGGGGACGATCTCCGCGGCCGGCGCATCTCGGACGGCACCGTCGCGCCTGACGCGCGCGTGGGGTGCGCTCAGTGCCGAGAGGGCTGCGACGGCGTTGTCGGCCCGGATCTCCTGGGCGACGCCGACGGTCGTGTTCACGACCACGACGACCGCGATGACGATCGCGTCGGGGTGGTCACCGATCGCCAGGGTGAGCACGACGGCCCCGAGCAGCACCATGATCAGCGGGTCGCGCAGCTGGGCCAGGATTCTGGTGGGGAGTCGTACGGGCTTCGTCGCGGCCACCCGGTTGGGTCCCGTGGCAGCGAGCCGGCGGGCGGCCTCCGCCTCGGTGAGGCCGGCGGCCGCGTCGACCGGCACCGGTGCGGTGGTCGTCATGGCGGGCTCACTCGGCGGGAACGGTGATGACGGGGCACCGGGCCCGGTGCAGCAGGCCGTGGACGACGGAGCCGACGCGCATCCCCATGTACCCGCCCCGTCCGCGACGGCCGACGACGACGGCGAGGGCGTGGTCGGCGGCGTCCGCGAGCACCTCGACGGGCGAGCCGATGAGGACCTCGTGGGTGAGGCGCACGTCGGGGTACTTCTCCGCCCATCCGGCGGTCGTCTCCGAGAGCAGCCGGCGCTCGGCGCGGAACAGGGCGTCCCCCGTCCGAAGGGTGAAGACAGGCGGCTGCCAGACGGCGACGGCGCGCAGCGCGCATCCGCGGAGGTCCGCCTCTTCGAAGGCGAGGGCGACGGCGGCCCGGGAGGACTCGCTGCCGTCGACGCCGACGACGAGGTACGGCGGGTCCTGGGTGCTGTGCTCGGCGTCGCCCACGACGACGACGGGGCACCGCGCCTGTGCGGTGACCGGTACGACCAGCGAGCCGGCGCTCAGGAACTCTTCTGTGCGGCTGAGGTGCCGGGAGCCCAGCACGACCATCGCGGCTTCCCGCGAGAGTCCTGCCAGGACCCGCGCCGGAAATCCCTCGAACAGCGCGGGGGTGACGTCCAGGCCCGGCTGCCGGGCGCGTGCCCAGTCGACCGCTGAGCGCAGAGTCTCCTTGGCGCTCTGCGTCTGTGCCTGGTGGCGAGGGCTGTCGTCGACGTGCTGGGTGTCGTGCAGCGGCGGGACGACGACCACGAGGCGGAGGGCGCGGCGGCGCCGGCGGGCCTCGTCGGCCGCCCAGGCCAGCGCGAGCTTCCCGTCCCTGACGGGGTCGACGCCCACGACGATGTCGCGGCGTTCCGTGGTGCCGGTCATGTTGTGCTCCCGTGTCCGAATCCGTGCCGGGGGATCAGTTCCACCGGGCAGTGGGCGTGCCGCAGCAGGCCGAGCGTGGTCCGGCCGAGCGTCGGTCCGAGACGTCCCGGTGCCCTACGGCCGCCGACGACCACGAGGTCGGCCTGCCGTGACGCCTCGACGAGTGCTCCGGCGACGCTCTGGCTGCGCTCGCCCTCGGCATCCACGGTCAGCTCCGGGAACTCCGCCCGGAGCCGGGCGGCGACGGCCTCCGAGGCACGCGCGTGTTCGGCGGCCGCGACGGCCGTGCCCTCGCGCAGAGCGGTCCGTACGGCGTCGTACGAAACCGTGGCCCATACGTGCAGCAGCCGGAGCGGGACCTTGCGCAGCAGCGCCTCGTGGGCTGCGGCCCTGGCACAACCCACGTCGGTCTCGTCCCTGATCGCCGCGAGAACGGCACCGGCTTCCACAGGTTCGGCGGCACCGCGCACCACGACCACCGGTGTGGTGGCGCCGGCCGCGACCCCGAGTCCGACGGAGCCGAGCAGGAGGGAGGAGAATCCACCACGGCCCCGGTGCCCGACGACGATCGTTCCGCTCAGAGCGGCTGCCCGCCGCAGCCCCTCCTCGGGTGGGGCAGCACTGACTTCCGTGACGACCACGAGGTCGGGGTGGCGCGCCGCGACCACCTCGGCGGTCCGGTCGAGCACCTCCTTACCGGCTCGTCCGATCCGGACGATCTCCGCCGGGGACAGGATCCGGGCGGCGGCGTCGGTGTCCGTCGCATGGACGAGGCAGAGTCCGCTGCCCCGCAGCGTCGCCTCGTTCGCGGCCCACAGGGCAGCGGTCCGGGCGGAAGACGATCCGTCCACTCCGACGACGACCCTGCCGAGCCCGGGACGGTCAGGGGTTCCGTCCATGGCTCCTCCTTCTCCGGTCCGGGGGACTCCGGTCCGGGGGACTCCGGTCCGCGGACTCCGTTCGGGACTGCTCTCACCGTGGCATCCGCTGCCCCGGCAGCCGGAGGGCCGCTGGGGGCAAGGGCAGGGCCGAAGGTCCCGTTCGCGCCGTCGGGTCCGGTCGGGCCCGACGCTGGACCGTTCGGCCCTCGCAGGTCGCCGTCGCGCGGCCGACGGTGGGAGAAGCACGCCAACCACCGCTGGACGCCCGAGACGCTCGAACAGGAGGCCCGGCGATGAAGCACCTGAAGGTCGGTGCCCTGATGACCGACAGCGTCGTCTCCGTCGTACCCACGACACCGTTCAGGGACGTGGCCAAGCTGCTCGCCGAGCACGACATCAGCGGGGTGCCCGTCCTCGACGAGGACGACCGCGTCGTCGGTGTGGTCTCCGAGTCCGATCTGCTGGCGCACCGGGAGCTGACCGCGCGGGGCCTCATGTCCGCGCCCGCCGTCACGGTCCACGCCGAGGAGACGGTCGCCGATGCGGGCCGGCTGATGGTCCGCCGTGGCGTGGAGCGCCTTCCCGTCGTCGACGACGAGGAACGGCTGGTGGGGATCGTGACCCGCCGCGACCTGCTCCGCGTCTTCCTCCGCCCGGACGCCGAGATACGACGCCGTGTGCAGGAGGACGTTCTGGCGGATGTCATGGGCCTGAGCGCCGACGACGTCGATGTCGACGTGCACGTGCTCGACGGCGTGGTGACGCTCCACGGCCGGGTCCGGCGACAGGGCCAGGCGCGGACGCTCGTCGGCCTCACCGAACGGGTGGACGGCGTCGTCGCCGTGGTGGACCGACTCGCCTTCGACGAGGAGGCGTCGGGCCCCGCGTTCCCCGCGCGCAGCGCACACCCGATCACATGGTGACCCACACAGACAGGACGAACCGTGTCCCTCACCGCTCTGACCCGACCGCTGGTGACGTCGCTGATCGAAGACGCCGTCACCGCCCCGTCGATGCACAACGCCCAGCCGTGGAGGTTCGTCCACCGGACCGGTACCGGCACCATCGAGCTGCACGGCGACCCCTCGCGCGCGATGCCGCGGGAGGACCCCGACCACCGCGGTCTTCATATCGGCTGTGGCGCCGCCCTGTTCGGTCTGCGCGTCGCCGCCGCCCACCACGGCCTGCACGCCACCGTCCGGCTGCTGCCCGATCCCGACGACCCCTGGCACCTGGCCGACGTGCTCCCGTCCGGAGCCGCCGACGAGCACGACGAGGAACTGGCCGCACTCCGGCCGGCGCTGCACGAGCGGCACACGAGCCGCTTCCCGTTCAGTGACGAACGGATCCCCGCCGAGATTCTCGACGGACTCCGGGCAGCCGCGTTCCTGGAGGGCTGCCGTCTTGTCGTTCCGGGCGCCTGGCACACCGACACCGTCCTCGACCTCGTCCACGAGTCCGAGCGGTTCGAGTCCGCCGACGCGTCCGTACGGGACGAGATCGCCGCGTGGACGCGCACGAGTGCGGCCGATGAGGGTGCCGGGACCGAGGGCATCCCGTCGTACGCCTTCGGCCCGCGCCAGTACGACGTCACCTCCCCGGTCCGGGACTTCGACTCCCACCGGCGGGTCCCGGGGCGCGAGTCGGTTCCCTTCGAGAAGAGTCCCCAGATCGCCTTGCTGGATACGGTCGAAGACACCCCGGTGGAGTGGCTGAGGGCCGGCAAGGCGATGCACAGGGTACTGCTGCGGGCCACCCTCGACGGGTTGTCGGCCTCCCTCATGTCCCAGCCGCTGGAGTGGCCCGAACTTCGTTCCGTGGCGCGGGATCCCGGGTCCACCGCGGGCCACGTCCAGATGATGATCCGCCTGGGATACGGGCCCCGCGGCCGGGCCACCCCACGCCGGCCCGCCTCGGACGTCCTCACCTTCGACTGAACTCCGTCGGTGCTCACCTTCGGCTGAGCAGCGTCGCGAGAACCCGGCCCCGTCACAGACGGAACCAGCGCTCCTCCCCCGGTGCGACGGCGACGCGCCGCTCTCCGGGGAGGACGACGGTGAGCGGGCTGCCGGGCGACGCCGGTACGCGGACGGCCAGCCGCCCGGGCAGCACGCGCACCCGCACTCCTCGATGGCCCTGGACGCAGAGCGTGAAGGCGAACCGAGGGAGCTCCGCCAGCGCCACCGGGGCCACGCGCAGCTCGCCCGGTCCGGCTTCCATTCCGGTGATCCCGCGTTCGACGAGGTCGATCGTCCCGGCCATCGCTCCGAGGTGGATGCCCTCCCCCGTCGTTCCGCCCTGGACGTCGGCCACGTCGGCGAGCAGCGCCTCCTGGCAGTGGCGCCAGGCGTCGGTGCCCTGCTGCCGGGCCAGGATCCAGCCGTGGACCAGACTGCTGAGCGTCGAGCCGTGGCTGGTGCGGCTGAGGTGGTACGCGACGGTGGCGCGCCAGATCTCGTCGTCCAGCGGGTAGCCGAGCCGGGCGAACAACGCGTACAGCTCCTCGGGCCGGAAGAGGTAGCCGAGCATGAGGGTGTCGGCCTGCTTGGACGCCTGGTAGCGGTTGACGGTGTCGCCCTCGGCCTCCAGGATCCGGTCGAGTCTGCGGATGTCGCCGTAACGGGCCCGGTACGCCTCCCAGTCGAGCTCCGCCAGATCCCCGTATCCCTCGAACTGGCTCACCAGGCCGCGGTGGAACGGAACGTACAGGCGGCGGGAGACGTCCTCCCAGCGAGAGAGTTCCTCGTCGTCCAGCGCCAGCTGTTCGGACAGTTCCGCGCGGCGGCCCTCGGGCAGTTCGCCCAGGACATCGAGCCCCCGGGCGAGCACCCAGGCAGCGGTCGCATTGGTGTAGGCGTTGTCGTCGATGCCGGGCATCGAGGCGTCGGGATAGGCGTCGTGGTACTCGTCGGGGCCCACGACCCCGCGGATCCGGTAGCGCCCGAGGGCGGGGTCGTACGTGGCGGATCCCGCCCAGTTGCGGGCGATCTCCAGGAGCGTCTCGGCACCGGCGGCATGCAGGAACCCCCGGTCGCCCGTGGTCTGCGCGTACCGCCACACGTTGAACGCGATGGCCGAGTTCACATGGCGTTGCAGCCGTGAGAAGTCGGGCAGCCAGCGGCCGGAGCGCGGATTGAGGTGCACCTCCTGGGTCTCCTCCCGACCGGAGCTCGCGCTCTGCCACGGATACATCGCCCCGACGCCGCCGGCCCTGCGCGCCGCCCCGCGGGCGGCCGGCAGCCGGCGGTGCCGGTACATGAGCAGGGCCCGGGCCACCTCGGGGAAGTGGAGGCTGAGGTAGGGCAGGACGAACAGCTCGTCCCAGAAGACGTGACCGCGGTACGCCTCGCCGTGCAGGCCCCGGGCGGGGACTCCGACGTCGAGTTCCGCCGTGTGCGGGGAGAGCGTCTGCAGCAGGTGGAAAAGGTGCAGGCGCAGGATGTCCCCGGCTTCCCCGGGCACGTGCAGCTCGCCCTGTTCCCAGAGTCGTTGCCAGGCCGCTCGGTGGGTAGTGACCAGTCGGGGGAAGGCCGGAGCGCGGGCGGCGGCGTCGCAGGCCGCCACCAGGGGGTCGCCGGTGGGCCGGTCCACCGAGGTGCGCAGGGCCAGCGTCTTCACGACGGTCACCGAGCGGCCGGGACGGACCGGCAGACGGTAGGTCTGGACGGTGCCGGTCCTGCTGGCGTTCTCCCGTGCGGGGCGGACGGGGCGGGTGACCGTGCGGACGGCCATCGCGATCCGCCTGCCGGGGTCCTCCGTACGGCAGGTCAGCCAGGCCACCCCGCCGGACTCGAAGCCGCTCCGCCGGTCCGTGAGGTGACGGCCCTCCAGGTGCCGGTAGCGCTCGACGCCGGCGTTGACGACCGCTCCGTCGAGGACGGATTCGACCTCCACGGCACCGCTCCAGCCGTAGGCACGGAACAACGTGTACTGGGCCGCGAGCCCGGCGTCTCCCATGTGCACGATCCGGATGTGGCCGACGCGCAGGCCACGGCCCCGGGCGTCCCGGTAGAACAGGTGGCGGTTCAGCACGCCCCCACGGAGGTCGAGGTGCACGTCGCTGTGGCGCAGGTCGTCGGAGTCGGGTGTCAGCCAGTCACCGGGCGGCCCGTCGTCCGGGAGGCAGCGGTAGCGCAGCAGCGTCCAGTTGGGCAGGTTGACGAGATCCTCGTTCTCGACGCGCCTGCCCGCGACGAGCGAGGCGCGCCGGTCGTAGCAGCCGGCCAGATAGGTGCCGGGGTAGTGGACGGGACCGGCGGAGCACTCGGGGGCGGAGCCACGGGTGGCGAAGCGGCCGTTTCCGAGCGTGCAGAGGGACTCGACGAGCCGTTCGCGGTCCGGCTCGTAGCGGTCGTACGTCCAGGAGCGGTTGGCGGTCACCCGTCTTCCCCCCACACCCTACGGACCAGCGTCGTGAGATCGGGTACGACCAGGTCGGCACCCTCCTCGTCCAGAAGGGAGGCGCCGTGCCCGTCAGGGGTGCGGTCGACACCGACGACGACGCCGAAGCCGCCCCGGCGGGCCGCGCGGACTCCGGCGACGGCGTCCTCGACCACCGCGGCGGCGGCCGGCCGGAGGCCGAGGAGACCGGCCGCGTGCAGGAAGAGTGCCGGGTCGGGCTTCCCGGCGAGGCCCAGCAGGGCGGCGTCCTCGCCGTCCACGACGGCGGCGAGGAGCGTGTCCAGACCGGCGGCGGCGAGCAGCGCCCGGGCGTGGCGCGACGCCGACACGGCGGCGCACGGCACGCCGCGAAGGCGAAGGGCCTCAAGCGCCACCGCCGCGTCGTCGAAGGCGGTGACCGGTTCGGAGGCCAGGGCGTCCCGGAACGCCGCTTCCTTGCGGGCCGCGACCGCCCAGACGGTGCCGCTCCCGGGTGGGTCGCCGGGCTCGCCCGGGGGCAGGCGAATGCCGCGGGCCGTCAGAAACGCCTCGGCGCCATCGTGGCGTGACCTGCCGTCGACGAACCGCCGGTACTCGACGTCCGCGTCGAACGGCCTTGTGTCGAACGAGGGCGTGCCCGGCCGGCTTCTGTCGTCGGGAGCCAGTTCCGCGAGGCAGGCGTCGAACGCGGTCTTCCACGCCGCGGCGTGGACGGCAGCGGAGTCGAGCAGCACCCCGTCGGTGTCGAGGACAACACCGCGCGGCGCCACGGAGCCCGGGGGCGGGCCGCTCATCCGGCGTCCGGGGACTCGGTGACCTGCACGGCGGTGTGCTGCGGCCCGCCGAGGGCGACCTTCAGGGCACCGGTGTCGCCGGCGCGGGCGAAGACGTCGTACGCCTCCTCCATCTGCCCGAGCTCGAAGCGGTGGGTGACGAGCTCGGCCGCAGGCAGCCGGCCGGCCGCCATCATGCGCAGCAGCATGGGGGTCGACGAGGTGTCCACGAGGCCGGTGGTGATCGTGACGTCCTTGATCCACAGGTCTTCGAGGTGCAGGACCGCGGGCTTCCCGTGCACCCCGATGTTGGCGATCCGCCCGCCGGGCCGGACCATCCGCGTGCACATCTCAAAGGCCTCGGGCACCCCCACGGCCTCCATGGCGACGTCGGCTCCGAGGCCGTCGGTCAGATCCTCGACGAGCTGTTCCGGACCTTCGTCGGCCGTCACGGTGGCGTCGGCGCCGAGGATGCGCGCCGCCGCGAGCCGCGACTGGGCGAGGTCGACGGCGATGATCCGTCCGGGGCTGTAGAGCCGTGCGGTGGCGATAGCGGCGAGGCCGATGGGGCCCGCGCCGACCACGACGACCGTGTCGGCGGGCTGGACGCGGCCGTTCAGGACGCCCACCTCGTAGGAGGTGGGGAAGATGTCGGCGAGCAGCACCGCGTCGAAGCTGTCGACCGCGCTCGGCAGCGGGTGGACCGACAGGTCGGCGAACGGTACGCGGACGTACTCGGCCTGCGTGCCGTCGACGAGGTGGCCGAGGACCCACCCTCCGCCACCACGGCACTGACCGTAGCGGCCCTCGCGGCAGAAGCGGCAGCGGCCGCAGGCGGAGATGCAGGAGATCAGGACGCGGTCCCCGGGCCGTACCGTACGGACGTCCCTTCCGGTCTCGACCACCGTGCCGACGGCCTCGTGACCGAGCACCCGGCCGGGCGTCACCTCCGGCACGTCTCCCTTGAGGATGTGCAGGTCCGTGCCGCAGATCGTGACGACGTCGACGCGCACGATCGCGTCCCCCGGGTCCTTGACCGCCGGGTCGGGAACGTCCCGCCAGGCGATCCGGCCCGGGCCCTGGAAGACGGCTGCCTTCATGGCGCCCACCCACTTCCTGTCACGCGTTCGGATGTCCTCCCCGTCAAGGTTCGGCCGTCACGTCATGCCGACGCATGTGCCGACCGGCCCAAGGTGAGGGCCGGTCGGGCCCTCCGGCCCGAGGCCGTCCGGGTGCGACGGTGGACGCGGGCACACTCCGAAGGAGGACAGCCATGACCGAGGCAGACCCGATCCCGGCTCCCACCGCTCGCGCCACCGGTCCGCGACCGGCCCTGCTCAGCTTCCTGGGCGGGGTGGGGACGGTCACGGGCAGCAAGTTCCTCGTGGAGAGCGACCATGCGCGCATCCTCCTGGACTGCGGTGTCTTCCAGGGTTTCGCGAACCTGCGCCGACGCAACTGGGACCGGTTCGCGCGTGATGCCGCCGACATCGACGCCGTGGTCGTCACCCACGCCCACCTGGACCACTGCGGCTATCTGCCGCGCCTCGTCCGGCAGGGCTTCCGGGGGCCGATCCTCACCAGCGCCCCCAGCGCCCGGCTCGCCGGGATCGTGCTGCGCGACAGCGCCCGGCTCCAGATGGAGGCAGCCCGGCACGCCAACGAGCACGGCTGGTCGAAGCACCGCCCGGCGAAGCCGCTGTACGACGACTCCGACGTCGACAAGACGCTGGCCTTCCTCGACCCGGTCCCGGTCGGCGAGGACGTGGAGATCACGGCCGGCACCCGGCTGGCCCTCCACCACGGCGGGCACATCCTCGGTTCGGCCTGGGTCCGCCTGACGCTGGAGGACGGTCACACCCTGGCCGTCTCGGGTGACCTGGGGCGCCCCGGGCACGCTCTCCTGCGGCCGCCGGAACCGTTCTCGGGTGCCGACGTGCTCCTCATGGAGTCGACGTACGGGGACCGGCGCCACGACCAGGAGTCGGGACGGTCCGCCTTCGCCGATGTCGTCGCACGGACCGTCGCGCGCGGCGGGACCGTGGTGATCCCCGCCTTCGCGATCGACCGGACAGAGGTCGTTCTGCACGAACTCGCCCGGCTGCGCGAGACGGGTGTGCTGCCCCGGTCGGTGCCGGTGTACGTGGACAGCCCCATGGCCCTGGCGGCGCTGGACGTGTACCGGGACGCCGTACGGGAGCGGTCCCCCGAGCTGCGGCCGGAGATCCTGGACCGGGGCGAGGCCGCGCTCAGCCCGGCGCCGTTCCTCGCCGCCCGCACGGTCCAGGAGTCCATCGACATCAACAGCACGCACGGCCCCGCCGTCATCGTCTCGTCGGCCGGCATGGCCACCGGAGGCCGGGTCCTGCACCACCTGCACCGTCTGCTGCCCGACCCGCGCAACGCGGTGGTCGTGGTGGGCTTCGCCGCGGCCGGAACTCGGGCGCGGGACCTGGTGGACGGGGCGGGGGTCCTGAAGATGTTCGGCGAGTACGTGCCCGTACGGGCCGAGGTGGCCGACGTGCCGCACTTCTCCGCGCATGCCGACGCGGCTCAGATCGTCGACTGGCTGCGCGGCGCTCCTCCGCCGCACACCACGTACCTCGTGCACGGCGAACCGGCCGCCTCCGAGGCGCTGCGCGACCGGATCGACCGCGAGCTGGGCTGGACGGCCGTCGTACCCCGGTCCGGAGAGGCCGTCCTGGTCCGCTGACCGGGGCCCATCGGACCTGTGGTGTGCCCTGCGCGGCCCTGCCGGGGACCGCACGCCGCGCGGGAGTCTGTGAGGAGGGGACTGGAGGACACCATGACCACCACGCGGACGCTCCTGAACGAGGCACGCAACCCCTGGCCTACGCCCGGTGAGGAGAGAGCCATGACCACCCAGCCCTTCACCGTCGCCGACGTGATGACCAAGAAGGTCGTCGCGGTCCTGCCCGGTGCGAATTTCAAGGAGATCGTCGCCACGATGCAGCGGTGGAAGGTGACCGCCGTCCCGGTCGTCGAGGGCGAAGGCCGTGTCGTGGGTGTGGTCTCGGAGGCGGACCTTCTGCTCAAGGAGGAGTTCCACGACCACCGCCTGGGACTCGTCGAACAACTGCGCCGGCTCGACGCCACGGCCAAGGCCGGCTCGCACCGCGCCGGGGACCTGATGACCTCGCCCGCCCTCACCATCGCGCCCGAGGCGTCCCTGCCGCAGGCCGCGCGCCTCATGGCGACCCACCGGGTGAAGCGCCTGCCGGTCGTCGACTCCGGCGGCACGATCCAGGGGATCGTCAGCCGGTCCGACCTCCTCAAGGTCTTCCTCCGCCCCGACGACGACCTTGCCGCCGAGGTCCGCCGCGACGTCGTCGAGCACCTGTTCCCGCTGTCCGGACCCCACGTCGACGTCCGTGTCGACGCGGGCGTCGTGTCCCTGTCCGGACAGGTCCGCGACATCTCGCTCGCACCCCTCGCCGAACGCCTGGCCCGGGCCGTCGAAGGAGTGGTGGACGTCCGCTGCGAGCTCACCGCCGGGGAAAGGACGTAGCCATGTCCGAGGTGACGGCCACCGATCTGTACGAGGTCACGATGGCGCTCTCGTACCTGCGGGAGGACATGCGGGCACCGGCCACCTTCGACCTCTTCGTCAGGGCCCTTCCGCCGGGCCGGGGGTTCCTCGTCGCCGCGGGGCTCGAACCGGCCCTGGACTACCTCTCACGCTTCCGGGTGGGCCGCACGGACGTCGAGGAGTTCGCCGAGGCGCTGAAGCGTCCGGTGGAGGACCTGGACCCACTGCACGGGCTGTCCTTCGACGGGCAGGTCCGCGCCGTGCCCGAAGGACGCCTCGTCTTCGCCGGCGAGCCACTCGTGGAGGTCACGGCGCCGCTGCCGCAGGCACAGCTGGTGGAGACGTACCTGCTGTCCCTCCTGTGCCATCAGACGGCCGTCGCCTCCAAAGCGGCCCGGTGCGTCCTCGCCGCCGCCGGACGGCCGCTCGTGGACTTCTCCCTGCGCCGCACGCACGGGCCGGAGGCGGGCATGCAGGCGGCACGCCTGTGCGCGCTCGTCGGCTTCGCCGGCACCAGCAACGTCGCCGCAGCGTACCGGTACGGCATCCCCGCCGCCGGGACGATGGCCCATTCGTACGTCGAGACCTTCGCCTCCGAGGAACAGGCGTTCCGGGTTTTCGCACGCGCCCATCCCGGCCCGGTGACCTTCCTGGTCGACACCTACGACACCGACCGCGGTGTCGCCACCGCGGCCCGCGTGTTCCAAGACCTCGGGCTCGGCCCGGGGTGCGGGATCCGTCTGGACAGCGGGGACCTGGGCGCGCTCGCTCGCCGGGCCCGTACGGCCCTCGACGGCGCGGGGCTGGGGGCCGTTCGTATCATCGCGAGCGGCGGTCTGGACGAGTACGGCGTCGACCGGCTCGTACGCGACGGGGCACCGATCGACGTGTTCGCCGTGGGGACGAAGGTCGGCACGGCCGCCGACGCCCCGTATCTGGACACCGCGTACAAGCTGGTCGAGTACGACGACCGCCCCGTCATGAAGCTCTCCTCCGCGAAGGTGTCGGCCCCCGGCCGGAAGCAGGTCTTCCGAGGCCCCGGTCTCCGTGACGTCATCGGCCTCGCGGACGAGGAACCGCCCGCTGGTGCGCAGCCGCTGCTGCGGACCGTGATGCGCGACGGGCGGCGGACGGAGCCGCCCGACGACCTGACTGCCGCCCGCGCCCGCTTCGAGGCCGACCTCGCGAACCTTCCGGACGAGGCCAGACGCATCCGGGACCCCGTGCCGCCCCGGCCCGCGGTGTCGTCCCCGCTGACGGCCCTGACCGCGTCTGTACGCCGTGGGATCGAGGAACGCACACGGTAGGGCGACGGGCGAAGAGGCACCGCAGCGTCGCGGATCTGACGGCCACGACCGAGAGCAGCAGCGTCATTCCGCTGCCAACGGTGACCGCCCCAGCAGCACGATGCCGGTCACGGCCGCCGCCGCTGCCGTCATCTGTATCGTCAGCGCCCAGGCCGTGAGGGCGAGCTGTTCCCCGAAGACGGCTACCCCGATGGCCACGGCACCGATCGGTTCGAGGGTGTCGATGACGGGCAGAGCGATGGCCAGGGAGCCCGCCTGAAAGGCGCTCTGTGACAGGACGAGACTCGTCACTCCGACGGCCATCAGGGCGTACGGCTCCCAGTGGACGAGCGCTTCGAGGCCGTCCGCCCTGAACCGGCCGGCCGTGCTCTTGGTCAGGCCGTCCAGAAGAGCCAGCATCAGCGCCGCGCAGACGGCGTACGAGGCCGTCCGCACCCGCCCTGGCCGGCTCGCTCCCAGCGGTGCCAGCAGGAACACAGCGCCGGCGAGGGCCGCGAACGACGGTGCCCAGTCACGCCACGTCGCGACGGAGCTCGCGGGAGAGTGAGGGAGGACCGTCAGGAATACGGCCACTCCCCCCGCCGTGCAGACCATCCCCGCCGCCTCGACGCGGGTCAGCGGCTCCCTGCGGCGCCAGGCCAGCAGCGGCAAGGCGAACAGAAGATCCATCGCCGCCAGCGGGAGCACCAGAACCAACGGCCCGAAGGCCAGCGCGAGGGCCAGGAACGCGAACGAGGAGATGGACAGCACCGTCCCCGCCACCCACATCGGCCGACGGGCCAGGTCGGTCAGAAGCCGGAGGTGCAGCGCCTTGCGTGCGGATGCCTGTCGCGCCGCCTGATGTTGGAGCACCGACCCGACACCGAAGCACACGGCGGACAGCAGAGCGCTCAGCACCGCCACCGCAGTGTTCATGGATCCAGGATCCCCACCATTGCCCCGCGGTGCGGCCTTCGACACGCGAGGTGGAGCGCGAGCGGCACGAAGACCTCGTCAGTCATGAGCGATGACGGCCACGGGCACGGCGCAGTGGTGCATGACCGCGTGGGTGACGGACCCGATGTGCGTGCCGAGAGACGCCCTGCGGACCCGTCGGCCGACCACCACCAGACCCGCGTCCTCGGCGAGGTTCAACAGCAGGTGGGCGGGGCCACCGACGCGGGATCGCTCCGCGAGTTCCACCGAAGGGAACTTCTGCCGCCACGGCTCCAGGGCCTCCGTGAGACGCCGCCCCATGTCCGGGCCCATCTCCCGCTCGGCGGCCAGCAGTGCCGGGGCGTCGCGGACCACGGGCGGAAGCCTCCATCCGTACAGTGCGAGCACGCGACCGCCCCGCACCGCGGCCTCTCGGCAGGCGAAGTCCACGAGCGGGACGAAGTTCTGGTCGATGTCCACACCGACGACGACAGTCTGCGACGACGAGGAGTGCGCGGTCTGCTCGGGCGCGTCCGGCCGGACGGGTGCCCGTACGAACACGACCGGCCGCTCCGTCGCGTGGAGCGTCGCCATGCCGACCGACCCGAGCAGGAATCCCCTGACCCCGCTCAGCCCCCGCGAGCCGAGGACGAGAAGACCCGCGTCGGCCGCGTTCTCGGCGAGGAGCTCGGCAGGCCGACCGGACAGATTCCGGGTCTCGATCTCCAGCGAGGGGTGCTCTCGCCGTGCTGTCTCCACGGTGGCGGCCAACAGGTTCTGGGCCCAGAGGCGCCGCGCTTCGGGGGCGACGTGCCGTACCGCCGCCCCGTCCGGCCACGGATCCGCGTAGACGACACGCAGGGACGCCCCGCGGAGCACCGCTTCCTGCGCGGCCCATGCGGCCGCTGCGACACACTCGGACGTCCCGTCCACACCGACGGTCACGGGACGGATCATGCTGCGCCCTCCCTTTCATCAGGGGGTGCGGCTCCGGCTCGCGGGCTGGTGGCTCGGGACTCGCGACGTGGGTTGCTCCCGGGGACTCCGTTCGCCTCCCAGATGTCCAGTATGCCCACGCGCCCGCCTGCGGCACGTCGGAGGCAGGCCTCCCGGGCGTTCATCCGGCGATGGAATCGGTGGCCGGGCACTGGGGATGCGCGTGCCTTCTTCTCGGTCTCGGCCATGGCGACCGCGCCTTCGTGATGCCTGATCATCTGCGTCAAGAACATCGTGTCGAAGGCCTTGCCGGAAGCGCCCCGCATGTCGTCCATCTCTTGGTCGTTCATGACGCCGGGCATGGACGAGGCGTCACCGTGGTCCATCCCGTCCATCCCGTCCATCCCGTCCATCCCGTGGGGAACCTCTTCGCCCCAGGCCCTCAGCCAGGCGGAGCCGGCGCGCCGACGAAGGCGACGGCGAGTGCGATCGCGTACAGACCGTAGTCCTCGTTGTTGTTCGTCACGGCGCCTTCTTCCCGAGACAGCCGCGCCCGGCCCGGCAGTGAGCGGGGCCGGGGTCAATGCTCGGTGTGTGGGCCGGCGGCCGACATCGCGAACCAGCGCTGGGTGTCGACGCTGCGTCCACCACGGGCCCGGTGGGCCTTTCGGCCCACCAGCTCCCTGGCGGGCACGTTGGCGTACGGGTACGACACCATCGTGCCCACGCCCGACGACATGCGCCGCCGTCCGCCGAGGCGCGGCGGCGGCTCATCGGGTGGCACAACAGGGCCCGGGCTGCCCGGCGCCGGGCCCGTGCCGCTCGGCACCTGCGCTCATTCCTCCGATGCCGCGAGCATCATGCTGCCGGTCGTGGCACCACCGTCGACCACGAACTCGGAACCCGTGGAGTAGGTCGCCTCGGCAGCCAGGAACACCGCCATCCGGGCCACTTCCTCTGGCGTGCCGAAACGCGGGATGGGCTGGTCCGCGGTGATCGTGTCGTCCATGCCGGCGGTCATGGGCGTGCTGATCGGACCGGGATGGATGGAGCAGACCCGGATGCCGTCGGCAGCCAGGTCCAGCGCGGCGGCCTTCGTCAGCCCCCGCAGCCCCCACTTGCTGGCGACGTACGCTCCGAGTCCGGCGTAGCCCATCAGGCCCGCCGTCGACGACACGTTGAGGATCACTCCGCTCCCCGCCCGGCGCATCGACGGTGCCACGGCCCGCATTCCCAACCACGGCCCGAGGAGATTGACGTCGAGAACATGCCGGAAGGTCCGCGGGTCCGTTGCCTCGATCGACCCGAACTCGACGATTGCCGCGTTGTTGACGAGAAGCGAGACGGGGCCGAATCGTTGCTCGGCCTCGGCGACAGCGGCGGCCCAGTCGGCCTCGCTCGTCACATCGGCCACGCAGAACCGGGCCGCCGCACCCATCGCCTCCCCGAGGGCCCGGCCCTCCCTGTCCAGCACGTCGGTGAGGACGACCGAGGCCCCTTCCTCCACGAAGGCGTGCACCACTGCCTCGCCGATGCCACGGGCTCCTCCCGTGACCAGGGCGACCTGTCCGTCCAGGCTCTTCATCTCCGCCTCCTTCCGGCACGGGCCGATGACTCGTTGCCCACCTCGACAGTCGCACCGCCGCTGGGCAGGAGGCATGAGCCGAGCGGACCGGAACAGGGGCCGACCGGCCCTCATGGCTTCGGACGGGCCCTCCCGGTCGCCCCCGAACGTCGATGGCGGTGATCCTGAAGGGGGGGCGCAGGTCGCACCCGGGATCGTGGGCCGGCGAAGACGACGATGCGGTGAGGAAGTGACCCCCATGGAGAACCCGACAGCCCCGTACCCGCCGGTCACGGTCACGGGACGGCTCGACGCCCCGCTGTCCCGCTGGCTGTGGCTGGTCAAGTGGATCCTGGTGATCCCGCACTGGATCGTGCTGTTCTTCCTGTGGATCGCCTTCCTCGTCGTGACCGTGATCGCGTTCTTCGCGATCCTCTTCACCGAGCGCTTTCCGCGGGGCCTTTTCGACTTCAACCTCGGCGTGCTCCGCTGGTCCTGGCGCGTGTCGTACTACTCGTACGGCGCCCTCGGCACCGACCGCTACCCACCGTTCAGTCTGGGTCCCGAGCCCGACTACCCGGCCCGGCTCGACATCGCCTACCCGGAGCGGCTGTCGCGCTCACTCGTCCTGGTCAAGTGGTGGCTGCTGGCAATCCCCCACTACCTGGTGATCGCCTTCTTCACCGGCGGGCTGCGCGCCGGCTGGTGGACCGGTGGGCTGATCAGCCTGCTCGCTCTGATCGCGGCCTTCGCCCTGGCCTTCACGGAACGTTATCCGCGGGATCTGTTCGCCCTGGTCATCGGGCTGAACCGCTGGGTCCTGCGCGTCGCCGCGTACGCGAGCCTCATGACGGACGTCTACCCGCCGTTCCGGCTCGACCAGGGCGGCACGGAGCGTGAGGCCGACGCTGACGGCAATCGCCTCTGACGGCGCCGCCCGGCGCGACGCAGCTCGTCCGTGCCCCACACCAGGACGGGGAAGGTCAGGATGAGCAGGACGACGTCCAGGGGGAGGGAGGCGGTGCCGAAGAGGTGCTGGAGCGGGGGCGCGTACACGAGGGCGGCGGTGAAGGCGAGCTCGAAGACGATGCCCGCGAGGAGCAGCGGATTGGAGAGGACGCCGACGTCGCGCAGCGCCGCGTGGTCGGTTCGGGCGGCGAAGGCGGTGCCGACCTGGCAGGTGACGATGCCGGCGAACGTGGCGGTGGTGGCCGTGACATACGCGTGATGGAGCGGGCTGCCGACCTCGGTCGGGTCGCCCGGGTGCCAGCCCGCGCGCCACAGGACGTAGAAGTAGCCGGCCATGACGAGGACCGCCGATGTGAGCCCCAGGTAGCCCCAGCTGCGGGCGAGCATGTCCCGGGAGATCACGCCCTGGTGCGGCGGCCTCGGTGGTCGCTGCATGACGCCGGGTTCGGAGCGTTCCCGGCCGAGGGCGAGGGCCGGCAGGGTCTCGGTTCCCAGGTCGATGGCGAGGATCTGCAGCACGGTGAGCGGCAGCGGGACCGCCCCTGCGGACAGCGCGAAGACGAGGAAGGGGACGATTTCCGGGGTGGCGTGGGCGAAGATGTAGACGATGAACTTGCGGACGTTGTCGTAGACGCGACGCCCGGACTCGATCGCCGTCACGATGGTGGTGAAGTCGTCGTCGGTGAGGACCATGGCGGCCGCTTCGCGGGCGACGTCGGTGCCGGAACGTCCCATGGCCACTCCGATGTGGGCACGGTGAAGTGCGGGAGCGTCGTTGACTCCGTCTCCGGTCATGGCGACGATCCGGCCGTGAGCCCGCAGGGTGTCGGCCACCTTGAGTTTCGTCTCGGGCGAGGAGCGGGCGAAGACGATCTCCGCATCGCCCTCGACCAGCAGCCGGTCCAGCTCCTCGTCGTCCAGCCCCTCGGAGGCCGCGACGACCCGGAGCCGGGGTTCGCCGATGCCGACCTCCCGGGCGACGGCGGCGGCCGTGGCACCGTTGTCACCCGTCACGACGTGGACGCGTACCCCGGCTTCGTGGCAGCGCCGGACGGCGGCGGCCACCTCGGAGCGCGGCGGATCGTACAGACCGACGAGACCCAGCAGGTTCAGGGACGACTCGGCGTCCTGGCGCCGTGTCGGCGGGCGCGCGCCCGGCGGCAGTTCTCGTACGGCCACGGCGAGCACCCGCATGCCGCGCCCGGCCAGCTCCTCCGCCGCCGCACGGGCGCGGCCCACGTCGGCCCCTGGCTGCAGCCGCGGCAGCACCGCTTCGGGGGCTCCCTTCACCACGATCCGTACGCGGCCCGTTTCCGGACCGTCCTGCACCACTGACATGAGCCGCAGCCGGGGATCGAAGCGGAACAGTGCCAGCCGCCCCGTGTCCCGGTCCGCGAGGTCCACGGGGACACCGCGCTCGGCGGCCCCGGCGACGAGGGCCGCCTCGGTCGGGTCGCCGTGCGGTTCGCCGTCGGCGTCCCGGGTGACGGTCGTGCACAGGGCGGCCGTCCGCACCGTTTCCTGGGCCCACGGGCCCGGTTCGGCGCCGTGGCCGGGGGTCCACAGGGCGCGCAGCCGCATTCTGTTTCGGGTGAGCGTGCCCGTCTTGTCCGTGCAGATGACGCTCGTCGAGCCGAGCGTCTCCACCGCGCTCAACCGTTTCACCAGGGCACCGCGCCGCGCCAGGGCGCGGACGCCCACGGCGAGGGCCAGCGTGATGGTCGGGAGCAGTCCCTCCGGGACGTTGGCCACGAGCAGTCCGATGGCGAACATCAGCGAGTCGGTCAGCGGAAGGCCGACGGCCACCCCGACGACGAGGAACAGGGCGCCCATTCCGGTGGCAACGCCGGCGATGAGCCAGGCCACCCTCTTGACCTGCCTTTCCAGCGGGCTCGCCTCGCGCCGGGTCCGCTGGCTGAGCGCGGCGATGCGGCCGAGCTCGGTGTGGTGGCCCGTGGCGAAGACCACGGCCCGGGCCTGGCCTTCGACGCAGGTCGTCCCGCTGAAGACGAGGTTCGGTTCGTCGAGGAGCGGCGCTCCGAGAAGCCCGGCCGCGGCAACCCGCTCGGCCGGGACGGACTCACCGGTGAGCATCGACAGGTCGACTTCGACCCCGCCCTCGGTCACGCGCGCGTCAGCGGGAACCTTGTCGCCCTCCTCCAGGACGATCACGTCCCCCGGCACCAGGTCACGGGCCTCCACGGTGGTGGGTTCTCCGTCACGTACGACGAGGGCGTGCTCGGGCAGATAGCGGGCGAGGGTCTCCACCGCGCGCTCGGCCTGCCGCTCCTGGAGGAGGGCGAAGGCCGCGTTGACGGCGATGACCGCGAGGATCGCCCAGCCGAGGACCGCGAGGCCGGCGACGAAGGCAAGCCCGGCGGCGGCCCAGAGCAGAAGTGCGAGGGGATGGATCAGTTGTCCGGTCAGTTCCCGGGCGAGGGAGGAACGCGCCTTGCGCCGCACCTCGTTGGGCCCGTGGACGGCGAGGCGCCGGGCGGCCTCGCGGGCGGACAGACCGTCCGCTCCGGTCGCCAGTTCGTGCTGCAGCCGGGGCAGGGGCTCGCTGGGGTCGAAGGGAAGCACCTCGTCCGCCGCCCGTGCCCGCGAGTCGGCCAGGGTGTCTCGCCCCGTGCGGTCATTCATCGCCGCCCCCGAGGCCGGTGCCGCGTCGGAGCCTGCCGGACCAGAGAGGCTCCACCTGCTCCCACTCCCGCTCCCAGGCTGTGAGCCGTCGTCCTTCGGAGCGCCGTCGGGCCATGGCGAGAAGGCCGGCACCCGACGCCGCCACGGCTCCGGCAGCCGCGGTGCCGCCCGCGAGCGCGGTCAGCACGAGGTCGTCGGTGCCGTCGGGCGGGCGGGCAGGGCTGCCACGGTCGTCCACCCAGATGGTGACGGTACGGCCCTGAGGCGTCCGCCGCGGGACGTCGACGGTTCCGGACCTGGGGACGTCGTCGGGGTACTCCCAGACCGCCGGTGCCACGGCCGGCGGCCGGCCTCCCTGCCGTGAGGCGACGGGCGGGTCCACGGCCCGCCCGGTTGTGGTGGCCTGCACCTGGTGGCGGTGGGCGGCCAGTTCGCGGGAGGCGTCGGCACCGGCGTTCCCCCGTACGACCGCGGCCACGGCGCCGCAGACGAGGGCGGTCACGCAGACGAGGACGACCGGAATCCGCACGGCGTGTCCCCTTCCGGACACGGTGGCTCCTCGTCCCGCCGTCTCGTCGCTCATGTCACACCTCCGGGATGCGCGAGTCCGCCGGCTGTCCGGGCGGTGCCGCTCAGCGGGTGTTGCCGAGCTCGCTGCCGATGTGGTGCGCCCATTCCCGGATCCGTGCCGGATTGCGGAAGTCCCCGCCCTTGCCGTGCCGGACCAGGGCGCGCGCGATGCGTCCGGGGGTCTCGGCGGTCACGGCGCCGCCGAAGGTGACGTGCTCCCGTGCGCCGAGTTTCTGCATGCGGCGGGCCACGCCGGGCGCCGGCGGGATGTCGTTCTGCTCGGCGGAGCTGTCGACGGGGCCGCTGCTGAACAGCCACAGGGGGCGGTCGCGGAGCTGATCGGCGTTGCGGCGGGCACAGCGGCTCGCCTTGCCGTTCCAGCGCCCTGCGTACAGGGCGCCGCCGAGCACGACGCCGTCGTATCCGCTGACGTCGGTGACCGTGTCGGCCGGCAGGACGACCGCGTCGAGGCCGTCGGCCCGGAGCGTCCTGCCGATCTCGTCGGCGATGCCCGCGGTCGCGCCGTGCTTGCTGCCGTAGGCGACCAGGACTCGTGTCGGGTTCATGGCTGCTCTTCTCCTGCTGTGTCGCCCGCTCGCCGCACGGGTACGGTCCGTCGGGTCTCCGGCTTCCGCTCGGGCGTCGGTACGCGGATGGTGAGGATGCCGTCCTTGTACGTGGCGTCGACGTCGTCGGCGGGGATCGTCTCGGGGAGGCGTACGGTCCGGCGGAAGGAGCCGTACCGGAACTCCGAGTGCTCCTTGTCCTCCGAGCTTTCGCTGTGCTCGGCGCTCACCGTGATGAGGTTGTCGTCGACGGTGACGGTGAAGTCGTCGGGGTCCATCCCGGGCAGCTGGGCCCGCAGCACGTACGCGCCGTCCCCGCTGGACACCTCCACCGGGATGGAGTGCGCGGCGGTGGCGGGACGCCATCCGGGCAGCCCCGGGAACTCACGCTCGAACCAGTCGTTGAAGTCGGGGAAGAGGCTGTGCCTGCGTTCCACCTTGTGTCCGGTCATCGTCGTGCTCCTCGTGTGCGGGCCTGCAGGGGCCCTGCGGATGGATCAAGGTCGGGAGTGCGGTTCCCCCTGCGCTGTCAGTACGGGAGCGGGCGGCCGGAGGGGGTCCGGAGGTCGAGCGGGCCGGGACGGCGCGGCTGCTGGGGACGGCGGCTGATCCGGATCTGCTGCATCGTGCTCACTCCTCCGGGGGTCCGAACGGCGGTCCGGGCTTCAACCCGTGCTCCCACCGTGCCGCCCGGCACCCGTCGCGCCCCAGTGCCGGGAGGGTCATCCCGTCGGGGCCGGTCGGTCCGTACGGGGGCGGGACCGACCGGCCCTGGAGGAGGTACCGTCCGTCCCGGCGCGTGCGGCCGGCGGGACCATCACGGAGCCCTCGCCGAAGACCTCGGCGGCCCGGACGAGGCCGGGACGGAGTCGCCGGGGCCGACGCCCACCTGCACGTCGGTCATGGACCCTCGTCACGTGTCCTGAAGGCGGCCGGGACGATCTGGACGGGGCAGTGGGCGTGATGGATGAGGGCGTGCGCGACACGGCCCAGGGACCGGCCGAGGACCGGGGAGCGGCGGCCGCGGCCCAGCACGAGCAGGTCGGTGCGGGCACTCGCGTCGATCAGGATGCCGGGGGTGCTCGTGCCGGTCTCCACGTGGTGGGCGACAAACAGCCCGGGATACACGTCGCGGACGGTGTCGGCGAGCGCCTTCACGTCGTGCACACGTTGCCGGGCGATCGCGTCGAGGTCGTCGAGCATGGTCGTGACGCGGCCGACGTGGGTGAGCACGTTCCATACGCTCACGATGTGCAGGGCCGCCTTGTGGGCATCGGCTTCGGCAGCGGCGAGCAGCAACACGTCGAGGTCCGAGGCGTCGAGTACGGCGGCGGTCACGGATCCGGTCTGGGGTCGCTCGTTCTCCCCGCGTACGACGATCACGGACACGTCGGCGCGGGCTGCCACGCCGAGGCCGACCGAGCCCAGCAGAAGGGCGGAGAAGCCTCCGAGCCCACGGTTGCCGACCACGATGGTCCCGCGCTCGCCGGCGGTCTCCTGGATGCCGGAGACCGGATCGCGACGGCTGAGCACCTTGGTGACGGCAAGCTCCGGGTAGCGTTCCCGGACGGCGTGCGCGGTCTCGGTCAGCAGGTCGCGGCCCGCTTCTCGTACCGCCTGGAGAGTCTCCGCGTCGGTCCAGTACGCCCGCCCGTCGGTGCCGGCGGCGTGCACGAGGCACAGTGGACGTCCCCGGCGGTCCGCTTCGGCGGCGGCCCAGAACGCGGCGGTACGGGCGGAGGCCGACCCGTCGACGCCCACCACGACATCGCCGAGCTCCGGTCGGGCGGGGGTCTCGTTGTTCATGGTTCCTCCTCCGCAAGTACGCCACCGGAGCCCGGGAGCCGAGCCCTGGGAACGGCAAGTCCCACGCTGGCACCGCGGTCGGCTCCGAGGCGATGGGCCGTTCGGCCCCGAGCGGGACCTGCCCGGCCCTGCTGCGCGGGGCGGTTCGGGCAGCAGCCTGGAGCTGAGGCCCGTACGCGTGCGGCGCTCGGACGCCAGGGCGCGGACCCGGCTGAGGAGGCAGGCCATGACAGCCCAGGTCACCGTTGGTCTCGACGGCTCGGTGGAAAGCACCGCGGCCGCTCGTTGGGCGGCGACGGAAGCGGTGCTCCGCGAAGTGCCGCTCCGGATCGTGCACGTGGACGAGTGGCCGAACGCACCGGAGATCCCGTCCCCGTACGCTCGCACCCACGCAGAACGCGCCCGCGGCCTGCTGCGGGACGCGGCGGCAGACGCACGCAAGGAGCATCCCGGACTGGAGGTGTCCACCGAGAGAGTGCAGGGCCGGGCGGCCGAGGTTATGACCGCCGCCGCGAACGAGGCCGACCTGACGGTACTCGGCTCGCGCGGTCTGGGTGGCGTCCTCGGCTTCGTCGTCGGCTCGGTGTCTCTCTCCGTCGTCGGCGCCGCCCGGCAGCCGGTCGCCCTGGTGCGCGTGAAGGGTGAGCGGCCCACGCCGTCCCGCGCCGGCATCGTCGTGGGCGTCGACATCTGCCACCGGTGCGAGGCCCTGCTCGGTGTGGCGTTCGCGGAGGCCGCTCGCACGGGCCTCCCCCTCCGGTTCCTGCACAGTTGGACGCTGCCCGCCTCGTACGGCTACGCGGCTCTGGCGAGTCCTGCACCCGGCGACGTGCTGGGCGACCGTCTCGAGGGAGGCCTTGACGATCTCCTGGAGCCGTGGCGGAGGCGGTACCCGGGGGTGCACGTCACGGCGGGGGCTGCCATGGGCCCTGCCGCGTACCACCTGGTCGAGGCGTCGCAGGACGCGGATCTCGTCATCGTGGGCCGTCGGAGCCGGAGGGTGCCCGTGGGCCCGCACCTCGGCCATGTGGCGCACGCGCTGATCCACCACAGCCCCGCCCCGGTCGTCCTCGTGCCGTTGGTGTGATCCTGATCCGACCGCCGAGCAGCGCCGTGTCCCGGCCGGCCCGTCTCGACACGGGGTGCCGTCAATCCGGGGTGTCGTCGGCTTCGGCGCCGCTGCCGAGCACCTCACGACCGATGTGCCCGGCCCAGTCGTCGACCGCGGGCCAGTCCCGGTAGTCGCCGTAGCGCAGCCCCATCGCCCGGAACTTCACGCGCGCTGCCGGCGTCAGGTGCCCGGGCTCGATGACGCCCGAGAACAGGCGGTGACCGCGGGGACGCAACTCGTCGACCAGGCCGCCGACCACATGGCCTTCCTCCCTGCCGACCAGTGCCCGCCACGGACCTCGCACGGCAGCCGGCATCCCCACGCTGAACAGCCATACGTCTCGCCCGGCCAGCAGGTCCGCGCTGGCGCGGACGAAACTCAGCGCCTCAGGAAGCCACGCCATGTCGTGAACGGCACTGCCCACCACGAAGACGTCGTACGCACGCGGGTCGCCCACCGCCTTGACGGGAAGCACATCGGCCAGGGCTCCCTGCTCCCCGAGACGAGCGGCGATGCGCTCGGCGATGCTCCTGGTCGAGCCGTGGACACCGGCGTGAGCGACGAGTACGCGGACGCTTTCACGTCGTCGGCCAGGCTGCGGAACAGTGCTCACACCCGCCAGTCTCGTGCGGTACCGCTCCGATCGCGACTCGCGGAGCCGCGCCGACGTCCCACCCGCAGGCCCGCAGAGCGGAAGCACCTACGCTACCGGCCGTGGGATACGCATTCACGTTCGAGCAGCCTGCGCCCGGCGGCTGCTCCGGCCCCCCGCATGATCTCCCGGACGAAGCCCATCTGCCAGTTGTCCAAGGTGAACGACGCACGGTCACGGCGGCCGGTCAGATCCTGAACGGTCGTCTCCAGGGCGTTCGCGAGTCGTACCAGGAACTCGATCCCGGGGGAAGGCAGTTGCTCCTCAAGGAGGTCGATGTACCCCGGTGTGGAGCCGGCCCGTGCGGCCACCTCCTCGCGGGACGGGCCGAGACGGGCTCGCCTGGCCTCGACGCGGCGGCCGAGGTCGCTCATGTGGTGCGGGGCAGCGGAGTTCACGGCTGCTCTCCGTCCGAGGGAGCGTGGTGGTGCTGGGGGATGACGGCGACCGGACAGGAGGCGTGGTGCAGCGCCCGGTGCGCGACCCTGCCGAGCTCAAGGCCGACCAGGCGGCCCTGGCGTCGCGCCCCGACGACCAGCAGGTCGGCGGCGGCGGAGCGGTCCGTCAGCACCCGGTGCGCGGAACCCTCGACGGTGCTCCTGCGTAGCCGGACGTGGGGGAATTCGCGCGCCAGCGGGTCGAGGACCTTGTCGAGGAGTTCGGAGGCCCGGTGCTCGAAGTACGTGCGGGGCTCGCCGCTCAGCAGCGGGTGCTCGACCGGTTCGTGGGCGGGACGTCGCCATGTGCGTACGACGTCGAGTTCCGCGTCCCGGACCGCCGCCTCACGGAAAGCGAACCTGACGGCCGGTGCGTCCACGTCGTGATCGCCGATGCCCAGCAGGATCCGCTGGTGGCGGGCTTGCAGGGCGTGCCGGTCCCCGCGGACGACGACGACCGGGCCGTGGGCCCGGGCGGCCACGACGAGGCCGACGGAGCCGAGCAGCAGGTCGGCAAGCTCTCCCCGCCCACGGGAGCCGACGACGAGAACCACGGCGTCCTGCCCCTCACGGAGCAGCGCACCGGAGGCGTCCTCGGCGAGTACGTCCGCGGTGACGGTGAGAGCGGGAGCACGGCGCCGGGCACGGTCCGCAGCCGTGCCGACGATGTTCTCCGCGAGAACCTGGCCCGAGGGGCGGTCGGTGGTCCAGGCCGGCACGGCGCCCTCGTACCGTTCCCACAGAGAGGCGTGCACGATGCGCAGCGGATGTCCGTGCCGCACCGCTTCGTCGACGGCCCAGTCCAGAGCCGTGAGGCTCGCGTCGGAACCGTCGACGCCCACCACCACGGGGGCTGTCGCCACGGTCGATGCCATCGTCCCCACCGCCTTTCGAGTGCCAGGTGGATCACTGCCACGCTCGCACCGGGCTCACGGGGCCGAGTAGGGCCGGTCGGTCCTGTCATCGGCCCACCCGGTCCCCCGTCGGAGCGGAGCCGGGTGCGGAAGAAGCAGGCAGTACCTGCCGGCTGGCGGGCACATCAGGAGGAAGCGCGACGGGAGGAAGGACCCATCCGCTTCTCGCGGACCCTGATTGCGCGGTGCGCGGCACGACGTCCGCTGCTCCGCGTCCTCACGCGGGTCCTTCCTCACGTCCGGTACACGTCGCCGGCTCGGCTCGCACCAGGGCTGACCGGGCCTTGTCGGAGCCCGTTCGGCGCCTTGCGCAGCCGATCCGGACGGAGCTCAGGGTTGTGAAGCAGCCGCTTCCGTTTCGGAGTGCGCGAAGTGCTGGACACGCGCGTCGGGGCCGGGAAAGACGAGTGTGACCCGGCCGGTGTCCGACCAGCGGACGTCATAGGGCGGGGTCCCGTCCGCATGATGCAGCCCGACGATCTCACCGTCGCGCCCCGCGTCGCCGACGGTCGCGCCGCCGATGATCAGCCGGTCGCCGACGTGGGCCCACAGACCGGCGCGGTCCTCGTCCCACGCGGCTCGTGCTCCGGTCCTGGTCATGGTCCTCACCTCCCAGGAGCGAGAGCGGGGAGCATCGATGTCCCGGATCTCCGCGACGTCTCCGCGCTCGGCGGCTCCTCCCTCCACCCTGCGGGCGAGCCGGCGGGGCTCACAGGGGCCAACGGTCCCGGAAGGGGACCGTTCGGCACTCCACTGTGGCCTGGTCGGCCGTGGCCGTCCCCTCCGCCCAGGGGTTCGCATGGAAGACATGAACAGCGACCGACCCCTCCTGGTCGCCACCGGAGTCCGCAAGATCTACCGGACCGGCTCGGTGGCGGTCACCGCCCTCGACGATCTGGATCTCCTCGTGCGCCATGGAGAGCTCGTGGCGGTCATGGGCCCCTCCGGGTCCGGCAAGACCACCCTGTTGAACTGTCTGTCCGGGCTCGACGACATCGACGGCGGCCGGGTCGAGATCGACGGCCACGACCTCTTCGCGATGTCGGACGCCGCCCGCACCGAGCACCGCGCGCGCACCATGGGCTTCGTCTTCCAGGCGTTCAACCTCATCCCGGTCTTCTCGGCCGTGGAGAACGTCGAACTCCCCCTGCTGCTCGTCGGCACCCGGCCCCGAGAGGCGCGGCACAGGGCACTGGCCATGCTCGAACGGGTCGGCCTCGGCCACCGGGTCGAGCACCGCCCCAGCGAGATGTCGGGCGGTGAGCAGCAGCGGGTGACCATCGCCCGTGCCCTCGCCGGACGGCCGGCCGTCGTGTGGGCCGACGAACCGACCGGCAACCTCGACAGTGCGATGGCCGACCAGGTCATGGACCTGCTGTGCGAACTCAACCGGGACGAGGGCCAGACGATCGTCCTGGTCACCCATGACGGCGCCATCGGCGCCCGCGTCCCCCGGCTGATCCGGATGCGCGACGGGCGGCTGGTCGACGACCGCCGGCAGCCCGCCTTCGCCATGGACTCGGCCGACGACACGCAACGGGACCGATGATGTATCCGAACCTGCTGGCCCCGCTGCTCATCGTCCTCGCGCTCGCTCTGGGGGCTCTGGTACTGGTGGTCGTCCGGCAGCCGGTGTCCCGTCGGCTGGCCTTCCGCCAACTCGCCCGGCGGCGCACCGAGGCCGCGCTCGTGATCGGCGGATCGGTGCTGGGTACGGCCATCATCATCGGCGCCCTGGTGGTCGGTGACACCCTGAACTTCTCCGTACGCCAGGAGGCGTACCGGACCCTGGGCCCGGTGGACGAGCGCGTCGTCGCACCGCCCGGACCGGCCGGCCGGGCGGTCGCCGATCGGCTGGCGGTCCTGGAGGACGATGCCGACGTCGACGGCGTGCTGAGCGCTCAGGCCACCCAGGCGTCGGCCGTCTCCCGCTCCGACGGCCGGACGGTCGCCGAACCGCGTGTGCTCGCGTGGCAGATGGACTTCGACAAGGCATCGGGCTTCGGCGCCGCGGGCGGGAAGTCCGGGATCGAGGGGCCGGAACCGAAGCCAGGTGAGGTCGTGATCAACACGCCGCTGGCACAGTCGCTGCGGGTGGGAGCCGGGCAGCCGATCACGCTCTATCTGTTCGGCAGCCCGCACACCTTCCGGGTGGAGCGCGTGGTGCCGGAGCAGGGCCTCGCCGGCGTGGGCCTGGGCGGCAGACTGAACCGTGACGCCTTCCTGGCCCCGGGCACCCTGGACGCCGCGGCCCGGGCCACCGGCGCGGAGCCGCGCTCGGTCACCTTCGTGTCCAACCGCGGTGGTGTCGAGGGCGGCGACGCCCTGACGTCCCAGGTGACCTCGGACATCCGCCGGGCCCTGGGCCCGCTCGCGGACCGGACTGCGATCGAGACGCCCAAGCACACCGTGCTGCGCGACGCCCAGCAGGCCGGCGACTCCCTCGGCGCGCTGTTCCTGATGATCGGCAGTTTCAGCATCATCGCGGGCGCTCTGTTGCTGGTGAACATCTTCGTCATGCTGGGCGAGGAGCGGAAGTCCCAGATGGGCATGGTCCGCGCGATCGGCATGAAGCGTTCCCGGCTGGTCGCGTCGTTCACCGTCGAAGGAGCCGCCTACGCGCTGCTGTCGGCGCTGCCGGGCGTGGCCATCGGAGTGGCCGTCGGATGGGGTGTCGCCGTGGTGGCGGCGGAGATCTTCCAGGGCTGGTCGGTCGGTGGCAGCAGCATCCGGATCGCGTTCGCCCTCACGCCCACCAGCATCCTCAACGGTCTGGCCATGGGGCTGCTCATCGCCTTCGCCGCGATCCTCGCGACCAGCTTCCGTATCAGCAGGTTCAACATCATCGCCGCCATCCGCGACCTGCCCGCGACGCCCGGGCGCGGGCCGCGCCGCCGACTGCTCGTCGTGTCCTCCGCGCTGGCGGTCCTGTGCGCGCTCGTGGCGGTCCCGGCGGTGGCACGGAGCCAGCCCGACGCGACCTACCTGATGCCGGCGCTCGCCCTGGCCTTCGCGGCTCCGGCGCTCCTGCGCCTCCTTCCCCGGCACACGGTCACCACCCTCGTGGCGGGCAGCGTCCTCGGGTGGACCCTGCTGGCACCCGTCGTACGTCCCCGGATCTTCGACACGCCGTCGATGTCCGTGTACGTCATCCAGGGCGCCCTGGCCGCCTTCTCGGCGGTGGTGCTCGTCAGCGACAACCAGAAGACGCTGCTGCGCCCCGTGCGGCGGCTCCTGGAGCGGCCGTCGGAGTCGGGGCTGGCGGCCCGGCTCGCGGTCGCCTATCCGCTGGCGAAGCGTTTCCGTACGGGTGCGACCCTGGTGATGTACACGCTGATCGTGTTCGTTCTCGTCCTCCTCACGGAGATCTCCGGGGTCCTCCGGGCCGGAGTCGACGGAGTCGTCCGTGACGCCACGTCCGGCTACTCCCTGCGGCTCGATTACAACCCCCAGGTCGCGGGCGAGGGGCTGATCGCGGACCTGCGTGGCGGCCCGTCGGCCGACGGCATCGCCACCGTGGCTCCGCTGCTCAACGCCTCCGGCCGGGCCACCGACCCCGGGAACCGCAGCACTCAGCCGCTCGACATCGCCGCCGTCGGCGTCCCCGACGGCGCGATCACCGGCATCACCTTCCGCGAGCGGCTGCCCGGTCTGGGAGACGACCCCGCGGTGTGGCACGCACTCGCCACCGATCCTCGATTCGTTGTCATCGACGGCTTCTTCGGGAGCACCGGCGGCCCGGCAGGTGACTACTACGACCCCGGTGACACCCTCACCGTCACGGACCCGCGGACCGGACGCAGCGAACAGAAGGTCGTCGCAGGGGTGCTCAGCAACGGCATGGTCTTCTACCCGGGCACGGGTGCCAGTTCGACGACATACCCCGTGGTGATGGGCGAGCGGGGCATGCGCGAACTGTTCGCCGACCAGGCCCAGAACGCCTCCGCCCTCGTCAGCACCCGGCCCGGGACCTCGGCCGACGCCCTGGCGACCCAACTCCAGGGCGAGCAGCTGTCGTCCAGCCTGGTCGCCACGCCGATCGCCTCCGAGATCCGCCACCAGTTCGACGCCAGCACCGCCTTCTTCCGCCTCATGCAGGGCTTCCTCGCCCTCGGCCTCGGCGTGGGCATCACCGGGCTGGGCGTGGTCATGGTCCGGGCCGTACGCGAACGCCGCCGCACCATCGGCATCCTGCGGGCCCTCGGCTTCCGGGCACGGACCGTCCGACGTTCCTTCCTTGCGGAGAGCGCCTTCGTCGCCGCGGAGGGAATCGTGCTCGGATCCGTGCTGGGTGTTCTCACCACCTGGCTCATGTACCACAACAGTGCGGCCTTCGCGGGTCTCGAAGGCGGGTTCCCCGTCGAGTGGAGCAGCATCGTCGGCCTGGCCGCAGCCACGTTCGCCGCGTCGCTCCTGGCCACCGTGGGACCGTCCCGCCGCGCCGCCGCCATCCGGCCCGCACGCGCGGTCCGGGTCGCGGAGTGACTCCGCGACCCCCGCCGACGCGATCATGGCCCCGCTGACCGGTGGAGTCGGGTTGGTCCCCGACCGGCCCCGAAAACGATCTTGAGGCCGTATCGGGTGCTTCCGATACGGCCTCCGACCTGAGGAGAAGCAAGTCGAGGCCTACGTGCTGTGGGTTGGCCGGCCCGAACTCGGAGACGGTGTGGCTGTACCTATTGCCGAAGATCCGCAGCTCGCTCTCCGGCACGCGGTACGTCTGGTCCTTCTCCCGCGGCGTGCAACGGGCGTCCAATCGAGCGACAGCGTCCGCAGCCTATTCAGGGCATTGATGCGGTCGACCGTCTCGACTTCGGGCCTGCATCTGCCGCGCCTGGGAAGCAGGACGATGCCGCAGCAGCGAGTCCGGTGACGAAGGAATCGGTGAAGTCGTCCAGGACCTCGAACCACAAGGGCTGGCCGTCGAACGCGGCCATGGCGCGGAGCTCGCCGCGGTCGCCGCACAGCCTGCGACTTCTTCGTCGGCGCCGTGCGGTTGGAGGAGGCCACTCGCTATGGCTCCGGCCAGATCGAACGCCCAGTCCCCCGCGTCCTCGGCCTTCGCGATGTCCGCCAGCTGCGGCAGTGCGGCGATGCTCGCCGTCTGGAGCTCAGGCCGCCTGCTCCTTGGGCTGTGCGGCGGCGCTATGTCTTTCTGCTCGTAATCCCTGCTGCCGGTCGCCCGATGGTCCATAGATCGCCCGGGGCGCGGACGAATGCGGCGTGGGCGGTCATGTCCCGCTTCAGCAGTGCAGCGGAGACGATGTGACCGCGCTGGGTGAGCGCGTCGCGTAGTTCGCCGGGGGTCAGGGGCCGACCGCAGCGCGCGAGGTGCCGGGCGGCGAGCTGCTCGGTGGTGGGGTAGGGCGGGGGCTGGACCACCAGGAGGGAGTCGCTGAGCGTTCGGTGCTCGGTCATCCCGGCGTTCGCCAGTTTCAGCAGGGGTGTTGCCGCCTTGCCTGCCTGGGAGAGGCGGTGGTGCCAGTTGTCTCGCGTGAGGTAGCCCTTTCGGTGGCACCACCACAGCAGCGCGCTCACGGTGGCGGCCGCAGCCAGTGGATTGCTCCGGGCAAGGACGGCAAGGCGGCGGGCGCCAGTGCCGAGCAGGCGCAGTGCCCAGTCCATGACCGTCAGCGCGTTCGCGGCGATGGCCTCCAGGCCGGCTATGCGCATCACGTTCTGGACGACCGGGATCCAATCGATGACGGCGACTCCGAAGCGGGAGAAGACGCTGTCCTGGGTGATGATGACGCAGGGGGCGAGGAACTCCGCCAGCGCCATCGTGGGCGCGTCGTCCGGGTCACCCCGGTGCCTGCGCGGCATCTCGTGGTCGACCCGAAGGATGTGGCGGGTCTGCGGGGAGAGGTGGTCGCGGATCTCCAGGTCGACGACCCTGACGGAGGACAGGATCCGCTGTTCGAGCGCGCGGCGTGCCAGGGCCTCCGGTACCTCGTGGTGGTTGGCCATCTTGGCCAGGTGCTCGTCGATCTCAGCGGGAACGTGGGCGGCGATGTACGGGGCCGCGCGGCCGGTGAGGGCGAGCGCGGTGAACTTGTCCTGCTTGCCGCCGCTCTTGGCCAGGGCACAGGCTTCCACCAGCAGCGCGTTGGCGTCGAGAACGGGCAACAGCATCGGCCCGTCCAGCACCATCGGGTTGAGCACCTCTCCCACGTCCTGGCACCGGAAGGTGAGCAATGCGACCTGGTCGCCCTGGTGACCGAGATCCTGACCGAGGGCGGGATGCATGTGACCTTCACGTGAATCGGCCGAGCTGCCGCGGCAGGAACTTCGAATCGGGTGCCGGTCCTTCGGGCTACGAACGCGCCGGCCTGACACGGGTGCTCACGCGCTGAAACCGACGAAGCGATCAGTCAGCAGCAGACAGCCTGTGCCACCAATGAGCGCACCCGCTCGAGCAGTAGCGTCCGCGGCGTCGTTCATCGGCTATCGCAAGCACCGCGACCAGCAGCCGGAACGCCTTTCGGCGTTCGTCGCGGGGAGCGAGAGAGGCGATCTTCCCCAGTTGATCGCTGATCCGACCACGAGTGATCAACACCCCCGGCGTGTGCGTCGGGCGCAGGCCGGCACGGCGGATGCCCTCCGGTCCGTCCTCGGCGACGGCGCGTGCCTGAACACAGTGGTGGCGCAGAAGCAGCAGGGCCTCGGACTGCTCCTCAGGGTCGAGTGCGTCGAACCATTCGATGCCCTGCGACATCGGACGGAGCCCCTGGGCAAGTTCGTTGAGCATGACGTCGCGTTCGGTCATACCTGTCCCCCCGACCCCTGAAACGGTGCTTCGCCGCGGCGTCGATGTCAGTGGAACCAGGCGACGAGTCGCACATGATCCGCTCCGTGGAGGTCGCTGAGTGTCCGCATCACACTCCAGACCGGCCCCCAGTCGCTGCCGTCTCCGGCGACCGATTCTCGGCTTCGCGTGCAGGAACTATCTGTTTCCAGCCAGTCGGTCGAGGCGAGCTCGGCCCACGTGATCCATGTCGTGCCGTGGGTGTCAGGAGATCCGCCGTACGCGGCGTACTCGGCCTGGAGCCCCTCGGACGCATCGCGCGGAAAGCCGCGGCCTTCAGCCAGAGGATGGAATCCGAAGCAGTTCCGGATACCGAAGAGGCAGGCAAGGGCGTCGTAGGCGTTGCCGTTATCGAGGAGAAAGAGGTCGATGGCGGCGTGCCACACACAGTCGTCCTCGTCGTCGGGTCCCCAGAGACGGGCGCCTGTCCGGCACTCAATCATCCCGCTGACCTCAGTAGACATGCACACATGCTGCCCGCACGACCCGTGAGTCGGCACCTGCTTTTCCTCCGACCCCGCTCACCAAACCCGCAACAGCTGGACGTCGAAGAGAACAATGACGGGGGTGGCGGGGCAAGCACTGCGCGAAGGCGCGTCAGTATAGCTCGCCACTGCTCCCAGTCCTCCGCGTCGGAGGCCGGTCCCTCCTCGTCGCCAACGATGCGGGCAAGGGCTTCGTCGGCAAGTACCCCAAGGTCGGAAGGAAACACGGACAACGGTATTTCCGGGCCATAGGGCATGTCGACGGGTTCGCCTCCCGGGCACTCAGGCCGCTGCCCACGGCTCAGCACGCCAGCCCGGCCGTTCCTCGTCCAGCCACTCCTCGACGGTCCGCCGCCATGGGTCGGTGGTGTCGCTGTCGACGGCATCGGCCCAGGTGTCTTCAGCGACGTCCGGATCGACAACGAGGCTGTCGAGGTAGGCGTCGAAGTCGTCAGCAGCCTTGGTGAAGACCCCCTTTGACAGGGATCCAGGGTGAGGGATGCCTTGCACGAAGGCATGGAGCTGGCCATGGGTCGCCGGGTTCAGGTCCAGGAACAGGGTGTCACTCCCGCCGTTGCGGGCGATCGGGAGAAGACCGGCCAGCGAGACCTCATGGGCGAGCCGCCCATTACGGCTGCGGCGGTACTCGCCCAGCAGGGTGCCCCAGCCGTATTCACCATCGTTGTCACGGCCGAGCTGATAGAGGTCGTCAAAACTCTGCAGCAGCTCCGGGTCGCAAGCCGGCAGTCGGACCGAGTACGTGAGGCTCTCGCCGCCCGCCGCCTCCAGGAACGAGCGGTAGGAACGCGGCAGCCGCAGCCCGATTTCCCGTTCGAGACGTTCAACTTTCCCTCCCTCGAACGGCCTGAACGGCCCCAGGACCAGACGGCCTCGATACCAGCGCGACAGCTCCTCGGACACGGCCAGATTGTCGCACTCCGTGGCACCCCGGGCCGTACTTCGAATACGCCCCGGTGGTGCACTACGACTTCATCGACTCCCCCGGCACCCGACGGCGGGAAGCAGCTGATCCGCTTCGCCTCCGCCGCCACCCAGAAGGGCACCTTGCGCCTTCCGCGGCATGGATACGTCACCCTGTCCGAACACGGCAAAGGGCAGATCTCGGTGACCTGACCGCGCCGATCACAGCGCTTTTCGTCTTGACCGGAAGGTGAACGCGAGGGTGACGACGGCAGTGATCCGGGCGGCGCTGCGACGGTCGTTCCACCGGCCGCCACGCTGCACACCGAGCGTACGAGGAACCGCGAGCACCTCCGTCCGCAGAAAGCGAGGCCCGCCGCCGTGACGGGGCCGCGGCGGCGGGCATGTGGTGCTGCGGGGTCAGGCGACCCGGACGTAGAGATCGCACAGGCCGCCCGCGTTGAGAGCGTGACGGCCCGTTCGAGGCGGGGCCGGATGGCGAGGGTGTGGGGATGTCGTCAGCATCACCCCGATCGCGCACGCCCGACATGCCACCGGGCCAGCAACAGCCCCCGTCTCCCGAAACGGCAGCGCCAGCCGTGCGGGGCGGTGAAGACGAAGAGGGTTCAGGGGCCGGGCCGCCCCTCTGGCGGCCCATCTGAAACCGCGCCCTGGGCGCGGGGCTCGTACGGTCGCGGTGGGACGGCGCACAGGACCGCCGCCCCTGTCGGGCCGGCGTCGGCCCCCCCTTCGCCCCTCCCGAGGGGACCGGCGCCCACCGCGGCCTCCGGTCAGCAGCAGGCGCTGCCGTACCGGACCAGGCGGGCGAGCGAAAAGGTCGGCAGGACCGTGGCCACTTGCCGAGGATGACGGCATCATCGCCCGAAGTGGCTCGCACGCAGCGTTGGGGGGCATGAGCCATACGTGGCCGTCCACGCGACGCAGGCGCTTGACCGTGGCTTCGCCGTCGAGCATCGCGGCGACGATGCCGCTCCGCGCTGCCGGCCTGCCTCACGACCACTATGTCTCCGTCACAGATGGCCGCGTCGATCATGCTGGCGACCGTCGCTGCTCACCGGTTCACAGCAGCCTCCCGCTCCCGCTGGGCAGCGGGTCAGGGCGGTGTGGGCGAGGAGTGGCGAAGCCTGTCGAGGCGTCGGATGGCCGGTGTCGCGGTGACACCGTGTACGACGACGGAGAGCAGGACGGTGAAGGCCACCACCGACCAGAGCTGTCGCGTGTCGGCTTCGAAGGCTTCGCTGTGTCCGAGCGCGTACGCGAGGTAGAAGAGGGAGCCGATGCCGCGGATGCCGAAGAAGGCGGTGACCGTCTTCTCTCGCGGTCCCTCTGCGGATCCGATCAGGCCGAGCCATCCGGCGGCGGGCCTGACGACGAGGACGAGCAGAATGGCGACGAGGGCTCCCTGCCAGGTGAGGGTGCGCAGTCCGTCGGCGACAAGGAAGCCCCCGAGGAGGAAGAGCAGGACCACGGTCAGCAGCCGTTCGATCTGTTCGGTGAACTCGTGCAGTACACGGTGGTAGCCGTGGCTGCGCTCGGCCGCGCGGATGGTGCAGGCCGTTACGAACACGGCGAGGAAACCGTAGCCGTGGAGGAGTTCGGCCGCTCCGTACGCCAGGAACGTGGCGCCCAGGGCGACGAACCCTTCCATGTGCTCCGACAGGCGCAGCGCGTTCGCTTGCGCCCGGAAGAACATGCGGCCCAGCAGACGACCGGCCACGATACCCACCGCCACTCCTACCGCGATCTTGACCAGGACGTCGATGAGCAGCCATCGCCCGAGCCAGCCCGCCGACCACCCGTCGCCGGCCGCTGCGGCGAGCGCCAGGGCGGCCAGGACGAACGGGAAGGCCAGTCCGTCGTTCAGCCCGGCCTCGGCTGTGAGAGTGAACCGGACCTCGTCCTCGTCGTCCTCCGCGTCCGTGGGCTCTCCCACTCTCACCTCCGCAGCCAGTACGGGATCGGTCGGTGCGAGCACCGCGGCGAGGAGGAGGGCGAGTGCCGGCGGCCAGTCGAGCAGGAGTACGGCGATGAGCCCGGTCCCTGCGATGGTCAGGGGCAGGCTGATGCCGAGCAGGCGCCAGGGGCCGCCCCACGCGCGCCGGCCGAAGGGCCGGTTGAGGGCAAGGCCTGCTCCCATCAGCGACACGATCACACACAGTTCCGACCCGTGCTCGATCCAGAGCCGGTCACGCACCGGGTCCACCGTCGGCACGGGCCACGGCAGCGCCGCCACGACGGCGCCAGCCGCGAGGAAGACCATCGGCATGGAGAAGGGCCGTTTGAACACGAGCCTCGGCACGACGGCCGCGCCGAGCGCACCCAGCCCTATCGCAAGGTAAACGGTGTCGGAGAGGATCACCCAGCCCATCCTGTCCGAGACAGCCTCGTCCATGCGTGCTGACTCTCGCTTCGCCACGGTGGCTGGCCGGCTGCCGAAGGCTGCACCGCCGCTACGAACGCAAGGCCGAGCACTTCCTCGCCTTCGTGGGCATAGCAGCGACCCTGATCGGTTACCGCCGCCTGAGCCCCTTGCTCATGGCCTGAGCCGGTCCTGCTGCACGTCGAAGCAGACCAGCCCCATGCTCTCCGCCACGGTCGCCGCATAGGCCGACACCTCCTCAGCCATGCTGAATCGCATGGGGAAGTAGATCAGCGGCCCGCTGGCTTCGTCGATCAGCGGGCCGGTCGACCAGGGCGAGGTGTCCTCATCGTCCTCGGCGAGGTCACACCACCGCTCAAGCAGCACGGCGACATACGCCGCGATGCGTTCGGACGGAGGCTCCTCCGTCTCGCTGCCGATGTATCGCTCGTACAGATCGCTGAAGACCTGGCCGGCGGTCTTGTCATCCGCCGGCCTCTCGCCTTCCCAGACAGCAAGGTCATAGCTCATGACCGGAGACTCTCATGCCGCTCCGACAGCCATAAGAAACGACGTCTACTGATCTTTTCGTTAGTTCTGTGGGTTTGACGGCTTCGTTGGTGGGATCCTGATGTGGTGTCTTTCAAGCCTTCGTCTGTTGTTCCGCCTTTGACCCGGCCGCAGTTGTCCGAGGCCCGGCGTGTGCGGGCGGCCGAGTTGTTCGAGCAGGGACACTCGAACGCCGAGATCGCCCGGATGCTCGGGGTCAGCGAGGAGAGCGTGCGGCGGTGGAAACGGGTCTGGGAGAAGAACGGCGCCGATGCTCTGCGCCGGCGTCCTGCCACCGGGCGTCCGCCCAAGCTGGACGATGCCCAGGTCGAGCGGGTGCGGGCCGCGCTGGAGCAAGGCGCCCAGGCCCATGGTTTCGAGGCCGATCTGTGGACCCTGGAACGGGTCGGACTGGTCGTCGAGCGGGTGACCGGAGTGGTCTTGTCGCGGGCCTCGGTGTGGCGGCTGCTGACCGGCCGGCTCGGATGGAGTCTGCAGCGGCCCGAACGGCGGGCGGTCGAAAGGGACGAGTCGGAGATCGCCCGCTGGATCGCTCACGAGTGGCCGCGGATCAAAAAGGGGCCGTGAACACACGTGCCTGGATCGTGTTCCTCGACGAATCAGGAGTGTCGCTGCTGCCGCAGGTCCGCCGCACCTACGCGCCCCGCGGCCGCACCCCGTTCCTGCGGCACCGGCTGAACTGGAAGCGGGCCTCCATGGCCGGCGCCCTCGGCTACCACGCCGCCGACCCGGACCGAGGTCCTCGGCTGTGCTTCCACCTCAAGCCCGGCAGCTACGACACCGCCGCACTCATCGAGGTCCTGGAACAGCTCAAGACGTTCTACAACGGCGAGCGAGTGGTGCTGGTCTGGGACGGGCTGTCGGCTCACTGGAGCCGGGCGATGCGAGCCTGGGTCGCCGAGCAGCACTGGCTCACCCTGGAGCGATTACCGGCTTACGCACCTGAGCTCAACCCGGTGGAACTGCTGTGGTCCTCGCTGAAGAAACGCGAGCTCGCCAACCTCGCCGGCGACCACCTCGCCGATGTCGCCGACGCCACCGAACAAGGCATCCACCGCATCAACACCAACCCCCAACTGCCCTGGTCCTTCCTTACCCACACCGGCCTCACCCTCCACCCACCAGGCCCACAGAACTAACGAAAAGATCAGTAAGGCGTGCTGGCGGCCCGTTGAAACCTGTCACGCGGGCTTCAACGGGCCTCCTTGTCGCGGGTTATCTCCGTTTGCCTCGCATGATGATCAGAAGGCCGATCGCGAGACCTATGACCAGTACCGCAAGGGCAAGCCCCGTAGGCAGGCTTGCACATTCTGATCGAGCGAGGTGCATGCTCATGCCCCCATGACTACCTGACTGGGTGACGCATCAGCACGACGGTCCGTCTACCGGCGCCGCTTGGACCGCCCCATGGCGATACCGACCAGGATCGCGAGAACGGCCACGGCCAGCAGCACGATGCCTGCTGTGCCGCTCGGAAACCAGATGGCGGCTTGCTCACTCATAGATACCTCCATGATCGCTCGCTTCCCTAGGGCTCGGCCCTGGTCCGGCAAGCGGGGCTGCCGGACCAAGGCGGTGCCTCAATTCACGTACGCGTCTTTTGCCTTGTCACCGACGTAGGACCCGACCAGAGCGCAGCCGCCGGCCACGATCGCGCCCCCGACTCCGGCGGTCGCCGCTCCGGCGAGTCCGGCGCCGAACATGCAGGCGGTCTCCGTCCCGAGACTCGCGACAGTTCCCACGAGGTCGCCTTCCAACGCCTTTCCGTCCCCGTTCCAGGCATCGGTCCCCAGTTCCAGCAGATCCTTGGCCAGTAGGAGATTCGAGACCGCGTTGAGCCCGGTCGGGTCGATGCGGTTGACGGGGTCGCCCTCGGCGTAGAGGTAGGGGTTCTTCTCCTGGCCGGAGGGGTCGGGCTGGGTGAAGCGGCCGATGTTGGGGTCGTAGTAGCGGGCGGCGAAGTGGTAGAGGCCCGTCGGGTCGTGGTAGCCGCCGGCGAACTGGTACGGCTGCGGAACCTGTTCCGAGGTCCCGGCACGCTGGACGCCGCGGGGGCTGTAGGAGTACGAGTTGACCTTCGTGCCGGCCTCGTCGGCGAGCGCCACGACCGAACCGAGCGCGTCGGTGAGGTAGTAGTAGCTCTTGCCGCCGGTCGTCATGGAGTTCAGGGTGCCCCCGGGCTCACGGTTGAATCCCATGTCGACACCGCCGAGGCTCTTCGCGGACAGGCCGAGCGGCCCGTTGTGGAAGAACGTGTCGCCGAGCTTGATCCGCTCGCTCTGGTCGGTCGAGCCGTACTGGCCGGCGTAGGTCTTGCCGCCCACGGTGACCGACGTCATCTGGGAGTAGTCGGACCAGGCCGCGGCGGTGCGGGTGCCCTCAGGGGTGGAGGCCCCGGCGGTCTCGTTGCCGACCTTGTCGTACGACCAGTTCGTGGTGGAGCCGTTCTTCGCCGTGATCTGCTGGGCGTCGTTGACCGTGTAGGTCGTACCGCGCGGGCAGCCGGGGTCGACGCCCTGGGAAGTGAGGTTGCCGGCCAGGTCGTAGCAGTACTGCCAGGACGAGTTGAGGGTGGTGCCCTTCTCCTCCTTCGCGTAGGAGAACCGGCCCGCACCGTCATAGGTGTACGTCGTCTTCGTCCCCGCGACCGCGTCCGTGCGGGTGCGGATCTTCCCGCCGTCCTTGAGGGGGGTGGTGGTGCTGGCGTCGTGGTCGTAGCCGTAGGTGTAGGCGAGGTCGACCAGCGTGCCCTTGGGCGATGTCGCCCGGACCCGCTCCGGCCGGCTCGACTTGTCGAGCGTGACCTCCTGGGCGGTCCCGCCGGGGTACGTCGTCTTCGTGCGGACGTCGTTGCTGTTGTACGTGTACGTGGTGACCTTCCCGGTCGGGTCCTTGAGCTGCGTGAGCTTGTTGACCTCGTTCCAGGTGTAGTCGGTCAGGCCGGCCGGGTCCTCGTACGTGTCCACGTTGCCCGCCGGGGTGTAGGTGAGGCGGGTCTGGGAGCCGTTCTGCAGGGTCCGGACGGTCTCACGGGACAGCGGGTCGAAGGCGTAGGCGGTGACACCGGTGCCGTCGGAGCGCAGCGTGAGGTTCCCGTCGCCGTCGTAGGAGTAGGTGACCGTGGCGTAGCCGGAGGTGTCGACCTTCACGATCCGGTCGCGGTGGTCGTAGGTGTAGAGGGTGGTGACTCCCCGTCCGTCCCTGGCCGAGGCGGGCCGCCCCAGGTCGTCGTAGGTGTACATCGTCACACCGAGCGGCGCCGGCGGGGTGACCTTGATCAGGTTGCCCTTCGCGTCGTACGTGAAGGAGGTGGAGACCGACTTGGTCGAGGACATCTTCGTCGTGACCTTGCAGCGCTGGCCCTCGAAGCCGCCGCAGGTGGGCGTGGTGGGGTTGTAGTCGAAGGACTGTGTCCCGCCGCCGGTGCCGGTGACGGCGACCGACTTGGTGTTGCCGGCCGCGTCGTAGGTGTAGTCCGTCTTCTCACCGTCGGCGGTCGTCATCGAGCCGGGCAGATCTGCGCCCGACAGCGTCTGATAGCCGGCCACGGCGGCAGTGGCTCCGGTGGGCAGCTTGGCGGAGGTGAGGTTGTTGCGGGTGTCCCAGCCGTACGTGGTCACGTTGCCGCCGGTGCCGCCGACGCCCATCGCGTCCGTCGCGGTCTGTACGTTGCTGTTCGCGTCGTAGGTGCGGGACCGGGTGCGCTGGAGGTGGTCGATGACCTTGCCGACCTGGCCCTCACCGTCGTGCTCGTACTTCGTGGTGTGCTGCTCGGGGTCGGTGACGGTGGTCGTCCCGGCCTCGTAGGGATAGGCGTTGGTGTAGGCGTACGTATAGGTGGGACCGGTGTGCCCGGAGGCGCCCGTCTGGGTCGCCCGCAGCATGGAGGTGACCCGGTTCCGGGCGTCGTAGGTGAAGACGGTCACCCGCCCTTCCGGGGTCGTGACCTTGGTGATCCTGCCGTCGGCGTCGAAGGCGCAGGAGGTGGTCTTGCCTTCGGTGTCCGTGGTGCGGGAGAGGTTGCCGTCGGCGTCGAGGTCGAAGACGGCGGTGCGGCCGGTGTGGTCCTTGGCCTGCCACTGGTTCGGATACGTCTTGAGCAGGTCGACCCAGCGGCCCGAGCGGGTCTCGGTCAGCCTGAAGCCCTCGTGCTCGCCGGTCTCGTCGTGCTGGTCGACCGTGATCGTGCCCTTGTTGCGGTCGGTGACCTTCGTCAGCGTCCCGTTGGCGTCGTAGGTGTCCTTCACACCGGACTTGCGGTCGGTCAGGGTGTAGGTGCCGTCCGCGTTCTTCTTCAGGTCCTTCGAATATCCCTTGGGCGTGGTGAAGGTGCCGTCGGCGTTCGTGGTGAAGGACAGCGCGTCACCCGTCGCGTCGTAGACGACGACCGAGTTCGTGAAGATGTGCAGGTAGCGCTCGTACTCCTGCCACCAGCGGTTCGACACCTTGCCGTAGGGCCCCTGGAAGGAGTTGTACGTACGGGCCAGGCGGAGTTTCTGGCCCACTCCGGCGACCTCGAAGTCGGTCGCGGCGAGCATCAGGTTGCCGTTGGACAGGTTGATCCGTGCGACGAGGGAGTCGGTGATGCGGAAGTCCGAGATCTCGTGCCAGGGCACCGAGCCCTGTCCCTTGGGCACCCACACCAGGGTTCCGGTCTCGCCGGCCGTGCGGTTGGCCGTGACCCCACCCGCGTTCGGCGGGACGCCGCCGGTGCGGGCGCGTTCCTTCTGTGCCGCTCGCCAGGCCGCCTCGTCCTTCGACGGCGCAGCCTCGGGCTTGCTGGGCACGGGTTTGGTCGATCCCACCTTGACCGGCGGGATCTCCAGAGGCGCTGCCTTTTTGCCCCAGACCGAGCCGGGCCCCGGATCCGCCGCGGGTGAGGCGGCGAGGGCCGGCAGCGCTGACGCGCCCAGCGCGAGAACCGCGACTGCCGCGGCCAGGGAGTGTCTTGCCGATATCCGGGCACGCCGAGAAGGCGTGCCGGAAGCACGCGAAGTCATGCACTTCCCCCCACGAGAAGAGATGTCACAGCAGCCCCATCGGCCACTGGCGCCGCACACGCTGCCACAACCGTTTCCTGACCGGCCGGGGCCTGCCCGCCATCTCATCGCACACACGGGCGAGAACCGGCCAAGTTTGCGGTCGGCCTTTCCGCCCCACATCATGCCGCAGGGCAACAATTGCCATGTCGCAACGAATTCTCCCTGGGAGGCAAACTGACCGGAAACCGTTTTCAAGCAGCCGGTCGCTTCCTGTTCCACGACCCGAGACGCACTGTCACGGAGGCGTTGCCTGCACTTGAGGAGTGAGGCCGGCACACCTGCGTTGTCTGTCGGTGGGCAGGCTCCGGGCCGGGGCAGCGTCCGCCCGGGACGTGGCCTGGCGGTGCGCCTCGAGCGCGCGACGGCAGCAGGACGACGGACCGGGGCGCAACACGGATGGGGTGGGCACGGTCGGAGGCGAAGTCGGGCCGACGGCCGTGATGGCGGGGCTGGTGTTCCCGTCGAAGCCCACCGCCTTGACGCGCCCGGCGGGTTCGGGCACGGCCGCAGCGAGGATGGACTCCCACTGGGCCAGGACGCTGCCGCCGACGGCCGGCCGGAGAAGATCGGCGGTGGCGTCCACTCCCGCGCGGTGGAGTCCACTCGGTGGAGTGGAGCCGGGGCGTCGTCGGTGCGCACCACCGCACCGGGTGCGCGCCGTCGGGTCCACTCAGTGGACGGCCTCCCGGCCGCGGTGCGGCCCGGGCCCCTGAGGCCGGTGCACCCGGTGGCACCGGCCGCACTGCGTCGGCATCGTCCTGTTCGGCGTCATGGGTTGCGTGGGTGCGGGAACCGTCGGCCGCCTTGGTGCACGCGTCCTGGAGGCGACCTGACCTCCGTGATCGCGATACTGATCGCTTCCATGGCCTTGAGCACCGAAGAGGGATCCCGACCCGGCGAGGAAAGACAGCATCCCGTGTGCTGCACGATCCCCTCAACGTGCAGCGCCTGGTGAAGCGAATGAAGCGCGCGCCGCGACCTGCACGTTGGGCGCGGTGCGCGCTTGTCCATGCCCCCCGTGCCCTGGGGGAGGCCGGGCCGTGCAGTGCTGGTCACTCGTTGGTGCCGCCCCGGTGGGGCTTCAGGCGGTAGTGCGGCCTTGGCCCGCAGCGAGCGCGGCGTCGGCGCTGGGATGGGCGGGCAGGAAGGTGTCCATCCCGGTGACGCTGAGAAGGCGGCCCAGCCGGTCTGGGATGGCCGCCAACGTCAGGGAACCATCGGCGTCCTTGGCGCAGCGCCAGATGCCGATCAGGGCGCCCAGGCCGGAGGAGTCGCAGAAGGTGACACCCGCCAGGTCGGCGACCAGGTCGGCGTGTCCGGCCGCGATGAGCTCCAGGGCGCGGGCACGCACGGCGGGAGCGGTGACGATGTCGAATTCGCCGGACAGGGCGATGACGGCCAGGGTGCCGTCGGTGTGCGGAACGTCGATGTGGAACGCGTCGGTCATGGACGTCGGTTCTCCTGCCCGACGGAGGTGTCGACGGTCGGGGCGGCGGCGCTGTGAGCGGTAGTGGTGATGCCGGCGGGAGCGGCATCGGGGGTGGGGACGGACAGGGCCAGCAGGGCCACGTCGTCGCGTTTGGTGTCAGGGAAGGTGTCCAGGAGCGCGACGATGTCGTCGATCAGAGCAGCGGCGGAGACCGGCGCCTGCCGCCGGGCGAGGAAGTCCGTCAGGCCGGTATCGGCGAGCATGTCACCTTCGGCGGTGCGGGCCTCGGTCAGCCCGTCGGTGTAGAGCAGCAAACCCTCGCCGGGTGCCAGGTGCAGGGTATGCGAGGCGAAGGCGGCTTCGGCGAACGCGCCGACCAGCATGCCGCCCTTGGCGCGGGCAGGCTCGACCCGCACGCGGCCGTCGTCGGCGGGGGTGAGGTGGTAGGCGGGCGGGTGGCCGCCGGTGGCCAGCGTGATGGTGAAACCGCCGTCCGGGGCGGGATCGAGCAGGCCGAAGACAGCGGTGCAGAAGCGGGTACCGACTGCCGCGTCCAGGAGCAGCGCGGTGTTCAGGGCCTTGAGCGCGGCCGTGGGGTCCGCATCGACGAGCGCTGCGGCCCGCAGTGTGTAGCGGGTCAGTGAGGTGACCGAGGCGGCTTCGGCGCCTTTGCCGCACACATCGCCCAGGAAGAACGCCCACCGGCCGCCGTCGACGGGGAAGACGTCGTAGAAGTCGCCGCCCACTTCCTGAGGGGAGGCGGTCTGGTAGTGGCAGGCCAGTTCCAGCCCGGGTACAGCGGGCAGTGCCGGGGGCACCAGGGTGCGCTGCAGGGTGGAGGCGAACGCAGCGATGGCCGCCTTGTCCCGCTCAGCGCGCCGACGGGCCTCTTCCTCCGCTTGGCGCTTGTCCCGCTCGACCTTGCGGCGCTCCTGCTCGGCGCGCACCACGTGCAACGCCGACAACCGCAGCTCCAGCTGGTCACGCACCACCGCCGCCAGGTCCGCGAGCGTGGCCGAATCCGCCTCGCTGATCTCGCGGGGGCGGGTATCGAGGATGTTGACCGTGCCCAGCCGGTACCCGTCGGCGGTGATGATCGGAGCGGCGGCGTAGAACCGCACCCCCATCGGGCCGGCGACCAGCGGATTGGAGCAGGCGACCGGGTCCAGCAGGGTGTCGGGGATGACGGTGGTGTCATCCGTGAGGACCGCCGAGGCGCACAGGCCCGGATCGCGGCCGATCTCGGTGACACCTTCCAGGCCGTGCCTGGCCTTGAACCAGATCCGATCCTCATCCACGATCGTCACCGTCGCCACCGGCACGTCGAACAGACGCGCCGCCAGCGCCGCGACACGGTCATAGGCGCCGTCCGGAGGGGTGTCGAGAATGTCGTAACGACGCACCGCCGCCATCCGCGCCACCTCGGCCGACGGGCCCGAAGGTCCGGTCGGCGCTATCGCAGGCGGCCTCGCTTGCTCCGGCATGTTCCTCGTCTCGTCATCCCCCTGGAAGGCACCAACCAGACCGTCAGCACCTTGGAACCCTACCGAACGCCCCCAGTGACACCGCGCAGAAGGCGCTGCCGAGCAGCCGGCCCAGAACCATGAGGAGCTGCTCGGGCATCGCCGCCTGCCGGCGGGCGACGACGTCGTACGGCCCGGCCCCGCACGGTGGTGGTGCGCAGCTCCTCCCGCACCCACGCGTCGGCGAGGACGGCGCGCTCGTACTGGAGCGGGACGCGGGGATCTCCCACTCCCCGGCATCCTGCCCCGGGGAGCCGAGGCGCAGGCGGCTCGCCGGGATCGGCCAGGGGTTGCCGGGCCGGGCGCGGGGGCCGGCGGGGCGGCGGGGCGGCGGGGCGGCGGGGCGGCGGGCCGGCGGGGCCTGCATGGCAGAGGACCCACGCGCGGTGTACCTGCTTCGGTTGCGGTTGCGCCAGGACGCGATGAACTGATTGATCGACACCAGAGGCGGACCGTGACGAGAGCCATGTCGTCGCGGGCGCCGCCTGCGACACCGAGGCGGACCAGGACGGCGTCTGCGAGGCGCTCGGGGCTCATGCTGGTATGTCGGGCGAAGGCGTCAGCGTGCTGCTTCAGGCCGGCTTCGATGTTCTGGTCGCGGCGTCGACTCCTGCCTCATCGAGAGGCACTGGACGCCCTGCTCCTGTTCCCTGCGGAGTTGGGCGCGGATCGTGGACGGCATCGGGCCGGTGAGGTTGGTCCAGGACGAGTGTGCGTGGGGGTGGTAGAGGTGCAGGAACCCACCGAATGTGCCTGGTCCATAGAGGTCGGAGATGTGCCTGTAGTCCGCCCGGCAGCAGCATGTCGAGCGTTTGCTCGACGGCATGCCAGTCCGTGTTCGTGTGGTGGGCGGGGGTGGGCAGAGGCTGATGAGGCGGTCGATGCTGGACAGGGGAGCAGTGTCGACTTGAGACTCCGAAACAGGGCGGCAGAGCCCGCCAGGCACATCCGCTGACGAGCATGTAGATGATCGCGACGGACAGCGTCTCATCAGGCGTGTCCTGCGTCCCACCGCCCTGCGGCCGCACCCTGGACGGTGGGGTCAGCGGCGTCGCGATCTCCCACAACCCGTCCGGAACAATGCAACTCCACGTCCCCCGCCCCATGACGACCTCAACGACCGCCTCACCACAGAGGAGACGGTCCAAGAACAGCCGGGGTGTTCGCTCGGTCGGTGTGGTGTCGAGGGAAGTTGTTACAGCGGTGTGGTCACCGGTCGCGGAACGTCCTCGCCGCCCGGGCGGCGGTCACGCGGCAGTCCCCGTCCGTGTCCGTGCCCGTCCGTCGTCGGCGACACCTCCGAACGGCCGGAGTACCGGCCGGACCTGCCCCGATGGTATGAAGAGAGCGGCCCTCAAGGTCAGTTGGGGTCCGGTGGACAAAGGGGGACGGCGATGCTCGTAGAGGCGCTCACCGCGCTGGCCGCGTCGGCGGGCGGCGCGCTCGTACAGGCGATGGCCACGGATGCCTGGGGGACGTGCCGTGAGCGGGCGGCCCGCCTGCTGGGGCGCGGCGAGCCGCAGGAGGTGGCCCGGCAGGAGGCGCGGCTGGAGCGGGCCCGTGCGGAGCTGGCCGAGGTCGTCGCGGACCGGCCCGAGGACGGCGAGCGGGCCGAGGCGCGGCAGGCGGCGGCCTGGCAGACCCGGTTCGAGGACCTGTTGGAGGACTCCCCGGAGCAGGAGCAGCGACTGCGGGAGCTGGTGGCGTTCCTCCAGGAGCAGACGCCGACGGTGAACGCGGCCGCGGCGCAGGTGACCGTGCATGCCTCCGCGTCTGGGCAGGCCCAGCAGGCGGTCCAGGGGCAGGGAACGCAGCACAACACCTTCCAGGCACCGCGATGACCGTGGAAGCGACGGGCGGATCGGCTGGCGCGGTGCACGCCGCGGCGGCCGGGCAGGCCCAGCAGGCAGTCATCGGGCAGGGCGTCCAGAACAACTACTTCTACGGGGCGTCCGGCCAGGCCCGGCCCGGTGTCGTCCTCAACACCCTGCTGCCGCCTCCGTCCATCCTGGTCGGCCACGCCCGCCGCCTGCCGGAGCTGACCGCCGCCTGCGAGGCCGCTGTGGGCATGGCGGACGGGGCGGGCGGTGGCGCCCGTGCGGACAGTGGCGCCCGTGCGGGAAGTGGCACCAGCCCGGGTGGTGCGGGCGGTGGGGTCGGCCCGGGTGGGCCCGGCGCCGTGGGCGGCCCGGGCGGTGGAGCGGCCTCAACTTGGTCGCGTGGCCGGCGCGGTCCGGCGGTCGTGCTGCTGCACGGCCCCGGTGGGTCCGGCAAGTCGGCGCTGGCCCGAGCCCTGGCGGAGCGGCTGGCGGACGGGTTCACCGACGCCCGGCTCGAGGTCGACCTGTTCGGCTTCACGCCGGGCAGCGCGCCGCGCGAGCCCGGCGAGGTGCTGGCCGAACTGCTGTGGCTCGCCGGGTTCAGCGGGTCCGACATCCCTGCGAGCACCCCCACCAAGGCCCAGCTCTGGCGGGCCTGGCTGTCCGACAAGAACGTGCTGCTGCTCCTCGACAACGCCCGCGACGCCGAGCAGGTCAGGCCGTTGCTGCCCGGTCCGTCCAGCGGCGGCCGCTCGTTGGTCCTGGTCACCGGCCGGTACCGGCTCGACGGACTGGAGACGGCCGTACGGGCCGGCCTCGACCAGTTGGACCCGGAGGCCTCGGTGGAGCTCCTCCTGCGTGTGGCGGGCCGCCCGGTGGCGGAGGCGTCCGGACCCCGGGCAGCCGAACTGGCCGAGCTGGCACGGCTGTGCGGGCACCTCCCGCTCGCGCTGCGGCCGGTGGGCGCGCTCCTTGCCGAGATGGAGCCGCGTGCGCTGCTGGCGGTGATGCGCTCGGCCGCGTACCCCTTGGAACAGCTGGACGACATCGACCAGGACGCGGCCGCCGCGTTCCAGGTCTCGTACGACGCGCTGAGCGCCGATCTGCAGCGGGTGCTCCGCACGTGCGTGTGGCACCCCGGCCCGGACTTCGACGCGGCCTCGATAGCGGCGCTGGCCGGCATGCCCGCGGAGCTCGCCACCGTGAAGCTCGTGCGGCTGCTCCAACGCAGCATGCTGACCTCGCTCCCCCAGCACCGGTACGTCTTCCACGACCTGTTCCTCGCGTACGCCCGCCGGCTCGTGGGCGGCCAGGACCCGGACGAGGTCGTGGCGCACGCCCGGCACGGCCTCTACCGGCACCTGGACGACGTCGTCGGCACCGCGCACGGCCTGGTGTACGCGGCGACCGACCCGACCGGCGGGACCGGGCCGTTCGACAACCCCGACCACGCCCGGATGTGGACGAACGCCGCCTCCGAGGAGCTGGCGGGGGCGGCCTCCGCGGCGCTGGCCGAGGGCTGGGAAATGGGCGGCAGTCTGGCCGTGCGAACCGCTCGGCTGCTGTACGTCGAGGGGCGCGACGATCGGGCGGAGGCGCTGTACGCGGAGATCCTGGCGGCGGCCGAACGGGCCGGGGAGGCGGCGGGACAGGGCTTGGCGCGGATCGGGCTCGGGGACGTCGCGCGGGGCCGGCTCCGTCACGAGGAGGCGGTCGCGCAGTTCGAGCAGGCGGCCGGGCTGCTGGCAGGGTCCGGGGATCAGGCCGGGCAGAGCGACGCGCTGCGCGGACTCGGGGAGGTCGCGCGGGCGCGCGGCGAGCACGCGGAGGCGACCGCGCACTTCGAGGCCGCGCTGCGGCTGGCCCGTGCCGCGGACGACCCGGCGGCGCAGGGATACGCGCTGACGGGCCTGGGGCACGTGGCCAGGGCGCTCGGGGACCTCGCCCGGGCCGGCGCCCGGTTCGGCGAGGCGGTGGAGCTCCAGCGGCGGGCGGACGACGGCATCGGCCTGGCCTACGCACTGCGCGGTCTCGGCCACGTCGCCCGGGCCGACGGGGACCTGGACGCGGCGGTGACGCGCTTCCAGGAGGCCATCCTGCTCCACCAGCGGTCCGGTAACCGCTTCGGCCAGGCCTTCGCGCTGACCGCGCTGGGCGGCATCGCCCGCGAGCAAGGACGGTACGAGGAGTCGGCGACGTACCTGGAGGACGCCCTGGCCCTCCACCGGGCCGTCAACAACCCGACGGGCGAGGCGCAGGCCCACGACGCCCTGGCCGCCCTGGCCACGGCCCGCGGCGACGACGCATCCGCCGATGCCCACGCCGCGACGGCCGCGGCTGTCCGCCGCACGCTCTCCACTCCGGTCCCGTCGGCCCCCAGGACTCCGGCCTCGCCGAATCCGCCGCAGCGGAACCCGTAGCTCGGTGATCCACGCCCTCACGGCGCGCCACGGGGCGTCCGGCCGCCCGTCCGCAGGCCTCGGACACCCCGGGCTTTCACGCCTGACGCTACTTCAGCAGGGTGCGGAACTCGTCGAAGTCGAGGACGCCGTCGTGGTTCGCGTCGGCCGTCATGGCCTTCTTGACCTCTTCCGCGAGGTGCCCGTGGGCGCCCTCGGCCTTGAAGCCCTCCGCCAATTCCACGATGTTGATCCGCCCGTCGCCATCCGTGTCGATCTCGTCGAACAGCGCCCTGAGCTCAGCCTCGTTCACGGCATACCTCTCTCACGTTCACGGGCCTCGGAGGCCCACACTCCCACCACCCTGCCACACCCTCGGCGGCACGCCGACAACCAAGCCTTCGGACCGGACCGCCTCGACAATCACCGCCCCGGGCTCCCGCTCCGAAACCACGCAGGTCTGGCGCGACCCAAAGCCCCCAGGGCCTCGATGGTGTCGATCTCAGCGTGGTCTGCCCTCAGACCTCAGCGGAGCTTGGTGGCTCTGCTGGAGGGTGAAACTGGCTCGCCGACGGGTGCGGTGACAAGGCAGGGCATCTTGTCGTCGGCGTAGTTGTCCCCTCATCACACCGCCCGCCCGAAGGGACGTCAGCGCAGCCGAATGTGTGCGCGCAGAGAACACTGAGGCGGCGCTACCGGGCAAACATCGTCTGTACGGACCCGTACCTTCTCCTCGCAAGGGACCTGTCGGCAACTGATGGTTCCGCGCGCCGTACCAAGGGAGTGAGTCATGAGTTCTCAGATGAAGGTATTCGGATTCGGTATGCCGTGGGAGGCGTTGTACGGATACAGCCAGGCAACCCAGGTCGGTGACACGGTGTATGTGTCGGGGCAGCTGTCTCACGACCGTCACGGCAACTTCGTGGGTGCCGACGACTTCGAACTGCAGGTCCGCACCACGCTCGAAAACCTGGACCGGGTGCTGGGGCAGTTCGGGGCCGAGCGAAGCCAGATAGTGGAGACGACCGTTCTCGTGAGGAAGCTGCGGGAGAACTTCGACACGACAGCACGCCTCCACGCCGAGTACTTCGGGGAGCACCGGCCCGCCAGCACGGTCATGGGCGTTTCCGACTTGGCGCTGCCGGACCAACTCGTGGAGATCGGCGCGCTCGTGCGTCTCGACGTGAACGCATAGGCACCGCCGGCTCCCACAGGCTGTTCGCCCCATAGCCTCCCCGCAGCCGCCCCGGGGGGTCGGCTCGCCACGCCGCGCTCTCACGCGAGGTGTTGCGCGGCTGCGAGGCGACGGTAGAGGCCGTCGGTCGCCAGAAGCCGCGCGTGGGTGCCGGCAGCCCGTACGCGCCCGGATTCCAGCAGCAGGATCTGGTCGGCCGTGGTCACCGTCGACAGCCGGTGGGCGATCACCAGAACGGTGGTGGTCCGGCTGATGTCCGCGAGGGTCTCGTGCAGGGCGGCTTCGTTGACGGCGTCGAGCTGGGAGGTGGCCTCGTCCAGGAGCAGGAGTCCCGGGCGGCGCAGGAGGGCGCGGGCGATGGCCACTCTCTGCCGTTCGCCACCGGACAGTGTGCTGCCGCGGTGGCCGATGGGTGTGTCGAGCCCTTCGGGCAGGCGCGCCACCAGGGAGTCCAGGCGGGTGCGGCGCAGGACGTCGCGCACCTGTGCCTCGTCGGCGTCGGGGGCGCCGAGAAGGAGGTTGTCCCGCAGGGTGCCGGACAGGATCGGTGAGTCCTGCTCGACGTAGCCGATGAGGGCGCGGAGTCGGGGCAGCGGGAGACGCGCGATGTCCTCGCCGTCGAGGAGGATGCGGCCACGGTCCGGTTGGCAGAAGCGTTCGAGGAGGGAGAAGACGGTGGTCTTGCCCGCTCCGGACGGGCCGACCAGGGCCGTGGTGGTCCTGGGTGGCACGGTGAACGTCATGTTCTCGTGCACGGGCGGGGCTTCGGGGTCGTAGGCGAAGCGCACACCCTGGAAGGCGACGCCGACCGGTCGGCGCAGCTCCGGCATGGGCGCCGTGTCCTGAGGCGGACCGGCGGGTTCGGTGTCCATGGCGTGGACCTCGTCGATACGGGCGGCGGCGGCCGATCCCGCCTGCAGCAGGCCGACGGCCTCGACGAGTTGCCCCACGCGGGGGGCGAGGGCGAAGACGTAGAGGAGGAACGCGACGAGGGTCGACACGCTGATGGCTCCCGTCGCCACGCGCGCCCCGCCCACGCCCAGGACAACGAGGAAGGACAGTTGTACGGCGACGGTGGAGGTGGTGGCGGACAGGGCCTGCCACTGGGCGGCCCTGGTGCCGGCCCGTCGGGCGTCCTCGGCCGCTCGGTGCAGACCGGCCGTCTCCCGGCCTTCGGCACCGGACGCCTTGACGGTGCGGAGCGCGCCCAGGGTGCGTTCGAGCAGGGAGCCCATGCGGCCGACCGCCTCCTGGGCCTGGCGGGCGGCACGCGCGATGTGCGGGACGGCGGCGGCGACGGTCGCGCCGATCAGCGCGATGGTGACCAGGGTGATGCTCAGGAGCACCGGGTCCAGCAGTGCCATGAGGACCAGCGCCGCCACCACGACCAGCAGGCCGCTGCCCGCCGAGGCGATCGAGCGGGTGGCGACTTGGCGCAGCACCGTGGTGTCGGACGTCACCCGGGAGATCAGCTCGCCCGGCTCGGTGCGGGCGAGCTCGGGCAGGCGCAGGCGCAGGATGTGCTCCGACAGGCGTCGGCGCGCCGTGCAGGCGACCGATTCGGCGGTGTGCTCCAGCACGTACTGGCCCAGTGCGGCGGTCGCGGCGCCGGCGATGACGAGGGCGCTGAGCAGGACCAGTGCTCCGATCGCGGGGCTCCCGCGGTCGAGGGCGTCCACCATCTGCTTGGCCACCAGCGGCTGGGCGAGCGCCAGCAGGCTTCCCGCCAGCGACAGCGCGGTGCCCAGGAGGATTCCGGGGCGGTGCGGCCGCAGGTGCGTGAGGACGAGCCACGGTCGCGCCCGCGCGTCGCGTGCGGCTGTCCCGTGGTGTGCGCCGCCTGCCGTCGGGGAACCGCTCGGCGCGGGCTTCGGCGGTGCGGGCTCCTCGCCGGCAGGCACCGGGGACGGGGTGTCGCGGTCCGTCGGTCCGGGCGCGGGCGCGGGCGGCCGCAGGGGAGGTTCCGCGAAGTGCGAGGTGGGGGCCACCTGGGCTCAGTCCACCGTGAAGAACCGCTGGAAGTAGTCGGCCGGAGCTCCTTCGCCGACGAGGACCCCTTCGGCCTCCACCCAGGCGTGCGCGGCGAACGGGGGCTGGGTCCGCACGCCGACGCACCAGGTCGGCCACTGGCCGTGCAGGCGGCACAGCAGCACGGTGGCCAGTGACCGGGCAAGGCAGCCCTGTTGTCCTCCGGCGGCGAGACTGACGGCCAGGACCGTCTCGCGGGCACGGGCGGCCTCGGCGAGCGTCGCCGGCCGGGCCCCCTTGCGCAGCCGCCGCAGTACGTCGCGGATGCCGGCCGGGGACCGCCGTGCGAGGACATGGGCGCAGACGACGACCAGCCGGGTCTCCAGCCGCCGGCCGAGCGGAACCGACCGGGGGTCGTACGGGACGACTTGCGATGTGGACACTGCTCTCCCCTTTGGGACACGAGACGGATGCGGGCCGGGCACGACGGCGGACGCGGACGGAAACCGGACCGGGCGGCACTCGCGGGAGCGACGGGCGGTGCCTGACGGCGATGAGGCGAGCGCGTGCAGATGACTGGCCCGGCGGCACTCAGGAGAACGGCGGGCGGGGCCACGACGACGAAGCGAGCGCCGGGCGCGTCAGGACTCACCCGGCCAGCAGCCGGGCCTCGCGCAGCTCCTGCAGGATGCGGGCGATGTCCTCCTCGACCTGTTCGGCGCTCACGTCGTACTGGTCGGTGAGCGCGCTCACCGCCTGGTCGGTGGTGGTGCCGTCGAGGAGGGCGCGCACGATCACGGCGGCAGTGGGGTTCAGGGTGTAGTACTCGCCGCTGTTCTGGTCGAGCAGGGCCATCCCGTACTCGGTGTCGGCCGTCACCACGCCGTGGCGCAGGGTCATGGTCATGCGGAGATGCCTCCTGTGTCGGTTCGGGGCCGGCCCCTTCGGCCGGCGGAGTTCTCCCGGGTACGCAGCCAGACCTCGCAGCCGACGGTGGCGTGCAGCAGTGCGCTCTCCAGGTCGGCGGCGAGTGGACGGCGGCACCAGGCACGGACGGCCTCGGCGTCGATGAGGCCCAGGTCGTGCAGTCGGGCGTCGTTCCACAGGGCGAGGAGCGAGGAGCGGTGCCTGCGCAGCCCGGTCTCCTCCTCGAAGGCCGCGTGGGCCTTGGTGGTGCGTCGGCGGCTGGCGTCGGGGACGACGCCGCGCATGGCCTCCTCGATCAGCGGCTTGTACCGCCAGGGGGTCACACGTTCTTCGGGCCGGACCGCGAGCGCCGCCTCGACCAGCAGGTCGTCGTAGTAGGGGGAGGCGAAGGTGACGCCCAGGGGCTCGGACATCTGCTGTACGTGCCGTGCGAAGCGGGCGAGGGTGCGCATGGTGGCCAGCTCGCGGTGCACGCCGTGTCCGCTGCCGAGCGGCTCCGTCTCCCGGGCGTGCGTCCGGATGAGGTCCCGCACGGCCTCGACGGCCCGGCCGGTGGCCCAGGGAGGCAGGCGTGGCGGGGTTCCCCACGCGAAGAGGGGCACCGACATGGGTGGTTGGGGCAGCGTGAGGTCGCGGGCCACCTGGTCCAGCCAGGCGCCGTAGGAGCGGCCGTCGAGCAATTGCCGCCATGCCGTCCGGCGGGACCACCGGTGCTTGGTGAGGAAGCCTCGGGTGTGCCGCCAGCCCGTACGGGGATGCCGGCGCAGCAGGCCGTGCACGTGGGCGCTGGCGCCGCTGAAGAGTTCGTCGCCGCCCATTCCGCTCAGGTGCAGCGCGGAGCCTCGCTCTGCTGCCCGTTCGATGATGTACATGCGCCGGTGGCGGTTGACGGAGTACAACGACGGGGTGTCGAGCGGGTCGTCGAGCTCGTGCACGCCGTCGAACGTCAGGGGCACGGAGGTCGCGGGCACCACGTGGTGTTCCAGCACGTCGAGCGCCTCCGCCGTGCGCCGTGCGTAGGTGACGTCGTCGCCCAAAACGTCGTGGACGGCGGCCGTGTAGGCGACGATCTTCGTTCCCTGGCGCGCTGCGGTGCAGACCACCGCGGTGGAGTCGACGCCCCCGAGGTCGGCGGTGACCGGTCCGGCGCCCGCGACGCGTACGGCGACCGCGTCGGCCAGCCGGTCGCGGACCAGCCGGGCGCCCTCGGCGAGCGACAGCTCGGCCGGCGGCGGCGACCAGTGCCGACTCGTACGGGCGTGCCCGTCGCGGTCGAGCGTCAGGCGGTGGTCGCCGGGCACCACGTCGACGCCGTGCCACACCGTCTGTGCCGTCAGGGGGTGCAGGATCCCGGGGCTGAGGAGGTGCACGGCCAGCCGTCCCTCGTCCAGCCGCGCGTCGACCAGGTCGGCCAGGACGTCGGCGCGGTCGGCGGCGACACACGCGCCGTCCGCGCCGGGAGCCCGTGCCACGAACAGGCCGCGCACACCGGTGACGGTGCCGAGGGCCAGGATGTCGCCGTCGAAGCTGGCGAGCAGATGGTGACTGCCGGGCCAGGTACGGGCGAGTCGCTCGGCCGCTCCGGGGGATGCGGCGCCGGCGGCGCGAGCCGCCTCCCGCTCGGTCACCGCGTGCTGTCCCAGCACGCACAACCGGGTCCGTCCGAGGGCCGCCGTCGTGGCGCTGTCCTCCGGCCAGCAGCCCAGCAGCCAGGGCCGGCCCGAGGCGTGCCTGATCTCCTGTGCGGCACGCGCGCGTACCGGTGCGGCCAGCGCCGCGACGGCGTCGGTGTCCGGAAGGACCACGAACCAACGCGCCCCCGGGGGTAGTGACGTACCGGTCGCCATGCACAGGCCTCTCTTGGTCGATGCGGTCTCAGCAGCGGTACGGGGGGACGAGCGTGGGCGGCGCGGTACGCCGCCCACGCAGAGGTCCCGACGGGCCCCGGGACGAACCGGCGGAGTCGGACAGCCCGGGGCCGAGGGGCGTATCGGATCAGAGCAGGCTGTGGCCGCCCAGCAGGTCGGGGCTGCCCTGGCCGGCCAGTCCGGTGACCTTCTGGAAGTCGCCGACCTTGGTGAGAGTGGGACGCTCGTAGGCCATCGTCATACCTTTCGTCGTGGGATGAACAGGACTGGTTCGTTCTTGTGCAGGTGCCGGCGCCCCTCCGCCCTGTCGAGCGGGGCGCGCCGACGCGGTGCACAAAGCTAGGTGCGTGCATTTCCTCCGGCAACGGCACTCGCAAGCCATTCGGCGAAGCGCTTCCGCTGAATGTTGAGGATGCTTCACCTGCGGTTATGCGGAAATAGCCCGAGCGGTCGGTCATAGTCCTGCACGTCCGGGGTATGAGCGACGCCGTTTTCGGTGTGCGCGGTTTTTTCGAGACACGTGCTGCGGACTGCGGCGGCGAGGTTTCCGGCCGTCTCCTCCGGAGTGACGTGCAGTGATGGCTTGACGGGCCGCTCCGGGATAAATCCGATCCGGCCATCGCTTCGACTGTCGTCCTGGATTGCGTACTTGCTGGTGTCCGGCTCACGGAAAGCGCGAGAAATCCTTGGCCGACGGTTGCGTCGTCATCGATCTTCGAGGCGGGACGAGGGAAGGAATTTTGATGCGTGAGTGCGCCGTGATTCGGCTGGGGCAGGGGGGCGCGGTGGAGCGCCTCGCCCCGCTCACCGGAGCATGTCCCGTGCCCGCCGCCAAGCAGGCACGGGGGTACCGCTACGACCCCGACTACTGATCTTTTCGTTAGTTCTGTGGGTTTGACGGCTTCGTTGGTGGGATCCTGATGTGGTGCCTTTCAAGCCTTCGTCTGTTGTTCCGCCTTTGACCCGGCCGCAGTTGTCCGAGGCCCGGCGTGTGCGGGCGGCCGAGTTGTTCGAGCAGGGACACTCGAACGCCGAGATCGCCCGGATGCTCGGGGTCAGCGAGGAGAGCGTGCGGCGGTGGAAACGGGTCTGGGAGAAGAACGGCGCCGATGCTCTGCGCCGGCGTCCTGCCACCGGGCGTCCGCCCAAGCTGGACGATGCCCAGGTCGAGCGGGTGCGGGCCGCGCTGGAGCAAGGCGCCCAGGCCCATGGTTTCGAGGCCGATCTGTGGACCCTGGAACGGGTCGGACTGGTCGTCGAGCGGGTGACCGGAGTGGTCTTGTCGCGGGCCTCGGTGTGGCGGCTGCTGACCGGCCGGCTCGGATGGAGTCTGCAGCGGCCCGAACGGCGGGCGGTCGAAAGGGACGAGTCGGAGATCGCCCGCTGGATCGCTCACGAGTGGCCGCGGATCAAAAAGGGGCCGTGAACACACGTGCCTGGATCGTGTTCCTCGACGAATCAGGAGTGTCGCTGCTGCCGCAGGTCCGCCGCACCTACGCGCCCCGCGGCCGCACCCCGTTCCTGCGGCACCGGCTGAACTGGAAGCGGGCCTCCATGGCCGGCGCCCTCGGCTACCACGCCGCCGACCCGGACCGAGGTCCTCGGCTGTGCTTCCACCTCAAGCCCGGCAGCTACGACACCGCCGCACTCATCGAGGTCCTGGAACAGCTCAAGACGTTCTACAACGGCGAGCGAGTGGTGCTGGTCTGGGACGGGCTGTCGGCTCACTGGAGCCGGGCGATGCGAGCCTGGGTCGCCGAGCAGCACTGGCTCACCCTGGAGCGATTACCGGCTTACGCACCTGAGCTCAACCCGGTGGAACTGCTGTGGTCCTCGCTGAAGAAACGCGAGCTCGCCAACCTCGCCGGCGACCACCTCGCCGATGTCGCCGACGCCACCGAACAAGGCATCCACCGCATCAACACCAACCCCCAACTGCCCTGGTCCTTCCTTACCCACACCGGCCTCACCCTCCACCCACCAGGCCCACAGAACTAACGAAAAGATCAGTAAGGGCTGTCCCGTAACTGCTGGTCACGGAGCTGGCCAGGTGCGGAAACTGCGTAGCTGCCGAGTTCGCGGTGCCGATATCGTTCGGTCTCCCGACCCGCCGTACCTGCGGCCTACGTTCACTTCACCGGGCTTAGCCCGCGTGCCCCGCTACACCGAACCCGTGGCCGCCTGGATCAGCAAGCGCCGCAACCCCGACGAGCCGCGCCCGGCAGCGAAGCCGTCCCAGGCGCAGGAGCCGGAGGCCGTGCTGGAGCATGATCCGACAGGCCGGGCATGAGCGAGGACGACCGGGCGGCGCTCAGCGGCACGCACACCGTGCTTCTGAGCGCCGCCCTGGCCGTCGACTTCGGCCGCGTCGCCGGAGGCTGATGCGGGAGCCGGAGCGGCAGGACGCGGAGGAGCGGCGCCGCCAGGAAGTCACGCGCCGCGAGGCGCGGTGGGTGATCTCCGAGCCCCGAGCCTCGCGAAACCCGCTTCCCGGCGGACGCCGTCCACGCACAGCCGCAGCTCCCCCGGCCAGGCCGGCTGCGATTGTTCGCCTTCGCGTCCTGACGTTGCTCACGGATCGTGAAGCACGCTCGTCATGTGCGGGAGGGGCCGGCCGAAGTACGAGGCTGATGTTCACAAAGAGCCGGAGGCAGACTGCCGACAACCCCTCGACAGCCTCTCCGAGCCGGCCACCGGCGCCCGGCCCGGCACGGCACGACGTATGTTCTGACCCATTCTCAGGTATCGGGCACGCAGGCCCCCGCACCGGCGCTACCGTCGGCCTCCGGTAGGGGCGATGTACGACGAGGGGGATGACGATGGGGCCGGACGAGTTGACGGCGCTCACCACCGTGGCGGGAGCGGCGCTGGTGCAGGCGGCCGGAACCGACGCCTGGGCCGGTATGCGGGCCTGGGCAGCCCGGTGGTCACGGCGCGTGGGAGAGCAGCGGCAACGCGCGGAGCTGGAGCACCTCGACGCCGCCCAGGCCGGGCTGGCGGCCGCCACGCAGGCGGGAGCGGATGAGGCGGACGCCGCCGACCCGGCGCACCGCGCGGGGTACTGGAGCGGCCGCTTCGCCGCACTGCTGCAGGAACTACCCCCGGAGGAGCGTGCCGAGGCCGTCACCGAACTGGAGGCACTGCTGCGCTCGACCGTGCCGGCCACGGGCCCTGACACCGGTGTACGAGTCTCCGGCACCTTCAACGGGCCGGTACAGAACGGCAACAGCAACCACATGGTCATCCACTACGGCCCCGCCTCGTGATCCACGGAGTCTTCCACGGCCCCACGCAGATCGGCGACGGCAACACCGTCGTCACCCACGTGCCGCCGGAACACCCCGGGGCGATGCTGCGGCGGAAGCTGGCGGAATGGGACGATCTCACCGCGCGGACCCGCTCCGCGCCCAACTCCCCCGCAGCTCTGCTGGATGCGCACCGCGCTGTGGTGCCCTTCCGCGGACGCGCCGGGGAGCTGCGTGAGCTGGCGGAGTGGTGCGCGGCGCCGGGGCTCGGCATCCTGCTGCTGCACGGACCCGGGGGCCAGGGCAAGACACGTCTTGCCCACCGTCTCACCGGCCTCCTCGGCAACGAGCCGGACGACACGCCCTGGGGTGTTCTGTGGCTCAGCCGGCACGCCCCGGCCGAGGAGCTCGCGCTGCTGCGGTACACGCAGACTCCCCTGCTCGCCGTGGTCGACAACGCCGAGACCCGCACCGGTCATCTGCCCGCCCTCCTGCGGGCTGCGGCCGCCGCCCCCGGACCCGTGCGGCTCAAGGTGCTGCTGCTGGCCCGCACCGACGGCGACTGGTGGTACGACCTGCCCGCAGCCACCGGGTTGGAGGAGCTGTACGACGCCACCGTCACGCCGCTGCCCCCGCTCCAGCCCGATCCGGCCTGTCTGCCGGAGGCGTACCGCGACGCCGTGGAAAGCCTGGCCCGCGCCCTGCCGCAGGTGCCCGGGCAGGACCGCCACGACTGGACCGCCCTGGCCGCGCGCGTGGCAGGCTCCTTCCCGTACCGGACCCGGCCGCCGGACATGGAAGTGGCGCTCACGCTGCACATGACCGCGCTCGTCGACCTGCTCGACGCCGCCCACCAGCCGGCCGGCAGCACCACCGGTGCCGACCGCCCGGAGGAACGGCTGCTCGACTACGAGCGCCGCCACTGGATCGCCGTCGAAGCCGACCTGGGCCTGAGGAAGCGCAGGGGTGTCGAAGCCGTCCTGGCCGCCGCGTTCCTGTGCGGCGCCGCCGACGAGGACGAGGCCGACGCCCTGCTGCAACGGGTGCCCGTCCTGGACGGCCAGACCACGGACGTCCGCTGGGCCGTCCGCGACTGGATCGGCACCCTCTACCCCCCGCCGAACCCGTCCCAGCTCTGGGGCACCCTCCGCCCGGACCGCCTGGCCGAGTACTTCCTCGGCAGCCGCCTGCGCGCCGACCCCCGTCTCGCCGACCGCCTCCTGGCCGGGGCCTCCGAAGCGCAGGCCACCCGGCTGCTGACCCTCCACACCCGGGCCGCCGAACACCCCGCGCACCACGGACGCCTCGACGCCGAGCTCACCGCACTGTGCACCCGGCACCCGGAGCTGCTCGCGCCCGCCGCCGTCGACCTCGCCACCCGGGTGCAGCGGCCCGAGCCACTGGTGACGGCGCTGTACCGGATCACGGACGACTCCGGCACTGATCCCGCACACCTCATGGCACTGCAGGACCGCCTCCCCGTCTCCAGCCACAACCTCGCGCCGTGGGCGCTGCACCTCACCCGCCGACTGGCCGGCATCCACCGCGAGCGTGCGGACCGGGACGGGAGCTGTCCGCCGGAACTCGCCCTGCTGTTGCGCAGGCTGTGCGCCCGGCTCCTGGGCATGGGACACCGGCAGGAGGCGTACGAGGTGGCGGAGGAAGCCGTCCGCCGACTGCGGTCGGCGGACGGGGCGGACGCCCCCGCGCTGCTGCCGCACCTGGCCGCGTCCCTGCACAACCTGTCGGTCGCCCTCGGCTCCGTCGGCCGCCGTGCCGAGGCGATCGGGCCCGCCCACGAAGCCGTCTCCCGCTACCGCCGGCTCGTCGCTGGGTCCGCCGACGACCCCGATGCCCCGGTGTACCGCTCCGAGCTGGCGCATGCCCTCAACGCCGTCGCCGCCGCCGAGGGCGAACTCGGCCGCCCCGAACGGGCGCTGACCGCCATCCGGGAGGCCGTCGACATCCGGCGCGCGCTCGTCGAGGACCGGAGCGACGCCGCCTCCGCGTCCCGGGCGGAGCTGGCCGACGGCCTCAACAACCTCGCCATCTGGCAGCAGGAGTGCGGCCGGCCCGGGCCGGCGCTGGAGGCCGGCGAAGAGTCGGTGCGGCGCTACCGGGCCCTCGCCCAGGAGCGGCCCGACGCCTTCCGGACCGGCCACGCCCGCAGCCTCGGCACGTACTCCAGCTGTCTGCGTGCGAACGGGCAGTACGCCGAGGCCCTCCGGGCCGTGCAGGAGGCTCTGGACATCCGGCGCCGGTTGGCGGAGGCCCGCCCGGACGCGTACCTTCCCGATCTGGCCCACGCCCTGAACAGCTACGCCATCGACCTCGGGGAGTCCGGACGGTGGCAGGAGTCCGTCGAAACCAGCAGCGAGGCCGTCGCCCTCCACCGGCGCCTGCACGACCAGGAGCCCGCGGCGTTCGCCGCCCCACTGGCGTTGTCCCTCAACACCCTCGCCAACCAGCTCGACAACGCCGGACGCCCGCAGGAAGCGCTGAGGGCCGCGCGCGAGACGGTGGACCTGTACCGCCCGCTCGCAGAGCGTGACCCCGCCGCCTTCACGGCGGACCTGGCCATGGGCCTGCACACGTACGCCAATCAGCTCAACGCCGTAGGACGTACGACGGAAGCGCTGGAAGCCGCCCGCGAGTCGGTCGGCATCTACCGGCGCCTGGCGGGCGAGCGGCCCGAAGCCTTCCTCCACACGCTCGCCACCGGGCTGAACAACCTGGCCCTGCGCCTCAACGACGCCGGCTTGACGGAAGAGGCCGCCGTCACCGCGGAGGAAGCGGTGGACACCGCCCGGCGGCGTCGGGCGGCCGACGACATCCCGCCGGTGCGGGTGGACCTGGCCATGGCACTGGCGAACCGGGCCTCGCGCCGGTACGAGGCCGGCCGCGCGGACGAGGCCGTGCGAGACGGGCGGGAAGCGCGGGACCTGCTCCGGGGCCTGGTGCGCGCCGATGGTGAGAACGCCCTCGTGCACGCGCCCCGGCTCGCCCACACGCTGCGGCTCCTCGGTGTGTTCCTGACCGCCGCAGGTCTGCCGGACCATGCCCTTGAGGGGGCGCGGGAGGCGGTCGCCGTCCTGCGCCGCGCCCAGGGTCGGGAAACGACCACCGTCGGCGTCCTCCAACTGGCCACCGCCCTGGAGCACCTGGGCCGATGCCTGTCGGCGGTGCGCCGGAACGACGAGGCCGTCGAGGCGCTGCTGGAAGCCGTCGACCTCCAGCGGGACCTGCCGGACGCCCGCGGGGCGGACCGCTCCCCCGAATTCGTCGTGCTGCTGGCATCCGCCGGCGAGGCGCTGGTGGCGGCCGACCGCGGCGTCGAGGCACTGCCCCTGATGGACGAGGCCGTCACCCTGCTGGACGGACCTCTGCGGGACGTTGCGGCCCGTCAGTCCCTGTTGGGCACGCTGTTGCCTCTCCTCGGTGCTCTGCGGCAGGGCGCCGGCCTGGAGACGGCGGGTGCCGCTCTGCGGCGGGGCGTCGAGGTGGCCGAGGCCCTGGTCCGCACCGATCCCCTGCACGCGCCCAAGCTCCAGCGGGCGCTCCTCCTCCTGGGCGGGTACCTCCTCGATCGCCGGGATCCCGAGGAAGGACGACGGGTCCTCGACCGGGCCACGGCCCTCAGCCGGGCCCTGGCCACCGACGACCCGGCGCTGCTGCCCGCACTGGCATGGACCCTCGCGACGGTGGGCCACTACCCGGCGGACGACGAGCCTCGCCGCCACGACGCGCTGGAGACCACCACGGAAGCGGTCGCGCTCGGCCGCCGTCTGGCCGACGAGGACCCGGGCGGCCCGGCGGCACACGAGCCCCTGCTGGCCTGGACGCTCGCCGACCACGCACTGCGCCTCGCCGAGGCGGCGCGGTACGACGAAGCCCTGCCCATCGCGTCGGAGGCCGTCACCCTGGCAGGCCGTGCGGGCCACAGGGCGTACCTCGCCTACGCCCTCTACGCCCGCGCCACGATCCGGGTCCATTCCTCCTCGGAGTTCGGACCCGCGCGGCAGGACATCGCCCGCGCCCTCGCGCTCTACCACGAGCTCGCCCGCCGGGAGCCGGGGCTCGTCGCCTCGTACATCACGTCCGCCGAGCGGACCCGTCGGCGTCTCACCCGTGAACGGCGGCCCTGAGGGGACGGCCCTCCCGATGAGCCACCAAGATGACGGCCGGGCGTGCCCGGTGGTGACGGCCGTGATCATGGCGCTTGCCGGGCGGGGCGATGCGTGCGGCCACCGGCCCCGCCTGTCCTGCGCCCTCGTTGCCGTGTCCGGGACGGCAGGTCAGAGCATGCGGCGCAGCAGGTGGTCGCGGTCGACGAACTGGTGCTTGAGCACGAGCCCGATGTGCAGGGCCACGGCGACGAAAAGGACGACATGTGTCGCGACGTGGGCGGCGAGCAGTCCCTCGTCACCGGAGACGACCAGGGCGAGCCCGGACAGCGGGACGGCGAGGGTCACCGCGTAGAGGGCGGTCTCGGTCCGGTGGGCAAGGCGGCGCTCGGAGGCGCCGAGGGTGGGCGCCCAGGGGGGCAGGGGCGTCGTGAGGCGCCAGACGAGGCGGACGGTTCCCAGCAGGAGGAGCGCCAGGCCGAGCAGGACGTGGGCGGTGAGCAGCGGTTCGTCGCCGAAGAGTTCGTAGCCGTCGTCGCCGCCCCTGCCACGTCCCCGGCCTTTGCCCGGCTCCTCGCCGCGGCCCCGGCCGCGCCCTCGGCCCCGTCCGCTGTCGTCCACGTCCAGGAGGTAACCGACGGCGCGCCATACATCGCCGGGCGGGCCCCGGCCCGGGGCTCAGAGCCCGTAGGCCGTGAGACCGGCGGGGCTGTCGGGGATCAGACGGGAGAGGTCGTAGGCGGTGGGGAACAGGCCGGCGGCGATGAGCAGGAGTTGCAGGGGCTGATCCCGCACGTTTGTCACCGCCGTCCTGTAGTGGGGGGTGCCCTGGGGGGAGGGACCGAAGAGCATGCGCAGGCCGGCCACGTCGGTGAAGGACAGATGTTCCAGGTCCCACAACAGGTCGACGACGCGGACCGGCAGCCCGTTCACGGCTGTGTGCAGCGGGGACAGGGTGTAGAAGTCGATCTCACCGTGCAGGGCGATGCGGGCGCTGGTGCCGGTGATCGTAGTAGTGACGTTCACGCTGGGCGCGCCCCCTTCCCGGGGGTTGATGAGCCCACAGACGAAACACCCCGAGTTCCAGGAAAAGGGGGTGGACGACGATGGCGGGATCCGGGTGCCCGGAGTGGGGGCAACTCCCGAATCCCAAGGGCCGCCGCCCGCAGCGGCGGCCGATCTCGTGTCCCCCCAGCGTCCCACACCTGTACGCGCACGGGAAACAGTGAACAGGCCACACTGTTGTCGGAAGACAAGTCTCCAGGCCGCTGCGGGCGTGCCGGTGATCCCTGCTGCACGGCGTGCCCCGCCGGTTGCCGAGGGGCCAGGGGTGTTGTCGGTGGCGGCCGGTACGTTTCGACCATGGGTCTCTATCTCGTGAGTGTCACCGCGCAGGACTGGTCGCAGCCCGGGGAGGACGGGTACGGGGACGTCGCCGCCGCGTTGAACGCCGAGCTGAAGCGGCGCGGGCTGCCCTCCTACGAGCTCCGCCACGCCGCACGGGAGGAGCCGGGCTGGTTCGAGGAGAAGGTCAGCCCGTCCATGGACGGCTTCGTGGCCCTGTGCAGGACGCGGCTGACCGATGCGGAACTGCCGACTCTCCTCGACTGGAGCGTGCTGGTGCCCTTCGCACTCGAGGAGGAGATCGTCCTGCCCGTCGGCACCGCGTTCTCCGGCGACGAGACAGTGGTCGCCGGGGCCCCGCAGGTACTCGCCCTGGCCGAGCGTCTCGCCGGCGCCGTCGAACTGCCCGTGGATGCGGCACCGGCGGGCGAGAACCTCTCACTGAGCAGGTGGTTCCTGGAGGGCGAGGCGGAGCGGGTCGCCCGAGCACGGCCGGGGCGGTGGGCAGAGGACCGGGACGCGGCCTTCTACGTGGCTCTCTACCTGCGCGCCGCGCAGTACTCCATGCGGTACGGGTGCCCCATGACCTACTCCTGAGCCATCGTGGCGGCCAAGAACCGGAGGTCGGGTCTGTGCGGCGGCAGGGAGACGCAGTGGCGCGGGCGTGGTCGTCCTGGAGACCGAAAGACGGCGACCTACCGGCCGAAAAGGACGGAGTGCGGGCGGCGGCGTGGCGGATCGGCCGGCGTGGTCGTCCGGCGCGGAGCGCGTCGTCACGGCGTAGGGCCGGGGCTTACAGGTCGAATTCCAGGTGCTCGATGTCGGTGAAGCGCACCTCCTCCAGGGAGCCGGCGCGGCGGCCGCCGTCCTGGAAGTAGACCTCCTTGAGGGCCTCGGCGGTGATCTGCTGGAGCTCGGCGTCGCCGGCGCCCTGCTCCTGTGCCTGGAAGAGGCGGGCGGCGTAGACGGGGGGCAGGGCGACGGTCAGATGCCGGATGCGGTCCTGGTCCGTCGACCCGATCGGGGCGGTGTAGCCCATGCGGGCTCGGGTGTCGATGACGATGCCGCCCGTGGACGCCGCTTTCGCCTTCGCCTTGGCCCGGATCTGGGGTTGCCAGCGTCTTCTTACTTCGCGCTCCAGGCGCGCGGCGAGGTCGGCGCGGGGCTTCTTGATCTGGTTCTTCACGTACCGTTCGACGGTGCGCTGGGAGATGCGAAGCATCTGGGCGACCGCCTTGGTGCCGCCGAGCTGTTTGACCAGGTAGCGCATCTGCGGGCCCGCGTTCTTGGGTACCGGGCGGGTGAACGCGTTTTGCACCGCGGCGTCCAGGCCGTCTCCGAACAGGCTCATCGCGGCGTCCTACTCTCCGTTGTCGGCGTCGGTGACGGTGCCGTCCTTGATGTACCGGGCGAGGTTGAGTTCGGGGGCGTTGAACTTCTCCCGGACTTCCTCGCCCCACAGCACGTCCTGTGTGCCCTCGTGCTTGACCAGGCCGGGGTTGACGCCGAGTTTGAAGCCGCCGGGCAGCGGCTTGTCTTCCCGGTAGGGGAGGAAGTCGAGCGGTGAAGGTCCGCGGGAGGCGTAGACGACGCAGTCGGACAGGATCGCTACGGGGTACTGCCCGGTGAACGCCGCGTGCTTGACGATCTTGCGGTGGAGGTTGGTCCGGGTGCGGGAGATGACGGCCGCGCGGATGTCGGGCCGCCATGTCGGGCGGGACAGGGCCCGCCACGGTTCGCCCGGCCGCCAGCCCTCGCCACGAGGGCGCTCGCGGAGTTTGCCCAGGCCGCCCTTCACCGTCGCCTTGATCGCCGAGACGACGAGGGCCAGCTCCGGGTCGCGGTCCTTGTAGCCGTGCATCGCCGCGAGGAAGTCCTCGGGTGCGAGGTCGTCGGGGACGCCGAGGTCGGCCATCGTGGCGAGGTAGGCGTCGCGCAGCCGCTGGTACCAGCCGTCCAGGTAGCGGCCGCTCTCGTACCGGACCCATGCCTCGGCCGGTGCGACGTCGTAACCGAGTTCCACCGCGTACGCCACGGTCGGCGTCGCGTACCAGGCCGGACCTGCGGGACGGTCGCCTTTCGGGGTGAACGGGCTCGGCAGCAGGCTGCCGTCCAGCTCCACCCACTCCTTGCCGACCATCACCTTCGACAGGTCGACGTGGCTCAGGTCGACCAGCCACGAGCCGGGCAACTTCGGGTCGAACGCGGGGTTCCTGACGTGCGTCGCCTCACCGAGGCCGACATTCAGGCCGTTGGCGCCGGCGGCGAAGGCCATGTTGACGTCGATGCCGACCAGGTGGCGAAGAGTGCACTCCGCATCCGTCATCGGCCGTGCCCAGTCGTACGCCTCCTCGAACAGCTTCTCCGCCGGGCCGCGCACGTGGAAACGGGGCAGGTTCGTGAGGACGGGGTGCCCGTCGGGGACCTCGCACGGCGGGAAGGTCATCGGGTCGATGGCGTCCTTGCCCAGGCTGCCGGGGTTGTGCTCCGAGTGCCGTGCGCCGTCGGCGTCCGGCCGGGAGGCCCGGGTCGGTGGGTGCAGAGCGGTCATCAGCTCCAGGCCGGTCACGGCCGCGGAGCCTCGCGGCGTCATCACGCGGGAGGCGTACACGCCCATGACCCGGGCGAGCGCCGCCGGCGGGAGCTTCCCGGCCTCGCCCCAGTGCCGGGGGTCCAGCGCTCCCCACGAGGGGATGCACAGCTGCACACACGCCCGCTCCGCACCGGTCGCGGGGCGGTAGATACGCGCCCATGGCCCGAAGCCGCGCTTGGTCAGCTTCCACTCCGCGCGGGCCAGCTGCTTGACGGCCTTGTGGCCCTCCGGCAGGCGCCCGGCGAGGCGCTCCTCCTGCGTGAGCGCGGTGGGCAGGCCGTAGCGCTCGCACGCGGCCGCGGTGAGTACGAGCAGCGGGTCGGCGTCCTTGCCCGGGCCGGCGAGCTTGGGTGCCCCGAGCTGCGCTTCGCGCAGCGTCCAGTCGACCAGGGCCGGGATGCTCTTGGCGGGCACGTCCAGGACCAGGCCGCCGGTGCAGTACGCCAGCACCTTCCCGTCCTCGACGTCGACGACCGCCAGCGGCCCGTTCTCGAACCGCGGGTCGGTGCCGCTCGCCGGGGCGGCGGCCGGGGCCGCCTTCTTCGCGCCCGGACGGCGTGCCGTCGACGACGGCCTGGTGGTGCGCGCCGGGCGGGACGCCGGGGCGGGAGAGGCAGGGGCCTGAGTGTTCCCGGTTGCCGTCAGGGCCGCAGCCCCGGACGTCTCCCCTGTGGACGGAGCCCCGGCTTCCGCCGGGGAGGGCGTGCCGGTCAACGGGGCGGTCAACGGGGCGGGCAGCGGGACTGGCGGCTCCTGCGGCGCGGGGTAGAGCTCGGCGAGCCGGCGCAGCAGTCGCGCGTATGCCTCGCGCTCCGGGCCCCGCGGCTCCGTGGGCTTCTTCGCCGACTCCCAGCCGGACACGGTGGCCCGGCGGACGTTCAGCGCGGCGGCGACTTCGCCCAGTGTCAGGCCGTGCGCGACCCGCAGCCGCTTGCGCTCCTCGGCCGGCGGCAGAGGGGAGCGGGACGCGACCAGCGCGTCGACCGCGTCGAACAACTCGGACATGGAAGCACCTCCTGACCGAGACCCTATCCCCCTCGACGCACGAACCGCGTACGTTGACCGTACGAAACGCGTACGGATGGCGGTTGCTCACCATGCGTCGTGGCGGCGCAGCGGATCAGGTACAGCACAGGTTCGTGAGCGTGTCGTGGAAGTCAGCTCTTGTGCCCCGCGCGGTGATCGCTGCCGACGGGCCTGGTTCGGTGCCCGGCCGACCCCAGGATTGTGGGGCCGGCCGCGGGGTGCCGGGGATGCCCGCGCACCTGTCACCTGGTCGGAGTCCGCGCCGTAGGGGTTGGCCGGTGCGGGCCTCCTGCCGGGGATCACCCGGACGCCATGACGATGACAGGACGGCGGTCCCCAGGCGACAGGCCCGGCATCATTACGCACATGTCGAGCGTGGTTCACTCGATCTGCAAGGAGCAGAGGAGCTTTCGGCGCGTGCCTCATGCGTGGCGCGCACGATTCGTGGAGTTGGCCGTGGACGCGATCGACCGTCACATACTGAACATCCTCCGCGAGGACGGGCGGGCGCCCGTGTCGGAGATCGCGCGCGCTGTGGGACTCTCGGCGGCTCCGTGCGCGCGCCGCATCGAGCGCATGGAGAGGACGGGTGTGATCCGCGGCTACACCGCGGTCATCGAGGACAGCCGGGCGGGCATGCTCCATGCGTTCATCGAGATCCGCCTGCTCGGCGCGACCGACAGTGACGAGATCGAGGGCATCGCCGAGAGCATCCCGGAGATCGAGGAGAGCCACAGCATCGCCGGCACCTCCGACGCTCTGCTCAAGCTCCGGGTCAGGGACGTGAAGCATCTTCAGCAGGTGATCAACGCCGTACGCCGGACCGGCAAGGTGGAGGGCACCAAGACCTTCATCATCATGAACACCTGGGCCCGTGCGACCGCGCGTGCCGGCACCCCGTGACCCCGAAACGACGGCGGCTCCCGCAGCGGTACGGGCTGGGCTGGTCACTCACGTGCTGGTGTGACGGTGTGCGCCAACTGGAAGCGTGAGTGCAGGCCGAGTTTCCGGTAGACGCGGGTGAGGGTCGCTTCGACCGTCTTGACGCTGACGGTGAGGGTGGTGGCGATGTCGCGGTTGCTCACTCCGGCGGCGGCGAGTTCGGCGCAGCGTTGTTCGGCCGGGGTGAGGCGGGGGCTGTCGTTGTGGTCCGTGGGGGCGTCTTCCAGTCGGCCGAGGGTGTGCGCGGCGGTTTCGGCCCAGGGGTGTGCCTGGTGGGCGGTGAAGAGGTCGGAGGCGCTTTGCGCGGCGGTGCGGGCGCTGGCGCGCCGACGTCCGCGTCGTTCGGTGTGGCTGAGCGCCAGGAGGGTGCGGCCTCGTTCGAGGGGGAGGTGGCGGAGCCGGTCGGCCACGTCGGTGAGGCGCCGGGCCGCAGTGTCGTAGTCGCCTCGGGCGGCGTCCAGAAGCGCCTGGGCGCGTTCGAGCGGAGGGAGGACCGCCTCCCTGCGGAGGTCGGTCGCGGTGCGGCGGGTGTCGTCCAGGAGGCTCTGTGCCTGGTCGAGGTGGCCGAGGGCGATGAGGGTCTCGGCGAGTTCGGGGTGCCAGCGCAGGACGGACGGGTCGCGGACCTGCTGGAGTCGTTCCAGGTTTCGTACCTCCTCCAGGGCCTCCAGGGCTTCTTTGGGGCGGCCGGTGGCCAGGAGGAGGTGGCCGAGGGCGAAGAGGTTGCGGGAGAGGAAGACCTTGTTGTCCTCATGCCGGGCGGTGTCGACTCCGCGGCGTGCGTGGGCGAGGGCGAGGTCGGTGCGCCGGGCGGCGCCTTCGACGAGGGCGGAGGTGTAACAGGCCGGTGCGGCCGACAGGGCGGTCCCGTCGGTCACTGCCTGGGCACGGTGGGCGTGGTCGAGTGCTCTGGTGCACCGTCCGGCGCGGAGTTCGGACTCGGCGAGGCTGCGCAGGATGTCCACAGTCGCCTCGGCGTCTCCCGTCCGCTCGGCTTCGACGAGCAGGGGAAGCAGCGCGGTGCGGGCCTCGTCCGGGTGGTCGTCGAAGAGGGCGTGCCGGGCGGCGAGGTGCTGAGGTGTGCCGTTGACGGGGATGGAGGCGGCGCGGGGCAGGGACAGGGCGCGGCTGAGCGTGGTCCCGGCGTCGGGGTGGCCGAGGACGCGTTGGAGGCGGGCCTGCATCGTGAGGGCCATGACGGTGGTGGTGGTGTCGCCGGCGCTCTTGGCGAGCGCGGTGGCTCGGTCGGCCAGGGCGCACGCCCGGTGGGGATCGCCCTCGTTGACGTTGGCCCAGACGGACTGGCGGATGAGGATCCGCGCGGTGAGGTCGGATCGTCCACCCGCCGCGTGGAGTGCGGCGGCGAACAGTTCGTCCGCGCTGTGCAGGTGCTGACCGCTGGCGTCGATCAGGGCGACGAGGGCGTCGACGCGCTGGTCCGGGGTGGTGTCGTGGTCCAGGACGAGGCGGGCGGCGGCCCGAGCGCGGGGGAAGTCGCCGTAGTGGGCGGCGTCGCGTACGGCGGTCAGGGCCCGTTCGGTGAGCAGGTCACCGTCGTCGTGCGGGGTGCGCTGGGCGGCGAGGAGGGAGAGCTCCGCCGCGAGCACGTGGTCGCCGCGCTGCCGGGCTCGGACGGCGGCGCGGGCGGCGCGGCGGGCCGACCGCGGGTCGTCGGCGTCGGCCGCCAGCACGGCGTGCCGGTCGCGGCGGACGCTGTCGCGGCCGACGTCGGCCAGGCGGGCGTGCAGGAGCCTGCGTTCGTGGCCCGGCAGCCGGGCCACGAGTTCCGTGCCGATCGCGGAGGCGGTGAACCGCACTCGCCTGTCCGCCCGGCCGATGTCGAGCAGCCCCGCCGCCTCGGCCTGGGCGAGGAGGGCCTCGGCTGCCGGGCCGACGAGGCGGCCGAGCAGTTCGAGGTCGGGCCGGTCATCGAGGGCGGCGAACGTCAGCAGTTCCTGTACCTGGACCGGTACCTCGTCCAGCCACTCACCCACGAGTCGGCGGACCGTCGGCGGCAGGGCCGACTCGCTGACACCGTCCCGGTCCGGGAGTGCGCGCGAGGCGTCGGCCAGGGCCAGGGCCACGGCCGGGTTCCCGCCGCTGTACGCGTGGACGCGCGTGACCTCGCGGGGAGTGAGCCGGTACGGGGACAGCAAGGTCGCGACCTGAGGGGCCGTCAGAGGTGGGATTCGTACCACGTACGCGTCCTCTCCGCACCAGTGGCCCGTGGCCCCCGGGCGCCAGGTGCGCTCGGCCGCGACGACGGGAAGGTCCGGAGCCAGGCGCAACGCCCAGCCCAGGACGGCCGCACTGGCCGGGTCCAGCCACTGGGCGTTGTCCACCACCAGCGTCATGGGCGGTGCCTCCCGCAGCAGATCAGCGGTCAGGCGGCGCAGATGAAGCGCCCGACCGGCACCGTCCGGAGAACCGGGCCGGCCGGCGGTCTCGTCGAGTGCCGCCGTCAGCTCCCGTGAAGCGGGCAGGGCCGGGAGGGCCAGGGCGAGTTCGAGCAGCCCGGTGTACGGGATCCCGGTGTCCTGCGGCCTTGGGGCCAGCCGGAGGACCGGCAGGCCCGACCGCCGTCCCAGGACACCGGCCGCGGTGGTCTTGCCGCTTCCGGGCGGCCCGAACAGGACCACCCGGCGGATGCCGTGCACGTCTTCCGGCACCACCGGCAGTACGGGACCGGCCTCGTGGGACGCGTTCATTCCCATCGCAGAGTCTGGCATCGGGCCATGGTGCGCCCGCCGGGCCTGCACGTCCAGGTCAAGGGGTTGCCCCGATGTCGGCGGCTCTCCGCATCCCTAGCCTCATGGCCACAACCGAGCCAACTGCCGCCGAACACCCCCCGCACTCCAGGTGACGTCCTGCGGCAATCCCCGACCAGGCCCGGTGGAAGGATTTGTCATGTACCGCAAAAACGCGGTGGCCGCGGGTGTCGCGGCAGCCCTCGCACTGGGTTCCGTGACCGTGGTGGCCACCCAGTCCACCGCCGCCCCCCAGCCCACCTCGGCAGCCGGCATCTCCGCCGCCCAACCCGGGGCCGGCTTCCGGGCGATGACGGCCGACACGCGCAGCGAGGCGATACGCACGGCCAACCGGAACGCGGCCGCCACCGCCCGCGAACTCGGCCTGGGCCCCGACGAGCGCCTCGTGGCCAAGGACGTGCTGATCGACATCGACGGCACCCGGCACGTGCGCTACGACCGCACCTTCAGAGGACTGCCGGTGATCGGCGGAGACCTGGTGGTGCACCTCGCCCAGGACGGCACGATCACCGGGTCGGACCTGGCCCACCAGGGCGCGATCAGGGTCGCCGGGACCACCCCGAAACTCACGGCCGCCGACGCCTCCGCCAAGGCCGTGAAGCACGCCAGGCACGTGAAGAAGGCGAAGGCCGGCAGCAAGGACAGCACCCTGGTGGTCTACGCGGTCGGCAAGATCCCCGTCCTCGCCTACCGCTCGACCGTTACCGGCGAGGGCGAGACCGGCCCCACCTCGCGGGAGGCGGTGATCGTCGACGCCATCACCGGCGCGCCGCTGGACCAGTACGAGCTGCACCAGAACGTCACGGGCGCCGGCAACGGCGTCACCGCCGGCCAGGTCTCCATCGAGACCACCCAGACCGGCAGCGGCTACACCCTCACCGACCCCGCCCACGGCGGCACGATCGTCTACGACTCCTACAACAGCCCCCAGTCGAACCCCAGGCAGAACGCCCGGGCCTTCACCAAGACCACCAACTCCTGGGGCAACGGCACCGCGTCCAGCCGCGAGAGCGCCGCCGTGGACGCCTCCTACGGTCTGGCCAAGACCTGGGACTACTACAAGAACTCCTTCAACCGCTCCGGCATCCGCAACGACGGCCGCGGCGCCCCCGCCTACGTCCACGTCGACACCAACCTGCTGAACGCCTTCTACGACGACAACTGCTTCTGCATGTTCTTCGGCGACGGCTCCTCGCAGAACGGCAACACCCCGCTCGCCACGCTCGACGTGGCCAGCCACGAGATGAGCCACGGCGTCACCGCCGCCACCGCCAACCTCACCTACTCCGGCGAGTCCGGCGGCCTCAACGAGGCCACCAGCGACATCTTCGGCAGCCTGGTCGAGTTCTCCGCGGGCAACGCCGGCGACCCGGGCGATTACTACATCGGCGAGAAGCTCAACATGGCTGCCGGTTACATGCGCCGGATGGACAACCCCGCCGCCGACGGGAAGTCGCTGTCCTGCTGGAACTCCGGCGCCGGCTCGGTGGACGTCCATTACTCCTCCGGCATCGGCAACCACTTCTTCTACCTGGCCGCCGAAGGAACCGGCGCCAAGACCATCGGCGGACGCGCACACACCGGCACCACCTGCAACAACGACACCTTCACGGGCATCGGCAAGGACAAGGCAGCCGCCGTCTGGTACCGCGCGCTGACCACCTACATGACCTCCACCACCAACTACGCCGGCGCCCGCACCGCCACCCTGCAGGCCGCCGCCGACCTGTACGGCGCCAACTCCCAGGAGCGTTACCTCGTCTCCAAGGCCTGGGCCGCCGTCAGCGTCGGCACCGCCCTGCCCGATCCCGGCACGGGCACCCCCACCCCCTCGCCGACCACCCCGACGCCCTCTCCGACCACGCCTCCCGGAGGGAACGCGCTGACCAACGGCAGCTTCGAGCAGGGCGCCGGCGGCTGGACCCAGAGCGACAACATCATCACCAACTCGTCCCTGCAGCCCGCACGTGACGGGTCCTGGTACGCCTGGATGATGGGCTACGGCGCCGACGCCGTCGAATCCCTGTCCCAGTCGAACATCGCGGTGCCTTCCGCAGGCACCCCCAAGCTCACCTTCTGGCTGAAGGTCTCCACCCAGGAGTCCGGCTCCACCGCCTACGACACCCTCAACGTCAAGGTGAACGGCACCACGCTGGCCACCTACTCCAACGCCCACGCGAGCTCCGGATACGTCCAGAAGACCGTCGACCTGTCCGCCTGGAAGGGCCAGACGGTGAAGCTGGAGTTCGCCGGCACCGAAGACACCTACCTGTCGACCGTGTTCCTGATCGACGGCATCGCCATCGGCTGACAAGTCCCGCCCCACCGGCGCTCCTGAGGCCGGAGCCCCTGCTCGGGGGCTCCGGCCTCCCGGACCACCCGGCAGTCACCCCTGGTGCCAGGCGGTTCGGAAATACCCGCCCCCAGCGCACACCGCAGGCGAGCCCCCGCGCTCGTCTCTCCGGCGTGCGTGGAAATCCATGAGGAGAGTCCGTGCCACTCCTGCCGCGCAGAACATCGCACATCCGGCGAGCCGGCCTCGCCGCCTTGCTCACTACCGCCCTTGCCGCGCTCAGCCTTCCCCTCGCCACGACCGCCACCGCCGTCCCCGCCGCCTCCCCGATCGCCGGATCCGCCACGGGCACCTATCTGGTGACCCTCGCCGACGAGCCCTTGGTCACCTATGACGGCGGGGTGGGCGACCTCCCCGCCACGAAGCCCGCCGAGGGCGACACGCTCGATGTCGCATCGGCCGCCGCCAAGCGGTACCGCGCCCACCTGACGGACCAGCAGACCCGCGTCGCCAAGAAGGTCGGCGCCACCGTCCGGCAGCACTACGCGGTCACCACCAACACCTTCAGCGCCCGGCTCGACGCCCGCCAACTGGTGCGCCTCGCCCACAGCGGGAACGTCGTGCACATCGCCCCCGACCGCTTCCACCACGCCACCGACGACCGGAACTCCACCGACTTCCTCGGACTCTCCGGCCGCAAGGGGCTGTGGAAGGCCCTCGGCGGAACCGCAGAAGCCGGCAAGGGCATCGTCATCGGCGACATCGACACGGGCATCTGGCCCGAGAGCCCCTCCTTCGACGCCCCGGCCCTGAGCTCCCGCAAACCCGGCCCGGCGGACCGCCACCGCCCCTACCGCGTGGGCGCGGCGACCGTGATGCACAAGGCGGACGGCGCCACCTTCAAGGGCACCTGCCAGACCGGCGACAGCTTCGCCGCCGCGGCCTGCAACGAGAAGGTCATCAGCGCCCGCTACTTCGGCAAGGCATGGTTCGACGCCGTCCCGGAGTCCAACCGGGCCGGATACGTCTCCCCGCGCGACAGCCAGGGCCACGGCACCCACACGGCGGCCACCGCGGCCGGAAACGCCGACGTCCGCGCCACGGCCGACGGCGAGGACCTCGGCACCGTGTCCGGCGTGGCCCCCGCAGCCACCATCGCCGTCTACAAAGCCCTCTGGCAGAGCAAGGACGGCCAGGCGGACGGCGGCCTGACCAGCGACATCGTCGCCGCCATCGACCAGGCCGTCGCCGACGGCGTGGACGTCATCAACTACTCACTCGGCGCCACGTTCGAGAGCACGTACGACGACCCGGCGCAGGTCGCGCTCCGCAACGCCGCCGCGGCCGGAGTCTTCGTCGCCACCGCCGCGGGCAACTCCGGCCCGGGGGCGTCCAGCCTCTCCAACACCGCGCCCTGGACCACTACGGTCGCCGCCGGCACCATCAAGTCGCACACCGGCACGGTGACCCTCGGCAACGGCTCCAGCTACACCGGCATCAGCACCACCGTGCGCCGGCAGGTCGGCCCCGCCCCGCTCGTCCTGGGTTCCGCGGTCCGTGTCGCGGACAGCGTGGACGTTTATGCGGACTACTGCATGCCGGACTCCCTCGACCCCGCCCGCACGACCGGGAAGATCGTCGTCTGCGAACGGGGCGTCAACGGCCGCGCCGACAAGTCCGCCGAGGTCAAGCGGGCCGGCGGCATCGGCCTCGTCCTGGTGAACCCCGGCGACGAGAGCACGGACGGCGACCTGCACAGCGTGCCGGCCGTCCACCTCGACCACGCGGACGCGGCCCCCGTGCGCAGCTACGCCGCCGCGAGCGGAGCCACCGCCACCCTCACCGAGGGAGGCGCCTCGGACGTCTACCCGCAGGTGGCCGGCTTCTCCTCGCGCGGCCCCTCACTCACCGGCAACGGCGACCTGCTCAAGCCCGACATCACCGCGCCCGGCGTCACGATCCTCGCGGCCGTGTCCCCGGACGGCAACAAGGGCCGCGACTTCGACTACTACTCCGGCACCTCCATGGCCACCCCGCACATCAGCGGCCTGGCGGCGCTCCACCTCGCGGAGCACCCGACCTGGTCTCCGATGAGCATCAAGTCGGCCATGATGACCACCGCCACGCCGACGAAGACCGCGGACGGCAGGAACAGCGACGACGCCTTCGCGCAGGGCGCCGGCGAGGTGGACGCACGGGCCATGCTGCGGCCCGGACTCGTCTACGACTCCGGTGAGCGGGACTGGCTCGCGTACCTCGAAGGCTCCGGCGTGAACACCGGAACCGGCGTCAAGGCCATCGACCCGAGCGACCTCAACTACCCGTCCATAGCCGTCGGCGACCTCTTCGGCAAGCAGACCGTCACCCGCACCGTCACCGCGACCACGGCCGGCACCTACCGCGCCCGGGTGGACCTCCCCGGCATCAAGGCCACCGTGAGCCCGTCCGTACTGCACTTCAGCCGCCCCGGCCAGAAGCGCACCTTCACCCTCACCCTGGACGTGACCACCGCACCAGCCGGACGCGTCGACACCGGGGCCCTCACCTGGACCTCCGGCCGCACCACCGTCCGCAGCCCGATCGTCGTCACCCCGCAGATCGTCCGCGCCCCAGCCGAGATCAAGGGCTCCGGCTCCAGCGGCTCGACCACGTTCCCGGTCACCCCGGCCACCAGCACCCTGACGGCCACCGCCTACGGACCGGTCACCTCGCCCGTCACCGAAGGCACCCTGACCTCGACGCAGCAGATCTCCTACGACGCCGAAATCCCCTCCGGCACCAAGGCGTCGCAGATCACCGTCCGCTTCGACGCGGCGGACGACACGATCACGGGCGTCCTGTGGGGCAACAAGGTCGACGGGGTCCTCCAGGACGTCCACACCGCCGTCCCCGACAGCGACGGAACGGTCACCATCACCGTGCCGCATCCCACGGCCGACGCCCTCTTCGTGTCCCTGGTCGCCATGGGGACGGACCACGAGACCGTCACCCCGTACACCTACCAGGCGAACCACATCACCGCGGACAGCCCCGCCACCGGCAAAGTCACCGTCACGCCCGACCGGGCCCGCGTCACCCCCGGCGTGCCGACCGACCTGACCGCCGCCTGGTCCGGCGTCCCAGCGAACGCCCGGTCCGGCGCCTGGATCGAGTACGGCAACGAGGCGGGCAGCTTCCTGACCCTCAACTGAGCCTTCTTACCCTTCAGCACAGGGTGAAAGTGGCTCACTCAACCCTCGCTGAGAATCGCTCGACCTGTTGTCGGGCGGGGTTCTCTCAGGACAGGGACGTCGGCCGTCGGGGCGGCGGCACGGCCCGAAGCAGTTCCCACAGGGGGCGGGAGCCGGCGGCCCATTCACCCAGGAGAGCACGGTCGACCAGGTGCAACCGCTGGGAGCGGGCGAAGTCGAGGGCCGGCCGGGAGAACCTGCCGTTGGTGATGAGGACGACGACGTCGCCGTGGTGGACCGGGCGGCCGGTGCCGTTGAGGACCTGCAGATCCGGGGTGCCCACCGCTGCCCCGGACAGTCCGGCCCGCCGGTGCTTGCACTGGATCACCCACAGCCGCCCGTAGGGGTCGGTGGCCTTCACGTCCGCACCGTTGTCGCCGGCACCGCCGACCTGCACCGCGTCCGCACACCCGTCTCGGCGCATCAGATCCCGGACGGCGTGCTCGAACTGCCGGTGATGCAGCCCGTCCAGCTGCGTCAGCGCGTACCGCAGCCCCTGGAGGCGCACCCGCTCCCACCGCGCGGCTCGCTGTCTGGCGACCAGCCAGGCAGCTGCCGCTGCGCCGATGACGAGTACCAGGAGGAGGGGGACCCAGGGACGGGCGCGTACGAAGTCGATGACCGCCGCGATCACAGCCGCCGCGATGACGAGAGTGCCCAGCGCCAGGATGAGCTGCTCGCTGGTACCGGCTTTGCGGGACCGGCGTCGGGCCGGGCGGCGGCTCACCGGCCGTCTCCGTCGCGGTCCCACTTGATCGGGTACGACACCGTCGGCACCGGACGCGGCGCAGGCTGCTCCCAGCCGGGCCAGCGGACCGGATACGACACCGTCGGGACCGGTGCCGGGGCCAAGGAGGGTGCAGGGTCGTCCCAGCCGGGCCACGTGACCGGGTACGTCACCGCTGACGAGGACCGCGGCGCCGGTGACCGCCCCGGTCCCGTTCCGCTGCCCGCCGGGGTGCCGGAGCCGCCGAAGACGAACACGGCCGCCACGATCCCGACCGCGAGCACCGTCTGCTGATGCGTTCCGGCCGGCGCTCTCCAGTGCGCCCGCACCGGCGTTCCGTCCTGCTTGGTGTATCCCTTGACGAACGGCAAGGCCGAAGCCCCCTCCCTGAACGATCACGCGACGCGATGTCCGCGCAACTGGTCAATGTAGGCCCCGGTACTGACATGGGGTCACTTACCAGACACCGTTCGTGACCCCGGCGAAGCGGGAGACCGTTCCGTACGGGTTCGTTGCGGGCCCGCCGCGTTGCGGCAGATCCCGGTGCCGTCGCCGTCCTGGTCGGCTGCGGTGCCGACGGGATTCGAACCCGCGAGACGGAAGGGGAGCAGGTCCGCCCCCTCTTCGTCACTCGCCGTGGGAGGGACCTCGCCCACGACGACCGCAATGGACCGCTCTGCCACGGCACCGCAGCCTGCGAAAGCGCGCGCGCTCCCGCTCCGGCTCAGCGTAGAGACAGCGTTTCGTGCGGACGAATCATTGTCCGACCGCTCGCAACCACTGCCGCGGGGCGGGCAAAGGGGTTGCCAAGCGCGCGGGAACGCGGTGGGCATGCCCGATGCAGCGGCACGCCCGCTCCGGCGGTTCCCGACGCTCCGGCCGCTGCGCCATGCCATGGAGCTCCAGGACACCGACGGCCTCGGTGCGTCGCGGTGCCGGGGCCGCTCGCCGATCCGGTGGAGCAGTCGTGGTGCGTCCACGCTGGGAATGCTCAGTCACTTCGCTGTCCGCCCTGCCGGCAACGTCGGCTCCGAGCGGAGAAGCTCTTCGGCTGAACAGCCGGAGTCGAGGTCTTCCAGCAGGCAGAGATTGAGTCCGTGCTCGTCCCGCCGGACCCGGACTGACAGAAGGCAGGACACGCTCGGATCGTCGATGCGCAGGGAGAGGGTGTCACCGCTGGTGAACCCGTCATCGGCGAATGCCGTTCCCGTCTCGTCGGGCGGGCTGTAGAAGCTCCAGTGTCCGGTGGCGGCGTCAGGGCACGAGGTGCCTCCCAGCATCGCGCTGTGCAGGCGCTCTCCCGTCATGGACAGGTCCGCGCCCAGGTGCAGACGGGCGCCACCCGGGCTGCTCCACTCGCCCGCAAGCGTCGACCGGTCAACGTGGGCGGCGTCTCCGCCCGCGTCGGCGCAAGCGACGCAGACCCATGCCAACGCGGCGACCAGCACCGTCCACCGTCTCACTGACGTGCTCACCCATCCCACCTCACCTTTACTGAACGCGTTCAGAATAGGCGGCGGGTTCAGCCGCCCTTACAGCGGGATCCACCAGCCCGGGAGCATCGCCCAACAACCCGCTCTGAGACTGATGTCGGTTGCAGTCAAGGCCCCGGGGTCCGCGTCAGACAGTCGAGGGCGGCGGAAGGCCGGCCGCCGGCGGCAGCTTCCGGGCGCAGCCAGGGGAGGCGGGAGCGCCCGCAGTACTGCGGGAGGGAAATCCGGTGTTCACAGGGGCGCCGGTACACGCCCCGCTCCCGCGCCGACTGCTCAGGGGCCGCAGCCTCGGGCTCGTATGCGTGACAGCGGCCTCCCCAGGGTCGGCAAGGCGGTCGGCCCGTGCGGCGTCTGGCCACGGCACCTGGCCGGGTATGCCTCTGCACCCCCGCGAGGCGGGGGCGCTCGTGCGTGCGGAACCCGCTGCGTGCGGGGCAGGATCCCGGCGAGCAGACCAGAAAGGGCGATGCCGCGTAGGCGCCCGCAACCCGGCCGCTGTCTGAACGCATCCGACATCCGGCAGCCAGGACTGGAGGTGGCGTACGCCCGCGATGACCTGGAAGAGGCCATGCGCCAGTTGCGCCGGTGGTCGTTCGGGTGGCCTGCGGGGCGCCCCGCAGGCCGTACCGCCTGAGCCGCGGGGGCAGGCCCGTCCTCGCGCTGCAAGGAGTCGCCGCATGTCATCCGCGGGGGTGCTGGTCACCTCACCAGCTGGGCCGGGCCCGGAGCGTCCGGATCAGTCCGTCAGGGGCAGGCACTCGGCGAGCAGGCCGACGATGTCGCGCCAGGCCCGCTGCGCGTGTTCCGGGTGGTACCCGACGCCGGGAAGCACCGTGTGGCCGACCGTCGGGTGGTGGAAGGCGTGCAGTGCGCCACCGTAGATTGTCAGGCGCCAGTCGACACCCGCGGCCTGCATCTCCGCCGTGAACGCCTCCCGCTGCGCGGGCGACATGATCGGATCCTCCGACCCCACCCCGGCCCACACCGGGCAGCCGATACGCGCCGCCTCACCCGGTCGGCCCGTGATCAGCCCGTTGACGGTCCCGATCGCGCACAGCTCGACACCGGCGCGGCCCAGCTCCACCGCGATCGCCCCGCCCGTGCCGTAGCCGACAGCGGCGATCCGGCGGGGATCGGTCCGCTGTTCGGCGCGCAGCACATCCAGCGCCGCGTGACCGATTTGCCGCATCCGGTCAGGGTCCTCGAGCAACGGCAGGCAGCGGGCGAGCATCTCCTCCGGGTCGCTCACGTAGCGGCCGCCGCCGTGGAGGTCGAAGGCCAGGGCGACGTAACCCAGTTCGGCAAGGGCGTCGGCACGGCGGCGCTCGACGTCGCTGAGTCCCGTGCCCTCCGGGCCGAGCAACACCGCAGCCGCCCGGCCCGTACCGGCCGGAAGCGCAAGATGCCCCCTCATGGTCAGACCGTCAGCCAGGTATTCGACCGGGCGCGTGGTAATCGTCGTCATAACACTCGACCGTAATGACCACCCGGGCACATCCGGGCCGGGGTTCACCACCGGCAGAACACACCCGCCGTGAGCAGCCTGAAGGGAACGCAACCGATCCCCTCCCCCTCACATACCGACGTGGCCCCCGCGCCACGGCTCGCCTCCCCACGAGAAGCCGGAGCCACACCCCGAACGGCAACAGCCCAGGTACGCCGAGGCGGCGGGGGACGATGTCTTACCCGTCTGTGGATGGACGGCACTTCGTCAGTCGCTGTAGTACCGGTCGTACGCGGCGGAGCGCTCCTTCACCGAGAAGGCCTCGAATGCACCGTCTCCCTCGAGCTCGCGCAGTCGATCCAGTGCCGCCGTCGCAGAAGGGGCCCGCTGGGCCGAGAGGTGGGCCTTCGTCACGTCGAGCCCGTGCCCGAGCGGGAACTCGATGTCGATGGAGCACGCCGCGTCGAAGCTGGCTTGCTTCGCACTCCAGATCAGGAGCACGTCGTCCAGCTCGCCGCTGGTGAACAGGTAGAAGCAGCAGAGCCTCATCAGCTCTGTGTCGCCCCTGCCCTGGACGCGTCGCTCGCGCGCGGTGTGCTCTTTCAGCAGTTCGCGGATCTCGTCGAGGTCCGCGCCGCTGGGGCGCAACCCGTAGCGGCGCCAGCATTCCTCGGCATCCATCACAGGTCTCCATTCTCGTCCGGTCCTGCCCGGGGCCTGCCGCCCCGCTGATCGCCGTTCGGTCGGACGACGGCCCTTGTGCCGGTCACAGTATGGTCGACGAGCCCCGGCCTCTGGGTTGCCGTCCACCGGTGCGGGTATCCGGCGGCCCACGCCCCCGGCATCACCGAGCCGAGTGGAGGGGCGCGCGGGACGACACATGGGCGGAGCCGGCCCAGCAACGGGGTGAGGTCTCCACGGCTGTGTGCGGACCACACACGTCCCGCCCTGGACCACGCCGCCCCGGACCGATACGGACCGAGAACCTCTCGTGGGTGTCGAATGAGAGGTGTCGTCAGCCCGACCGGGCTTGCCCACCCGACCGGGCTTGTCCACCGGTACCGGCCCGGCACGACCGGCATGAATACACAGGCCGGGGACCCACTCCCGGTCACGCCTGCGGCGCAACTCCTGCTGCACGTGCGCGAACAACCCTCCGACCCCCGTCCGTGCACCTGCGGCAAGCAACGCCGCCGTGAACGTACCGACTTGGCGGCACACGAGCGCGGCATCCCAGGTGCCCCGGGACCGTCAACCCGGGTTGACACGTCGATGCTCGTCAATCTAGGTTGACAGCATGACCGAAGCAACGGATCTCGCCGCGCGGGCGGGAGATCGCGACCCACGGGTCGGACTGCGGGCGGTAGCCGCGCTGCGGCGCCTGCTCGAACAACTCGAAGCCGTCCAGGTGCGCAGCGCGCGCAGTCAGGGCTGGTCCTGGCAGGAGATCGCCGCCGAGCTCGGGGTGAGCAGGCAGGCCGTACACAAGAAATACGGGAGGCAGTGATGTTCGAGCGGTTCACGGACGGCGCCCGGGCCGTGGTCATGGGCGCTGTGGGACAGGCCGAGCAGCGCGGTGACGCGCAGGTCGAACCCGGTCATCTGCTGCTCGCGCTGCTCGACGCGGAGGGGACCAAGGGTGCGTACGCGCTGGCCGCCCTGGAGGTGCGGCGTGAGGCCGTGGTGGACGGACTCGACCAGGCACGGCGGCGCGGCGGCATCTCTGCGGCGGATGCCGAGGCGCTGGCCGGGCTCGGGATCGATGTCACCGAGATCGTGTCCCGCGTCGAAGAGGCCCACGGCGAAGGCGCCTTGGCGCGCGGCAGCCGGCAGACGGGCTGGCTGCGCCGGGCCGGGTCCGCGCACCGGCCGTTCACCAAGGAGGCGAAGACGATCCTCGAGCAGTCCCTGCGGGTGGCCCTGGCCCGCAAGGACAAGACCATCGGTGACGAACACCTGCTCCTGGCGATGACGGCACGCCCCGGCGTCGTACGTGACGTCCTCGCCGTTTGCGGCGCGACCTTCGACGGGGTGGATCAAGTCCTCGGGCACCGGTAGCCGGGGACGGCGTCGCGGCCCCGGCCCCGTCGCCGTCTCCGGGTGGGCGCCGACGGGGACAGACTGGGGCGGAGCGCCGTGGTGGACGGAGCGGAGGCGGCCGCGGTCGGCGGGCCGCGCCGAGAGCTTCGGCCCCCGGAATGCCCGCACACCGCAGCGGGAGAGGGCCGGGTTCACGATCTGTTCGTCCCGGCCGGATGTCGCCGCGGCAACCGGGCTGGGCCTGGCCGGGCCAGGGCGAGGCGACGGCACGCCCCGGCCGGCAGGCGGCGTCCCGCGTCTCATCGCCCCTCGCCGCACCACCGAAAAGCCGCCGGGCGACTCCAGGCCGGCCGGTGATGGGCCCGCCCGGAACGCGGCGGCCGCACGCATGCCGTCGGCAGGCCCTTCGGCCTCACTGGAGCGGGCCCAGCAGGTCGAGAATCCTGCGGGCTTCCCCGCTCACCGAGGCATCCGCATCCGATTCCAGCGCCGAACACAGTGCCGCGAGGCGCCGTCCCTCCTCCTCCAGCTGACCGCAGACGTCGAAGATTGCCGCATCAAGCTGATCGGTAGTGTCCTCATCCGCGCCGACGAACGCGCTCAGCACCATGCGCAGCCCCAGCACATCCCCGCGTTCGAGCAGCGCCTCCGCCGTCTCCTGGGTGACGAACGTGTCGCAGTCATCCAGCAGCAGCCGCCGCAAGACCGCTGCTGCCCCGGGAGGATGGCCCGGGCCTCGCCTTCACCCCAGCCCCGCCCGGCGATCCCCTGGTGACACCCGCGTCGGCCGTGATGGACTGGGCGCAGCGGCGCGCTCCGGACAAGCCGGCCGCCACTGACCACGACGAAAGGACAGCGGCATGCCGCTCGAAGGAACCTACGAACCCAGCCCGTCCCAGTGGGTACGAGACCAGGTCGACCTGTACGAGTCGTCGGGCGGCACCGAAGGAACGACCATGCGGGGCATGCCCGTGGTCCTCGTCACCAGTATCGGCGCGAAGAGCGGCAAACTCCGCAAGACCCCTCTCATGCGGGTCGAGCACGAGGGTGCGTACGCACTCGTCGCCTCCAACGGCGGCGCCGTCAAGCACCCCGTCTGGTACCACAACCTCATCGCCTCGCCCCACATCGAGCTCCGCGACGAGACACGGAAGTGGGACATGAAAGTGCGCGTCGTGACCGGTGAGGAACGCCGCATCTGGTGGCAGCGGGCCGTCGACGCCTTCCCCGACTACGCCGATTACCAGCGCAAGGCCGAACGCGAGATCCCCCTCTTCGTAGCCGAGCCGGTCACCTGACCCTCGTCCCGAGGCCGCCCACCCGCCAGGCCCGGGCACCGGTTCTTGCCTCGGCCTGGAGTCGGTGGCTTGCGTGAGGCGGGCCAGGGTCCGTGAGCGGCGGCGAGCTCGGGCGGGACCCGCCGCAGCGTGTCGAGCATCTGACTGGCGGCGGGCCCGCCGGGACGGAAGTCGATGCGGGAGCATCGCCTGGACGCCGCGATGCCGTTCCGAAGGCGGCCATCGGTCGCCCACCCGCTTGCAGGGCCGCATCCGGGCACAGCGCGGCCCAGTCGGCATCCAGCCGGTCGAAGGACCCGCCACCAACGGCGGGGTACAGCACATCGTGCACGGCACGTCTCCTCTCGGATCTCGTGCCCTGCACTCTGCTCACGCCGGCCCCCAACGGCCCCGCCCACCGACACCCCCACCGAAGGGCGCTTTTCCCCGGGCTCCGATTTCCTGGCGGGTTTCCCTCACGGCACTCCTCTGCTCCCGGCGCGTCGAGCCGCTCGACGGCGGACTACCACTTGACCGCGCGGCGCGCCCCACGGCCAACGGCGGAGGAATGCAGGCCCTTGAGAAGGGAAGCCGACGTAGAGAACCGCCAAACACCGAGCAAGGAGAATCCGATGGCCAGCCCTCCCGAACCGGAGCTTCCCGACCCGGTGCCGACATCACCGAACGCCGTCACCCCCGACCTGCCCCCACTCGGCCCCGAAGCGCCCGACATACGCGGCACCGAAGGTGAGCACGCCCGAGACAAGAAGCCTGCCGGAACCGACGCGCCCCCCGACGACGGCACCACCGACGCCGACACACCGAGCGAAGGCCGACCGGCTGCCGGCCCGGGAACCCCGGCGCCCCAGGAACAGACCGACTAGAGACCGTCCGGCGGAACGGGCCGCATCGGAGGGCGGCGTACGGAACGGCGTACGCGGACCTCGGGGCCACGCCCTGCGGCCGCCCGGCCGAGATCTTCCCGCTCATGCGCACTGCCCAGCGCGAGCGAAGGCGGCGAAAACGCCGCGCAGACGCCGCGCCCGCCACATCAACCGGGGCCGCTCATCACAACCAGGTCAAGAGTCACAACGTTGCGTACACGGTCCGACAGACTGGACCAATGCGCATCAAGACCACCGGCCTTTTCGCAGCTGCCGCCCTCGTTCTCACTCTCACCGCCTGCGAGGAGGGCGGCAAGACCGATTCGGACAAGCCCCGCTCCGTACGATCCACCGAGCCGACTCCCGCCGCCACGACGAAGGCTCCGAAGGCCGAAGCCGAGACGGGCGCCCTGCCGGACATGACCGGCAAGGGCCTCCAGTCCGCTCAGGACCAGGCACAAGCCGCCGGCTTCTCCCGCCTGCACTCCCACGATGCTCTCGGCCGCGGGCGCATGCAGGCCCTCGACCGGAACTGGAAGGTCTGCGGACAGACCCCGGCAGCCGGCGAGCACCCCACCGATGTGAAGATCGACTTCGCGACGGTCAAGCTGGAAGAGGACTGTCCCGGCAGCGACCAGGGTGCGAGCGAGCCGGAGACCGCGACGACCATGCCCGACTTCACCGGAAAGTCCGTCAAGGTGGCCCGCCGGAGCCTCGACAGCTCCACCAGCCTGACCGTCACCGACGCCTCTCCACGTGGCCGCATGGTCCTGATGGAATCCAACTGGAAGGTGTGCAACCAGACTCCTCCGGCGGGAACCGCGCTCAACGGACAGCCTGTCGAGCTCACCGCGGTGAAGTTCGAGGAGGACTGCTGACCGTACACCCCAGGCGTCGCAGCACCAGCCTCACAGCCACCACGGCCCTCGCGCTCGCCCATGTCGGCGCGCGCCACACGATCGACCCGTACGCCCCTTGCTCGCTGTCGGGCCGGGCGTGGCGGCTTTCTGTGCTGGTGAGCTGTTGGGAGGACGAGTCGTGGAATCGACCAGGGCGGCGGCGATCAGTGAGGGCGGAGACGCTCCGGACGCCGAGGTGGTGGCGTTCGTGGCCCAGGTGGTCAGGGTTTTCCTCTCCTCTTCTGGTGAAGGTGCTCATCTGGTCGATCGCAACGCGCGCGGCGCGGCCGAGGCGTACGGCCATCGGGCGTCGCTCGTGGTGGTTCCCGACGGTGCCGTCGTCACGGTCGGGGCTGGTGCGGGAGCAGCGACGACGGTGACCGTGCGGGCCGTGCCGGAGGTGTTCCGTCTTGATCAGATGGTGGCGCTGAAGCCGCGATCGAGGTTTTCGCCCGGGACGTCGCGCACGGCGGACCGGTGCTGCTGATGCTGCCCGCACTGTTCTTTTTGTGCCCGGTGACTATCTGAGCGCCGCGGCGGCCGAGCTGGGCGCGGGGCTGATCACCACCGGTGCGATCCGGCTGGTGTACGCCGTGTACCTGTTGGTGCAGCTCTACATTCGGAGTCCTGCTGGGAGTGGCACTGACGGGTTCTTCCACGCGGTCGCTGTTCGATGTGGCAGCGGTCTCCGACCTGCCGCGCTGGGCGCTTTTCTGCGGCTGGGTGGTCTTCACCCTCGGAACCGTGCTCGCGTTCGCGATTCGGCTGCGTCTGCTGCCGGTACTCCTCGTACTCGTTTACGTCACGGTGGGGGTGCAGTCGCTGGTGACGAAGGCTGCCGGCGAGACGGTCGGCACGTTCACGGCGGCCGTGGTCCTGACCGCCGCGGCCAATCTTCTGTATCGCCGCCCTGGTATGCCGCCGCGCCTGGTCCTGCTGCTGCCGGGCTTCTTCACACTCACTGTCGGGTCGCTCGGCATGCGCGGGCTCACCACGTTGGCCGGAGGTCATCTCATCGCCGGCTTCACCGATCTGATCAAGCTGATCACGATTGTCACCGCCATCACGCTGGGCATGGTGGCCGGCGGGGCCCTGACCGCGCGCCGCGCAGACCTCGTCCCGGCGTGACATCCGGGCCGCTGCTCCTCGTGGCCGCTGACGACCACAGGTACGGCTGCCTGGCGCTGCCACCCCGGCGCGGGCGGCGGTGAGGACGAGCAGATGACGGCGACCCCGGTGCGGTGGGTCAGCCGCGAGGTGCGGGCCGGCCGGTGCCGAGGGGCGTGCAGCCACCCGTACAGGTGGACGCCCGCGCGCTGTCACAAGCTGAGGTAGAAGCGCACGGTCGTGCCGTCGTCGTCGGTGTGCACGCGCACCAGGTCGGCCACGTAGTGGACCAGCATCAGGCCCCGGCCCCCCAGTTGGCCGGGCTCCGGCGGGCGGCGGCCGGCCAGCGGATCGGTCAGCCGGCCGGCATCGCGGACCTCGCACACCAGCTGCCCCTGCTCGGCCCAGATGGCGAGTGTCCCGCGGCCTCCGCCGTGTACCACGCTGTTGGTCGTCAGTTCCGCGACCGCCAGCTCCACATCCATCAGCGGCTCCCCGGCGGCCAGGCCCAGCCGCGTCGCCTGGTCGAGGGCGAACCGGCGGACCGCCGGAAGGTCCTCGGCAGCGTAGGAGAAGGCCACGGCGTCCGGTGCGGGCACAAGCGCCTGGTTGTACCGGTCGACGACCGCCCGCCAGTCGTAGACACCGCTGACCGACTCGTGTCCCTCCCCGCTGATGAGGGTCGGGTGGGTCACCCGGGCGTCGGCGATCACCTGCGGGTCCAGCCGCACCTCGTCGTAGGGGCACAGGATCGTCACCGCCCGGCCCTCGAACGCGACGTTGATCAACGCCTCGTGCTGCGCGCACGCCGGGTACTCCACCGCGCTGCGTCCGGCCCAGATCGGCTCGCCGATGATCCGCACGCGTCCCGTCGGGTGGGCGTCGGCGAATCCGCGCAGCACCTTGGGGATGATCCGCCCCGGGTTGCGGCCGGCCTCGGTCATGTCCAGGAACAGGATGCCCTCGGCGTCCCCGCCCAGACCTGCCGTGATGAGCTCCAGATTCGGGCCGGGCACGGCCACGGCCATCGGCTCGCCGTTGGTCAGTCCCTCGCGCAGGAAGCTCACGGTCCGCCGCGTGTACTCCTGCTCGGTTCGGTAGAAGAGGGCAGGGTGCACGAACGCCTCGTGGGTGGTCACCGTGCTCGTCACAGAGCCACCTCAATCCGGTCCAGGCCCGGCCAGAACATTTCCAGCACCCGCGACAGCTGTGGCGGGGGGTTCTCGACCACGAATCTCCCGTCGGGCAGGTGCACGGCGGTGACCGCCAGCGCGGTTGCCCCGGCCATGTCGACGAAGGTCACATCCGACAGCTCCAGGTACGACACGCCCGCGTGCCGCCGGGCCAGCTCGGACAGGGCCCGCTCCCACGACGGGCGGGTGAGGGCGCTGATCTCACCACGGGCACGTATCCCGGAACGACCGGTCAGCGGGCTCACCTCCAACGCGGCCCTCCCGGGCCCCGTCCGGGGCGAGCCCACCGCATGGGGGGAATCCACACTCGGACTCCTTCGCATCAAGCCGCCTGCCGCCGTCCCGGTACGGGCCGGGGAAAGTCCCGCCCGACAGGGCAGTGTATCCAGGCGGCGGAACGCCGGGTCCGCAAGGGGCGGTCAGCAGCCTTCATCATCGTGTCTGCCGGTGGCGCCGGGATGCTCGGGTGGCGGCGTCCAGCCGAGCGTCGTCGTCGGGGTGGCATGGACCGCGGACGGACACATGTCCCCGGCCTGCCCGACCGTCCGGTGCATGGTGGTCGCCTCCCCGTGCTCGTCGGTGCGCTTCCTTCCGCATCGCTTGTACACCGGCCGCTGCGCCTCCCGTTCCCGCTGCGCGAGGGGCGCCAGGCTCTCCCGGGGCTCCGACACGCTGAGTGAAGAGGAACCGCGCTGTGCGAGCTTCGCGCGGTTCACTGAGGGGCCGACAACAACGAAAACGAGCGTGCCCGCAGCAGCGAGGACCCGGGAGCCCGCCCCGGCTCGGAGAGTGAGGGGCAAGAGCGTGTCCTGCCCGGCGCAGCCAGCGGCAAGCGGCAAGCGGCAAGGAGGGATACCACTGGGCGGAACGGGTACCGGAGAGCTCCTGGCTGCTGTCGAGGCGGCGTCCGGCCCCCCCGAGCAGACATCGGCGCGCTCGGGGCCGGAGACGGGCCACCGCCCGGCCGGGGACGGAACTCGTCCGTCGGCGGCGACCCCACTGCCACCGGCAGCGGCGCCTGGAAACACCTGTGACAGGAGAGCACTGACATGACGCGACTGCCCGGCACCTACGAGTCGTACTGGATGGAGACCGCCGAGGGTCCCCGGTACCCCGGCCTGACCGACGATCTGGAGGTCGACGTCGCGGTGGTCGGCGGTGGCGTCGCCGGCATCTGCACGGCGTGGGAACTGGCCCGGGCCGGCCGGAGCGTCGCCCTGCTGGAAGCCGACCGCGTCGCAGCCGGCGTCACCGGATACACCACGGCGAAGCTCTCCGCCCAGCACGGACTCATCTACGCGCAGCTGCGCAAGTCGTTCGGCGCGGAAGGCGCACGGCAGTACGCGCGATCGCAGCAGGAGGCCGTCGAGTACGTCGAGCGCGTCGCGGCGGAGCTGGGGATCGACTGCGACCTCGAGCGCCTGCCGGGATACGCGTACGCCGAGTCGGAGGAAGCGGTCGACCGGCTCAGGGCCGAGGCGGACGCGGCGCGCGAAGCCGGGCTGGCGGCGTCGTTCGTGACGGACACCGGCCTGCCGTACCCCGTGGCGGGCGCCGTCCGGGTGGAGGAACAGGCCCAGTTCCATCCGCGCAAGTACCTCCTGGCGCTCGTCGCCGACCTCGTCGGCCGGGGCGGGAAGGTGTACGAACGCACCCGGATCGTCTCCCTCGACGAGGGCGAGCCGTGCCGGCTCACCACCGAGGCCGGGGGGGAGATCGTCGCCCGTGACGTCGTGGTGGCCACGCACTACCCGGTCTTCGACCGCGCGCTGCTGTTCTCCCGGCTCGAACCCCACCGTGAACTCGTCGTCGCGGCGACGGTTCCCGCCGACCGCGACCCGGGGGGCACGTACATCACGCAGGAGCAGAACACCCGGTCGGTGCGCACCGCTCCGTACGGCGAGAACCAGCGGCTGCTCATCGTCACCGGGGAGAAGTTCAAGCCCGGTGTCGGCGAGGTGAGCGAGCGTTACGAGCGGCTCGCCGCCTGGACCGAGGAGCGCTTCCCGTTCGCGCGGATCACCCACCGGTGGGCGGCGCAGGACAACACGACCACCGACCAGGTGCCGTACGTCGGACGCTTCCATCCCGGCGCCCGGCACGTGTACGTGGCGACCGGGTTCGGCGGCTGGGGCATGAGCAGCGGCGTCATGTCGGGCCGGCTCCTGACCGCGCACATCACGGGCGAGGAGCTGCCCTGGGCCTCCCTGTACGACCCGCGGCGCCTGCACCCCCGGGAGGCGTCCTCCCTCCTCAAGGTGCAGGGGTCCGTCCTCAAGCACTTCGTCGGTGACCGGCTTCGCGCCTCCCACGTGGACAGCGTCGAGGAGATCGCGCCCGGTTCGGGGGCGGTCGTACGGGTCGGCGGCCGGCGCTGCGCGGTGTACCGCGACGACAGCGGCACGGCCCACGCCGTGTCCGCGCGCTGTACCCATCTGGGCTGCCTGGTTCACTTCAACGACGCCGAACGGGCCTGGGAGTGCCCGTGCCACGGATCGCGGTTCGACACCGACGGCACCGTGATCCAGGGCCCCGCCGTCCGTCCCCTGGAGCCCCGGCCGCTGCCCGGCGAGACCGGCGTCTCCGACTGACGGTCACGGGCGGGCGTACGCGGGCACCGTCGTGGTCGACACACTGGGGGTGCCGGACGCTGTCCCTGGCGGCGGTCGCATGCAGAGAGCCGCTGACCGGCCTCGACGACGCGTGACCTGCCGAGTGCGGACGTCCGCCCCACTTCCGCCGGCTACCCCACGCGCGTGCATCTCGCGGGGGTTGACGATTGCCTCCGGGGGCACCCGCTCACCGGACGACGAGAGGAAAGCCCATGGGCCCGCAACAGGACGCAGGAACGGCCGACGGAGAACGGGACGAGCGGCCGATGGGCGGTTACTCGATGGCGCTGGCAGGTTACGCCGCCTACGCCGGAGGGTGGGCCGCCCTGATCCGGCGCTACGGTCGGCCGCCGGAGCGGCATGACGCCCTGGACATCGCCCTCACCGCGGTCGCGACCTTCCGGATCAGCCGACTCCTGACCAAGGGCGCGGTCACCAGCCCGCTGCGGACGCCCTTCACCACCTACGAGGGCGCACAGGGGCCCAGTGAGGTCAGCGAGCGCCCCCGCCATGGGTCGAAGCACACGGTCGGCGAGCTGCTGACCTGCCCGTTCTGCATGAGCATGTGGGTGGGCACCACCCTGACAGCGGGGCGCCTTCTGTGGCCCCGGGCGACTCGGACGGCGGTGGCCGTGATGGCGTCCGTAGCCGGGGCTGACCGCTCCAGCTCGCGTACAGCGGACTCATGGACAAGGTGACCCGAAGTGAGTGACCTCCGGGGCTCGATGCCCACTTCACCGGTCGGAAGCCGACCGTCCCGTCACGTCAGATGGTGGCCGAGGTCGTAACGGGACAGCGCGCCGGTCTTGCGCATGGCACGGGCGATGTGCTGCTCCACCGTGCGGGGAGACAGGTGCAGGGTTGCCGCGATCTCCCGGTTCGTCATCCCTTTGATCGCGAGCTCGACCACCTCGCTCTCCCGGAGGGTGAGCTGATGGGGGTGTCCGCCGGAGGCCGGCTGGTGGCCCGGAACGGCCGGCCGTTGGATGCGCAGGAAGGACCGGGTGTGGGCGGCGTCCCAGGCCGCGCCGAGGTCGCTGAACTGCTGGGCGCAGGACTCCAGCTCGGTGACCGCGTGCGCCAGGGTGTCCTCTGCCCCCCTGCCAAGTCCGGCCCCGTCGTCTCCGCCGGCTTCCGCACGGCAGGCCGCGAGTGTGCAGCGTGCCGCTCTTTCGGCGGTGAGTGTCCGCGCGTAGGGCCGGGGCAGTGCGCCATAGGCGGATGCCGCGTCCCTGTAGTGCTCAGCGGCCTCGAGCAGGCTGCCCTCGGCCTCGGCGAGCGCGGCCCGGCTCCAGGCCAGCGCGGCACGGGCGACCGGGGCCTCGCGATCCGCGATGCCGCGCGCGAAGTCACGTACCACCGCCTCGGCCGCGTTCACATCGCCTGCTCGTGCGAGTGCTTCCACGACCCAGGGGGCGAGTTCCGCGGCCCACACCCATACGCCTTTGGCCACCGTGTCGGCCCAGGCGCTGCGGGCCTGCTCGGCGGCGGCGGACAGGTCCTGGCGGGCCAGCGCCAGGCGGATCAGCGTGCCGGAGGTGGTGGCCGCGCAAGGCGTGGGCGTGTTCTCCCGCGCGGGCGCATGAGGACCGGCCAGGCAGGACCGTGCCGTGCTCCACTCGCCCTGGGCGAAGGCGAGCAGGCCGCGCACCATGCGGGCGTCGGAGGCGATCACCGGCATGTCAGCGGTCGCGGTGACGAACTCTTCGCATCGTTCGGCCAGACCGTCCCAGCGGCCCGTCCACCACTCCCACCACAGTCGGGTCCCCAGCGCGGTGTGCCGGGTATACGGGGCCCTGTGCTTGGCGGACAGCTCCAGGCCCTCGGACAGGAGGTCCTCCGCCCGCTGGTAGAAACCGAGCCAGAGCGCGGCGTCCGCGGCATTGCACAGGCCGCGTGCGGCATGCAGCGCGCACGCGGGGTTCGGGCTGTCGGTGGGCAGCGCATCCAGCAACTCCCAGGCGTCGGGCGCACCGCAGCTCAAGCTGAACCACGCGCGGTCGGCGAGGACCGCCGCACGCACGGCCTGATCACTGCTGGCCTCCGCGATCTCGGTGCCCTCGCGCAGCCACCGCTGGTGGACCTCGAGGGAGGGGCCCGGCCAGTAGGGCATGGCCAGTGAGGTCATCGCGCGTGCGGCCAGCGGAAGTCGGGCCTGACGCAGTTCCCCGGCGGCGGCTTCCAGTTCCCGCCAGCCGGCAGCGAAGTCACCGGCCTGGTTGCGGAGCATCAGTCCCAGGTCGAGCCGCACCTCACCCCGTACCGCGAGGGGCAGCGCCGCGTCCCCGACGATCTGTGCCAGTACCTCGACGGTCCGGTCCGAGCGCAGTCCGACGACCGCGCTGTGGGCCAGCAGTGGCGCCAGTCGGCCACGGTCCTGCGGCGGAACCGCGGGAGAGGCGAAGGTCTGCTCCAGCAGGTCGACGGCCTCCGGGTACCGGCCCGACTCCGCTGCCGCACGGGTGGCCTTCTCCACCGCCCGTAGCCAGCCGCGAACCTGGCCGGCGGCCCGGCGGTGCTCCGCCACGGCGGTCCATCGCACCGGCTCTCTGCGGGTGAGCACGCCTGCCGCCCTCTCGTGCAGCGCCCGCCGGGCCGGGCCGGGTACGACTTCCCGCACGGTGAGCGCGGCGAGCGGGGAGGGGAGGCCGTAGCGGCCCATGTCGTACTCCGTCAGCGCCGCGCCCGCCAGCGCCGCGGTCAACGCTTCCTCACACTGCTCCGGCCCCAGTCCCGTCACGGCCGCCAGCTCCTCCTGCCGGGCAGGCTCGCCCAGGACCGCGGCCGCCCAGACGACCGGACGGTACGAGGGGGACAGGCCGTACATCCGGCCCAGCACCAACTCGGCCAGCCGGACTGGTACGCCGGCGGCCTCCACGTCCTGGGCCGTGCACGCCCCGTCCGGACGCTCCCGCATCGCGGACAGCAGGTCGACCACCACCTGAGGAACCCCGCCTGAACGCTCGCACACCCTCGCGACCGCCTCCTGCGTACAGCCCTCACCCGCGATCTCCAGCGCGGCGGCACCCACCTGCCTCACGTCCCAGGTCCTCAGCCGGTGCCTGAAGACGCTCAGCTCGCGCGGGTAGGCAACCGGTGCGTTCAGAGGCAGGCCCGCCGTGGGCAGTTCCTCGGGACGGTAGGCCACCACAGCCACCAGGCCCGGCGGAGGGTGTTCGACGAGGATCCGCAGCCGTTCCCGCTGCTCGGCGTCCGCGAGGTGCAGGTCGTCGACCAGCAGCAGCACGGGTCCCTGCCCATGCCCGCGGTCCGCCTCCGGCGCGGCACCGAGATCGGGACCGGGACCGGGACCGCCGCAGCGCCACACCACACGCGTCGCGTCCACCGCCTGCGGCAGGGCTTCCACCTCCGCGAGCAGGTGGCTCTTCCCCATGCCGGCCGCACCCTCCACCCAGACCAGCACCGGACCCGCGCGTTCTCCGGCGAGAACACCGCGGACCTCGGCCCGCCAGGTCGCTTCGTGCGCCGTCCCCATGCCACCGCCCCGCTGACTACGCATACCCGCGCGCCCCGATCGTTCGCGAGGACGGATGCCCCGGTCGACGTGGAGCACATACGTGACGCCCCGAGCAAGAGCCTGCCGCATCCTATGAACCCCGCCCACCCCTGACCATCCGGGTGCGGCACTCTACGGATACCTCATCGACGGCAAACCGACGCGGCCCTCGCCACGTCACCGCCCACGGCTTCGGCAAGCCGGTGCGAGCCGATGCCCGTCGCACAGTCCTGGGGGATCACTCACGGCCGGTCCAACGGTGGTCGCCATGCCGGGACCGCTGATGTCCAGGCCCGCCCATCTCCGCGTCACCGGCCGGCGGCCCGATTTGCGTATCCGTATCGGGGGATGCCGTGCTTGTGCGGGTGCCACGCGGCATCCAGAGTTCCGGTGCTCCCGTTGCCACCACTCGTGGTCACGGAGGACATGTCGCCTTTCTGTTCCGGAGCGACGTGAGATCCCACCCCACCGGAGACCTCAATGTCCCTTCCCCGTAAGAAGACTTCAGCAGCCGTCACCGCGCTGCTGATCACCGCCGCGGCGGTAAGTCTCGCGCCCACGGCCGCCGCGGACCCCGGGCCCACGCCCGAACCCGGCAAGCTGCTCAGTGTCCCCGAAGGCCAGCAGGTCAAGGGCCGTTACATCGTCCAGCTGCTCGACAACGCCACCACGGTATCGACCGCTTCGGCGAACGAGCTCGCCCAGACGTACGGCGGCACGGCGCACCGCGTCTACAACCACGCGCTGCGAGGCTTCTCCGCCCAGCTGAGCGAGGACGAGGCCCGCGAGCTGTCCGCCGACCCCAAGGTGAAGTACGTCGCGCCGGTCCAGATCGGCCACTCCGCCGCCACCCAGACGGATCCGCCCTGGGGCCTGGACCGAATAGACCAGAAGTCCCTGCCGCTCGACCGTCGCTACACCTACGCCGGCACCGCCGGCAACGTCACCGCCTACATCGTCGACAGCGGCATCCGCATGAGCCACCAGGACTTCGGCGGACGGGCCAAGAGCGGCTACGACTTCGTCGACAACGACACCGACGCCAGCGACTGCCTCCAGCACGGCCACGGAACGCACGTGGCCGGCACGGTCGGCGGCTCGCAGTACGGAGTGGCCAAGGGCGTCAAGCTCGTTTCGGTGCGCATCCTGGACTGCAACGACAGCAGCACGACCGAGCAGGCTCTCAACGGCATCGACTGGGTCACCCAGAACGCCGTCAAGCCCGCCGTGGCCAACTTCAGCCTGTACTTCGGATCCTCCGACACCGTCATCGAGGGCGCGATCAAGCGGTCCATCGCCTCAGGCGTGGTCTGGACGCTGTCGGGCAACAACCAGAACACCGACGCCTGCCAGTCCTCCCCGGCGAAGCTTCCCGAAGCGATCACCGTCGGAAACACCGACAGCTCGGACAGGCGCTACTCCAACTCGAACTACGGACCCTGCCTCGACATCTGGGCACCCGGTACCAGCATCGTCTCCGCCAGCCACCAGAGCGACACCGGCACCCGCACCATGACCGGTACGTCCATGGCCGCCCCGCACGTGGCCGGTGCGGCAGCCCTGTACCTGGCCGCCAACCCCAGCGCCACCCCCAAGGAGACACGCGACGCCCTGGTCGCCCAGGCCAGCACCGTCACCATCGGAGATGCCAAGGCGGGGTCCCCGAACAAGCTGCTCAACACCAACCCCGGCACCACCACGCCGCCGGCCGGTCCGAAGTTCGAGAACACCACCGACTACCCGATCAGGGACAACGTCACCACCGAGTCCCCGATCACCGTCACCAACGTCAACGGCAACGCCCCCTCCACCCTCACCGTCGGCGTCGACATCCGGCACACCTTCCGCGGCGACCTGCGCGTGCAACTGGTCGCCCCCGACGGCACCGCCTACCTTCTTAAGGACTACAACTCCAACGACGGCGCGGACAACGTCCAGGCCACCTACACCGTCAACGCCTCCAGCGAACCGGCCAACGGCACCTGGAAGCTGCGCGTGACCGACAACTGGGCCAACGACACGGGCTACGTCAACAGCTGGTCCCTGCAGTTCTGACCTTCTGACCACCCCGACGAGCGGGCCAAGGGTCGCGGCGAGGATCCTCGCCGCGACCCACCCATGTGCCTGACCGCCGCCCCCACCGCCCCACCGTCCGTGCACGGCGGTGGGGCCGGCAGCGTCAGGGGCAGGGTCAGACGACGTTGGGCGGGTCGCCCGGGCGGCGGCTCGCGCAGGCGGGCACCTGGTCGAGCCACGCCGCGCCCTGGATGAAGATGTTGCTGATCCACCCCTTGTAGTCCGGCAGGTACGACCAGGCGCTGTTGGTGATGCCCTCGGCGGTCACCGACTGCCCCCGGTCCTGGCACAGGACGCGGACGGTCGTCGGCGCGGCGAGGACGTGCACGACGGCCGTCGAGGTGGAGGCGTCGGCGCGCACCTTCACGTCGGACCCCCACATGTGGTGACCGGTGTTGCCCACCGGCGCTCCGCTGCTCCCGCAGGGCGGCACCCCGTCGAGCCACGCGGGGCCCTGGAGGTAGATGTTGCTGATCCAGGCCCGGTGGTCGGGCAGGTACGACCACGCGTCATTGGTGACGCCCTCGGCGGTCACCGTCTCGGCGTGCTGCTGGCAGGAGACCGTCACCTGCGTGGGCGACGCGAAGACGGTGCCCAGCGGGGCCGCGGTGCCGGGCCACAGCCGCGTGTTGACGCCGGAGGCCCACACCGTGAACCGGCCGCTGCCGCCGCCCTGGTTGCCGTCGCACGCCGGTACGCCCTCCAGCCACGCCGGGCCCTGGACGAAGATGTTGCTGATCCAGCCCTTGTAGTCGGGCAGGTAGGACCACACGTCGTTGGTGATGCCCTCGGCGGTCACGGACTCCGCGCGCTTCTGGCACTGGATCGCGACCGACATGGGCGCGGTGAACACCGCCACCGGGGTGCCGGAGCGGGCGGGCAGCGGGCGGACGTTGACCCCGTCGCCCCAGGTACTGAAGCGGGTGCCGCCGCCCTGGCTGCCGTCGCAGGCCGGCACCCCCTCCAGCCAGGCCGCGCCCTGCACGTAGATGTTGGTGATCCAGCCCTGGTACTCGGGCAGGTAGGACCAGGCGTCGTTGGTGATGCCCTCGGCCGTCACCGTCTCGCCCCGCTTCTGGCACTGCACCGTGATCGATGTGGGCCCGACGAAGGTCGTGACGACCGTGGCCCCGCGAGCGGGCGCCGACCGGACGTTGACGCTGTCGCCCCACGTGCTGTGACTGCCGGACCCGCCCTGACCGGAGAGCCGGATCGCCCCGGCGTACCGCCGGTGACTGGAGAAGTCCGAGACCATCATCCTGGTGTCCGACTCACGCGCCTCGACGATCTTCCCGTTGCCGAGGTAGATCGCCACGTGCGTGATCGGCTCGCCCCAGAAGACCAGGTCGCCCGGACGCAGCGGTTCGGTGCCCTGTGCGGGGGTGAAGCGCGCGGTGGCGGGCAGTGCGAACTCCTGCGCGGCGGTCCGCTGCCCCATCACGTCGTGCCCGAGGGCCTGGGCCCATGCCCAGCGGACGAAGCCCGAGCAGTCGAAGCCCTTGCGGTAGGGGTCGTTCTTGCTGCGCTCGGGGTCGGTGACGTCGACGAAGCCGTAGGTGGCCCCGGGAGCCGGACCGTGCCCGCCGCCCCAGGTGTACCAGGTGCCGGCCGCCACCTGGCTGCAGGCCGCCTCCACCGCCCGGCGGGCCGCCTCCGAGGGCACGTCCTGGAGCGGTCGGCAGTCGGCGAGCGGACGGTACGGGTCACCGCGCATGAGCAGGCGGGCGAATTCCACGCCGTACTTCTGCGGGATCCACACTCCGCGGCAGCAGAAGTCGTACGAGCTGTGGACCGCTCCGCCGAGCGCGGCCTGCACCGCCCCGAGGGCCCGGTCGGAGATGTCGCCCGGAGTGGCGAAGGGGCCGGAGAGGGAGCCGCAGATGCCGTCCCCGTTGATGCAGACGCTGATGATGCGTTCCGCCATCAGCGCCGGGCCCTTGTCACGGCCGAGCAGGCCCCGGGTGGCCCCCTGTGCTCCGCCCTCGATGAGACGGGCGTCCGCGCCGTCCTGGGGGAAGATGTCGTCGTTGTACGAGGCGGAGCCGTCGCGGTACGGGTCGGCGAGGAGCAGCACGGCGCGGATGCGGCTCCACTTGGCGGGGTCGGCGAGCCTGGTCAGGGTGCGATGGATGACGCCCGCTCCCTGGGAGTAGCCGACGAGGCCGAAAACGGTCTGCGGGCAGGCCGCCATCCGGTTGTTGAGCCGGTCGGTGAGTGTGCGGACGCCGTTGTCCTCGGAGGCGAACCAGGCCTGGAGGCTGCTCAGGCCCGACGGCACGGGTGCGGCCGGATAGTCCAGGTCCTCGTAGACGACGTCGACCTGGTCGCGGAACCCCTGCTCGTAAAGCGTCTGGTCGGCGTTTCTCAGTACGCCGCCGACGCGCTTGCCGGTGTCGTAGAAGTCGCTCTTCGTCTCGCCCGAACCGCGGGCCCCGATGACCAGGAAGTGCGGGCACGCCACGGGGGCGGCCGTGGCGGGCGGTGCCTGCCACGGGACCAGGGCGAGGAGCCCGGCGAGCAGGGCGAAGACGGTCATGGCGGCCGCGGGTGCGCGGCGGAGGGTGAAGGGCGCGTGCGGTCCGGTCACGTCGCCCACCCGGGGGCGTGCGCACGGCGAAGCTCTAAGTCCATGGTTCCTTCCGTCAGTCGAGGGTGGGTGCGGTGTGCCGGTCGGCTCAGCACTGCTTGAGGCCCGGCGGGGGGTCCTGCGTCGTGTAGACGCTGACAGCGGGGACGTTGCCCCACTGGCCGTTGTCGAGCTGGGTCCAGTACCAGACGTCGTTGCCGCCGCTGTGCGGTTCGCCGCGGCCCCCAGCACGCGAACCAGCCGTACGTTCCGTAGAGCTGGCCGCGGGAGGCGGAGCCGTACGTGCGGTGCTCGTACCCGTAGGCGCCGGCCCGGTGCGAGCACCACAGCCGCATGTCCGACCACCACACCTCGCAGCGCTTTTCGTCGGCCGTGGAGACGGGCGGGGCGGTCGCGGCGGCGGGCTGCGCGGCAGGGACGAATCCGGCGAGCAGGGCGCCCGCGGCGAGGGCGAGTGACACACTTCGTGAAGAAGGCATGACAACCTTTCGCTGTCGACAGGCGGCCGTGCGGTCGGCTAGTACGGGCGCAGGACCACCGAGTTGATCGTGGTGAGATCGAGGTTCGACACCGCCCCCTCGAGCATGTACCAGCGGCAGTCGGTGCCGTTCTTGCCGATGCACAGGTCGACGACCCAGCCGTCCGTCTGGTTGTTGAAGACGATGTGCATGCCGATCTGGTCGTACAGGTTGTAGGGGCCGGACCAGTAGATGTGGGAGGGGCGGTCGTTGTTCCACCCGGCGTTCTGCGGATAGATGCAGAACGCCCCCGACGGGCAGCCGTGGGAGGCTCCCGCCGTCGGCGCCGCCTGTGCCTGCACGGCGCCGAACGCGACCACGGCCGCGGCCGAGGCCAGGAGGGCCGTGACCCTGCGCACGAGCTGGTGAGTCCTCATCGATCGTTCCCCCGAAACGCGTCCGTCGTGTACCGCAGCGCATCTGCGATCAGCTGCGGGCGGGCCCATCTTCCGGACGGCGCACACCAGTTGGCAAACCTTTCGAACTTCCTCGAAACGAGACCCCGCCCGCACAGAGCACGAGCCGGCCACGTCCGGCGGCGATGCGCACCTCAGCGTGGGGCGGCGGGACCTTCGTCGTCGTGAAGGGACGGTCCCTGTTCTCGGCTTCCGGTGTTGTCCTCACGGGAGGAGGTGCCCTGGGCGGCGAGTGGCAGCGGTCGAAGAGGAGCTCCGCGTTCTTCTGTCGGCGGACTCCCGCCGGTGAATTCGAGGCGCTCATCCGACGCTGACAACCGTCAGAAACGACGTCTAACTGCAGATGCGCTTGAAGCCGGTCGCACCGGGCCGGGCCCGGAACGCGACCTCATGACCGGCGTCGTCGGTGAAGACGGCCTCCTTGTCGGACTTCAAGGTCATCGTGCCGCGCTGGGTCGGGTTGCCCCACCCCTCGGGCGGGTTTCCGGAGCCGTCGGAGAGCGGGGTCACCGCTTCGAAGTAGGTCGAGCCGATACGGGCCTCGTCGATCCCACAATGCGTGTAGAGGTCGAACGGGATCGCCCCTTCGGACGATGGCGCCCGGACGGCGTCGGCGGCCTCGTCAGCCTGGGCGCATCCCGTGAGCACCATCGCAGCCAGCGTGAGGGCGAGAATGATCTGTCCAGCTCTCTCGGTCATGGCCCTTCGACGATCACACCCCGTCCGCGGTTCCGCGCCTCACCCGCTGGGGGCCACGGATGTTGGTGCGGTGACACCGTCGGCTCGGCCGGTCCGACGGGTGACGCCTTCCACCCGCCCGAGCTCGACGAGTGGGTCTGGGACGTCGCCGGGCCCGGTCCCGGGAGCGATGCGATCGGCCCGTACGGCCGTTCTCGTACCGGCTGTACGCGGCGCGCCGTCCGCGGCTCCGGGTGCGTCACCCCGCGAGGCCGGCGTCGCGGACCTCGGTGCGGCTTCGGGCCGGAGAGCCCCGCATCCACCGGCGCTCTCCGGCCCGAAGACGGAGGGCACGGAGCGGGTCGGACAGGGCGAGGCGGCTGGGTCATGGAGACGGGTCGGACAGGTGGAGACCGCGGGGTGACCGGCACCGGCGGCGAGGCGTCGTGGACGGTGGCGCCCGACCCGGGACGTCCGTACGACCGCCGCTGTGATCACCTCGCCGGGGTGGCCCGGCCGACCGGGCCCGTCGGCGAGGGCTGCGCCGAGTGCCTGGCCCTCGGCTGGTCCTGGTCGAGGTTGCGCTGGTGCACCACGTGCGGGCACGTCGGGTGCTGCGACAGCTCGCGAGGGCGTCACGGCCATGCGCACCACGCGGCGACGGGGCATCCGGTGGCGCTCTCCCTCGACCCCAGGGAGGACTGGGGCTGGTGCTACGTGGACGAGCTGTTCCTGGTCGAGTCCCCGCCGCCGGAGGGCGACGCCGTGTGAGGAGCCGCGGCCAGCCGGGTTGACACCAGGGAGTGTGGTGAATGAACATTCATTCATGAGCGACAAGCGGACACAGATCCTCCGGGCGGCTTTGGTGGTGTTCGCCGAGCACACGGTGGCGGCGACACCGGTGCCGGTGATCGCGCGGGAGGCGGGCGTCGCCGCGGGCACCCTGTACCGCTACTGGCCCAGCAAGGAAGCGCTCGCCAACGCGGTCTACCAGGAGGCCAAGGCGGCGTTCACCGCGTACCTGACGCGCGGCGTCCCGGCGCCGGCCACCCCGGAGGACGTCGTCGAGGCGTACGCCCGCATGTGGGCGAACCTCGTCTCCTTCGCCCGTGACCACCCCGACGCCCTGGCCTTCCTGGAACACCAGCAGCACGCCTCCTACCTGGACGCCAGGAGCAGGGCGATGGCCGAGGAGGCCGAGGCTCCGGCCGTCGAGCTGATCCGGGCGGGGCAGCGGCTCGGCGTCCTGCGCCCCGGGGACCCGCACCTGCTCATCACCATGATCTTCGGGGCGTACGTCGGACTGACGAAGGCGGCCCGGGCCGGCGGCGACCTCCCGCCGCCCGCCTGGCAGGAGGCGTCCCGGGCCGTCTGGTCCATGCTCGCCGTCGCCGAGAGCGTTCCCCGGGACGCCGCCCAGACCGTTCCCCATGAGAAGGACACGCCATGAACTCCCAGCCCCTCGGTCCCGTGCTGATCACGGGATGCTCCTCCGGCATCGGCGCCGCCGTGGCCCGCGCCTTCCTGCGCAGCGGCGCGATCGTGTACGCCACGGCCCGGCGCCCCGAGACGCTCACCGGCCTCGCCGAGGCCGGAGCCCGGGTGCTCGCCCTCGACGTGACGGACGAGACGTCCATGGCGGAGGCCGTCCGCCGGATCGAGGCGGAGCACGGCTTCGTCGAGGTGCTGGTCAACAACGCCGGTTACGGCGAGTACGGCACCATCGAGGAGACCGACCTCGACCGGGTCCGCAGGCAGTTCGACACCAACGTCTTCGGAGCGGCCCGCCTCGTGCAGCTCGTCCTGCCCGGGATGCGCCGCGCGCGCCGGGGCCGGATCGTCAACGTCGGCTCCATGGGCGGCCGGCTCACCTTCCCCGTGGGCGGCTACTACCACGCCTCCAAGTACGCCCTGGAAGCCCTCACCGACGCCCTGCGCGTCGAGGTCGCGCCGTTCGGCATCCGGGTCAGCCTCATCGAGCCGGGGCTGATCAGGACCTCCTTCGCCGACACCGCCGCCACCACCCTCACCTCCAGCAGTTCTCCGCGGACCGGGACGCCGCACGAGAACGCCTACGCGGAGCTGAACCGCACCGCCGGGGAGGTCATGGCTTCCGGATACCGCAACCGACTGCTGGCGACCACGCCCGAACCGGTCGCCGAGGCCGTCCTGCACGCGGCCCGCGCCCGACGCCCCCGCCACCGGTACGTCATCACCCCGGCCGCGAAGGCGATGGTGCACCTGCGCCGGCTCGGCGGCAGCAGGCTCTTCGACGCCGTCGTGCGCCGCCAGTTCGCCCTGCCCGCGACCGCACGCGCCTGACCGACCGCTCCGCCTCCCTCCGGGCGTGTCCCTCGGGGGGTTCGGGGCACACGTCTCCCGTACGGGACAGGGCCCGCCTCCAGCACTGCCGGGCTTCCGTCGCCGTTCGTCATCCGGTCGGGGCCGTCGGCCGCGCCGACCGGAGGGGCCACGACAGGCGAGGTGGAGCGATGAGACTGACGAGCGACGCGTGCCGGACGGCCGCGGCGGGCGGACGGTGGAAGCCGTGCGCGGCGGCGAGTGCGGCGGTCGCCGCCGCTGCCGCCGTGGGCACCATCCCCGTGGACCCGGAGAGTCCGTGGTACCGCGGCCTGAGCAAGCCGGCCTGGCAGCCGCCGCCGTGGTCGTACGGCGTGGTGTGGACACCGCTGTACGCGTCCCTGGCCTTCGCGGCGGGACACGCCCTCGGCCTCGCGAAGGGCGCCGACCGGCGGCGCCTCGCCGCGCTGTTCGGCGTCAACCTGGCCCTCAACGCGGGGTGGACCTGGCTGTTCTTCGGCTGCCGGAGCCCGCGCGCCGGGTTCGCCGCCACGCTGCTGCTGGACGTCGGCAACGTCGCGCTGATCCGGCGCACCGGCCGCGTCGACCCGGCGGCGGCCCGCGCGCTCGTGCCGTACGCGGCGTGGTGCGCCTTCGCGACGGCGCTCAACGGCGCCGTCGCGAAGCGCAACACCTGACGGGGCGGCCCGGGAGCGGGCGGCTCGGTGCTCAGTCCCCGTGGCCGGTGCCGCCGCTTCCGAAGCCCCCGCTGGAGATGCCGCCCCACTTGCGCTGCTCCTCGCTGGGCGGGGCGAGCGAGGTCTCGCCGCAGTTCCGCAGGTTGTAGGGCATGAGGCGGTGGGCCCCGTCGGTGTGCGGCACCTCGGAGGGCCTGCGGTACTCGTACACCTCACCGGGAAGCCGGTCGGTGTCCGGCCGGCGCGGCTGGCTCTCCGGGTCCGGAGGAGGCAGTTCCCCCCTCGACACCCGGATGCCGAAGGCGAAGGCTCCGATCAGTACGGCGACGACCACAAGCCCGCCGATCACCTGGGCGAGACCGGACTGCCAGACGCCTGCGGCGAGTTGCTGCTCCGCGAGGGCCAGGGTGTGGGTGCTCATGAGGTGTCTCCCATCGTCGGACCGTCGCCGGCGGGGCGAGGACCCGGTCGGGTGGTGTTCGGTCGACAGCGCACGGGACGTGGAAAGGGCCCGGCGCGGAGGCGCGGCGGAGCCGCGCGACGGGTGCTGCGGTGTGCCGTGGCCGGACCGATGGTCCTCCGGCTGCGGTCGGCTCCGGCAGGTGACGCGGGAGCCGATCCACCGGCACCTTGTCAGCCTCGCTTCCCCCGCTCGGGAAGGCGACTCGCATCGTTCGTGCATCGTTGGCCCTCTTCCGAAGGCGGACGAGGGGACGGCGTCGCATCCGGGGACGCCGCACCGGGAGAAGCATCGTCACCAGCGGTGGAGGAGGTCACCATGAACACAGCTCGGGCGACCAGGGGCGCCGGGGTCGCGTACCTTTCGGACGACGTCGGGGTCGCGGACCTCCACGCCTACCTCAGCTACAAGGACGCCGAAGCCGGACTCGCCTGGCTCTCCGACGTCGGCTTCGAGGTCGTGCGCCGACAGAACGAGGAGGACGGTTCCCTCGTCCACGCGGAGCTCCGTCTCGGGAACGTGGTCGTGATGGTGACCGGCGCCCATGCCACGTACAGCAGGCCGGCCCTGCACGGGGTCACCACCGGGAGCGGCCTCTACCTGTGCCTCCCCTCCGCTTCGGCGGTCGACCAGTGGTACTTCCACGCGTTGTCCGCGGGCGGGGTCCCGGTGATCGAGCCCGAGGCGACGGAGTGGGGTACGCGGCGCGCCAGGGTCCTCGACCCCGAGGGCCACGAGTGGAGCGTGGGAACCCACCGGCCCGGCTGACGCCGGCGGGCTCCCCGGGCGCGCCCGCCGCCTCGGGCGGGAGCGCCCGCTCCCCGTCGGCACGACGGTAGGACCCTGTCAGGACGACGGCCGGACCCTGTCAGGACTTCGGTCGGACCCGGTCAGGACGTCGGCGGGCCGAACCCCCTCAGGAGCGCCGCCGCGTGGGAGGCGCCGCTCTCCTCGACGACCTCTTCGAGGGTCTGCGGCGTCCGCACCGCTACCAGGTCGACCCCGTGGTCCCGGTGGAGGAAGCCGTAGACCCCGGGCCGGGGAAGGCTGTTGTACGCCCAGGGGGCGGAGAAGTAGTAGGCGCCGGTGTCGTGCAGCACCACCACGTCGCCCTCCGACAGCTCCGGCAGAGGACGCTCGTGGGCCACGACGTCGCCGGCGAAGCAGAGCGGCCCCGCCACGTCCTGCCGCACCGCCGGCGTGGTCCTGGGCCGCCCGTCCGGGCCGTGGGCCGTGATCCTGACCGGCCACGCCTCGGGCATGAACACCGTACGGGTCGCCACCTGCGCTCCGGCGTGGGTGACCGCGATCCTCCGGCCGCCCGACTCCTTGACGTACTCGACCAGGGCCGCGGTGAAGCCGTTCTTCGCGAGCAGCGACCGGCCGAACTCCGTGACCACCTGGTACCGGCCGTCGAGCAGGGCCGGTTCCGTGTCGGTGAGGGCCCGGACGTACTCCTCGAACGTCGGTGTGACCGTGTCGTCCAGGAAGTTGACGGGGAGTCCCCCGCCCAGGTCGAGACTGGTGACCTGGCGTCGGCCCACATGGGCGTTGATCTCCTCGGCGAGCCGGTGCAGCGCGGCGAGGCCCCGGGCGATCAGCGGCAGCGGGCAGCCCTGGGAGCCGACGTGGGCGTGCAGGCGGGTGAGCCAGGGCCGCCGCAGGAAGGCGTCCAGCACCCGGGCGCGCGCGCCCGGGTCGTCGAGGGCGACCCCGAACTTGGAGTGTGCCGTCGCCGTGCTCATCGCGGCGATGGTGCCGCCGCCGACCTGCGGGTTGACGCGCAGGCCCACGACCGACCGTGAGTCGGCGGGGCGCAGGGCGTCGACGCGTGCGAGTTCGGCGAGGTTGTCCGCGTTCAGGGCGATTCCCAGGGTGAGCGCCTCGCGGATCTCGGTGCGGGTCTTGGCCGGCGAGTCCAGGACGATGCGGTCGGGTGCGAACCCCGCGGCGAGTGCCAGCCGGGTCTCGCCCGGGCTCGCCGTCTCGCAGCCCATGCCGGCGTCCGCGAGCAGCCGCAGGACGGGGACGAGGGGCGCCGCCTTGACCGCGAAGGCGTGCAGCACGTCGGGTACGTGGGCGAAGGCGTCGTGGAGGGCGGCGACGCTGTCCCGTACCCCTTGGACGTCGACGAACCCGGCGACGGGGTGGTCCTCGCCGAGGACGCCCCGGCTCAGCGCCTCCCTCAGTACGGTCGCGGCCTTCTCCCGGTGTTCCACGGTTTCCCTCATCGGCGGTGCCGGTGGGGCCTGGCCGGGACGGGCGGCGGTGCGAGGCGCGCCCGGCGGGCGGGTCACGGGACGTCCAGCCGCAGGACGTCGTCGAGCGTCTCCCCGCGGACGACGAGGCGCGCCGCGCCGTCGCGCACGGCGACGACGGGCGGCCGGGGCTGGGCGTTGTAGTTGTTCGCCATGGAGCGGTGGTACGCGCCCGAGGCCGGTACGGCGAGGAGGTCGCCGACGGCGAGGTCGGCCGGCAGGCGGGCCGAGTCCACGACGATGTCGCCGGACTCGCAGTGCCGGCCGCAGACCGTCACCGTCTCGTCGGCGCCCCTCTCGGTCGTCCGGGCGGCGAGGACGGCCGTGTAGGTCGCGTCGTAGAGCGCGGGGCGCAGGTTGTCGCTCAGGCCGCCGTCGACGGAGACCCAGGTGCGCAGGCCGCTCTGGCGTTTGACGGTGCCCACGGTGTACAGCGTCACCGTGGTGGGCCCCGCGATCGCCCGGCCGGGCTCGACGGCGAGCCGGGGCATGGGGATGCCCGCGTCGGCGCACGCCTTGTGGACCCGGTCGATGACGACGGGAGCGAGGTCGCGCACGTCCAGGGGTTCGTCCTCGGGGAGGTAGGCGATGCCGAGGCCGCCGCCGAGGTCGAGGCGCCGCAGCAGCACTCCGTGCGTACGGGCGGTGTCGGCCATCAGGGCGACGAGCCGGTCGGCGGCGGTCACGAAGACGTCGGGGCGCGTGATCTGGGAGCCGAGGTGGCTGTGCAGGCCGACGAGCTCCAGGCCGGGCGCGTTGACGATGCGGGAGACGGCGCGGTGGGCGCTGCCGCTGGAGAGGGAGAAGCCGAACTTCTGGTCGTCGGTGCCGGTGGTGATGTGCGCGTGGGTGTGTGCCTCGATGCCCGGTGTGACGCGGACGAGGACGGGCTGGCGCCTGCCCCGCCGTGCGGCGATGTCGGACAGCCGGGTGATCTCGTCGTCGGAGTCGACGACGACGAGCGAGACGCCGTGGTCGACGGCCTCCGCCAGTTCGGCCGGGGACTTGTTGTTGCCGTGCAGGACGAGGGAGTCCCCGGGCACTCCGGCGCGCCGCGCGGTGCGCAGTTCACCGGCGGAGCACACGTCGATGCCCAGTCCCTCCTCCCTCAGCCACACGGCGACCTGGTGGCAGAGGAAGGCCTTGGCGGCGTAGAAGACGTCGTGGCCGGCGAAGGCGTCGCGCCAGGCCCGGCAGCGGGCACGAAAGTCGTCCTCGTCGAGGACGAAGGCCGGTGTGCCGAACTCCTCGGCGAGGTCGCTCAGGCGCACCCCGCCGATCGCGAGGCCGTCGGGGCCGCTGGTGGCCGTGGCCGGCCACAGGTGCGGAGGAAGGTGCATGGTCGTTCGCCCTTCGAACATGGCTCAGTAGGTGGTGAGGAACCGGTGGAGGACGCGGACGCCGAAGTCGAGGCCGGACACGGGCACGCGCTCGTCCACGCCGTGGAACATGCCGAAGTAGTGCAGGGAGGGGTCGAGGAGGAGAGGTGCGAAGCCGTAGGTGCTGATGCCGATCCGGGCGAAGGCCTTGGCGTCGGTGCCACCGGACTGGATGAACGGCACCGGGTGCGCGTGGGGGTCCTGGCTGCGGATCGCAGCGGCCATCGCGCCGAAGGCCGGCCCTTCGTGGTCGGCGGCGACGGCCTCTTCGCAGGTGATGAACTCGCGGGTCACATGGGGGCCGAGGAGCCGGTCGACGGTCTCCAGGAAGGCGTCGCGCTCACCGGGGAGGAAGCGGCCGTCGACCTCGGCGCGGGCGTGCGAGGGGATGACGTTGACCTTGCCGCCGGCGGTGAGAACGGTCGGGTGGGCGGTGTTGCGGACGGTGCAGTCGAACAGCTCTCCCAGTTGGCCGAGGCGGCCCGCCTCCTCCTCCAGCCTGGTGCGGTCGACGGGGAAGCCGAGGGCCCGGTCGAGGGCGTCGAGCAGGGCGCCGACGGCGGGCGTGAGGCGCGTGGGCCAGCGGTGGTCGGCCAACCGGCAGAGCGCACGGACCAGTTCCGCCACCGCGTTGTCCTCTCCGGGGCCCGAGCCGTGCCCGGCCGTGCCGCGGGCCGTGAGCCGCATCCAGGCCGTGCCGCGCTCTCCGACGGCGACGGGGTACACGCGCGCGTCCGGACCGGCGTACGTGCTCCTCGTCGTGATCGAGAAGCCGCCGGACTCGCTGATGGCCTCCTCGACGCCGGTGAAGTGGTCCCGGTGCGCGGTCGTGACGTGCCGTGAGCCGTACGCGCCGGTCGACTCCTCGTCCGCGAGGAAGGCGAGCACCAGGTCGCGGCGCGGCCGCCGGCCGGTGCGGGCCCAGGCGCGCACCAGGGCGAGGGTCATCGCGAGGGTCCCCTTCATGTCGACGGCTCCGCGTCCCCACAGGCAGCCGTGGTGGAGGTCTCCGGAGAGGGGGTGCAGGGTCCAGTCGCGCGGCTCGGCGGGCACGGTGTCGAGGTGCCCGTGGACGAGCAACGGGGGCAGGCCGGGGTCCTCGCCGTCGATCCGGGCGAGGACGCTGGTGCGGCGGGGGCGCGGTTCGGTGAGGGTGGCGCGGACACCGGCGGCGTCCAGGGCTTCGGCGACGTACTCGGCGGCCCGGCGCTCGCCGGGCCCCGACCCGTCGCCGGGGTTGGTGGTGTCGATGCGCAGGAGGTCCGAGCAGAGTGCGGCGACGTCGGTGGCGTATCCGTCGTGCAGGCCGGGCGGTCGGGTGGCGGTCACGAGCTGCTCCACGAGGGGGTGCGGTCGGGGGGCGGTGCCGGGCGGTGCGTACAGGGGGCAGGGCGGTGCGGGGCGCGGGGCTGTGCGGGGCGCGGGGCTGTGCGGGGCGCGGGCCTGCGGTGGTCAGCCGAAATGGTCCTCCGTCGCCGCGCCGGCGACGGTCGTGCACACCTTGAAGGTGCGCGCGGCGGTGGTCGCGTCCGGCGCGGTGAAGGCGACCCCGCGCGGACCGTTGGCTTCGACGGTGGGGACGGCGAGCACCGCCGCCGCCAGATGGGGCGCGTGGAAGTCGAGTTCGAAGCGGTGGGGCCCGCCGGGAGCGCCGCGCCTCCGCGCCGGCTCGGCGTCCGCCGGGGCGCTCGGGACGGGTTGCCGGGAGAGGCGGGCGGTGGCCTCCGCGGCCCGGGCGCGCAGCAGCTCGGCGCTCCGGGCGGGCGGGAGGCAGACGGCGGCGTACCGGCTGACGCACTCCTTGACCGCCACCACGAGGGCGTCGGGGGCCCACGTCTCCGCTGCCCGGCAGGTGAGGTCGTCCCCGGTCACGAGGAGGACGGGGACGCCGTGTTCCTCGGCGATCAGCGCGTTCATGCGGCCCTCGTCGGCCGGTTCGCCGTCGATGCGGAAGCCGGTCAGCCCGGTGCCGAGGTACGTGTGCGAGAGGACCCCCTGCTCGCCGGCGCCCGTGTGGTAGCCGAGGAACACGACGGCGTCGGCCGACTCGATCCCGGCCATCATGCCGAGCGGCTTGTGTCGGCCGGTGAGCAGGCGGGCCCGCGGGTCGAGGGCTTCGAGGAGGAGGTTGCGCTGGGTGTAGTGGGCGTCGTTGACCAGCACCTCGCTCGCGCCGCCGGCGAGGAGGCCGTCGACGACGGCGTTGACGTCGCCGGTGAGGAGCGGGCGCATGCGCTCCCAGGAGGCGGTGCCGGGTTCGACGTCGTCGGGGCAGGTGACGCCGGTGACGCCTTCCATGTCCGCGGAGACGAGGACGCGCGTCATGCCGTGTTCCTTTCGTGCGGAGGGAGGGTGACGCGGCGCAGGGCCGTGTCGAGTACGGCGCGGACCCCCAGGGGTACGGTCAGCTGGCGTGGTCCGTGTCCGGCGGCGAGCCCGGCCGCCACAGGGACGCCGAGGCCGGACAGGCGCTCGCGCAGCACGGCGTCCAGCTGGTCGGGAGGCCCGCAGTCGGTGAAGTCCCCGAGGACGACACCCGCCGCTCGCCGCAGGACTCCGGCCCGGCGGAGCTGGGTCAGGGACCGGTCCAGTCGGTACGGTTCCTCGCCGACGTCCTCGAGGAGGAGGATCCGGCCCTCGGTGACGGGCGCGGTGGCCGTCCCGAGCGACGAGGCGAGCACGGTGAGGTTGCCGCCGGTGAGGGCGCCCTCGGCGCGCCCCGGCACGAGGACGGGTCCGTCCAGGCCGAAGGAGCGGGGAGAGGGACCGAAGAGGGCGGCGTGCAGGGACGCGGCGGTGGCGTCGTCGTCGTGGACGGGACGGCACGCGGGCATGGGGGCGTGCAGCGTCACCAGTCCGAGCCCCTCCCCCACGGCTCGGTGGAGGCAGGTGATGTCGCTGGAGCCGACCAGGAACTTGGGACCCGCGGCGGCGAGGCGACGGTGGTCGAGGCGGTCGGCGATGCGCTGGGTACCGTACCCGCCGCGTACGCAGAGGACCGCGCGCACCTCGGGATCGAGCCACGCCTCCGCGAAGTCGGCCAGGCGCGTCTCGTCGGTACCGGCCAGGTAGTCGTGGTGGGTCGCGGAGAGCCGGGGAGTGGTGCGGGGCCTGAGGCCCCAGCTCTCCATCAGGGCGCGGGCCGTGGCCGTCTCGCGGTCGTCCACGGGTCCGGCGGGGGCGACGAGGGCCACCGTGTCGCCCCGCCGGAGGAACGGGGGGTACGTGCGGTCCGGCTCCGGCGGGTGCGTGCGGTCAGACGGGTACGTGCGCTCCGGCTCCGGCGGGTGCGTGCGGTCAGACGGGTGCGTGCGCTCCGGCTCCGGCGGGTTTCCCGCGGCCGCGGCGGGCCGGGTCGCGGCCGTCATGACCGGGGCGCGGGGGCCGCGGGAGGCGTCGTCCCCGCGCCGGAGCCGCCCGGCGGGCCGAAGATCCGTTCGTAGAAACGGATCTCGGCGTCGAGGGCCGCCCGGATCGTCTCGGCGCGCCGCCAGCCGTGGCGTTCCCCGGGGAACTCGACGTGCTCGTGGGGCAGCCCGGCCTCCCGGAGTGCGCGGGCCATGGCCGACGACTGCGCGGGGTCCACGATGGCGTCGTCGAGGCCGTGCAGGAGCAGGGCGGGGCCGCTGGCGCGCGGCGCGGCGAGGACCGGGGAGCGCTGTGCGTACAGGGCGGCGGCGGCAGGCAGCGGGCCGATCAGCGCGTCGAGGTAGCGGGATTCGAAGTCGTGGGTGGTGGCGGCCCAGGTGACGGGGTCGGTGATGCCGTAGAAGGAGACGGCGCCCGCGAAGACGTCCGTGTGCGTGAGGGCGGCGAGCGCGGTCCAGCCGCCCGCGCTTCCGCCGCGGATCGCGAGGCGTCCGGGGTCGGCGAGTCCTTCGCGGACCAGGGCGTGGGCGACGGTGACGCAGTCGTCGACGTCGACGACGCCCCAGGCGCCGTGGAGACGCTCGCGGTAGGCGCGGCCGTAGCCGACGGAGCCTCCGTAGTCGACCGTGGCGACGCCGATGCCGCGGCTGGTGAAGTAGGCGATCTCCAGGTCGTAGACCATGGGGTGGTCGCCGGTGGGGCCGCCGTGGACGAAGAGGACCCAGGGCGGGCGTTCCCCGTCGGGCGTGGCCCGGTGCGGGTGGGCGGGCGGGTAGGTGTGCGCGTGCACCGGCGCCTCGGGGAGGCCGGGCGCCGTCGCGGCCGGACGCGGGAAGGCCCTTGCGGTGGGGCGGGGCAGCCAGGCGGGCTCGACCGGCGTTGTCCTGGGGCTGGACAGGACCCGGACGCCCGGGGGGCCGGCGGGGCCGGGGCCGGGCAGCTCCGCGGTGATGACGCTGTACGGCAGGAGGGTGCTCGCCCCGGCGGTGACCAGGCGGTTCGCGTCGGCGTCGATGCTGTGGACGAAGTCGGTGCAGGGCAGGCCGAGATCGGTGAGGACGGGCAGGCCGGCACCGGCGTCGGGGTCCACGACGGAGACGCGGCGCCCGGCGCCCGTGCCGTGGACGGCGACGGCCCGGCCGTCGGGGAGCGGTGCGAACCAGGTGGCGCCGGGCTTCCACAGCGCGCCGCCGAACTCCTCCTCGTCGTACGTGACGGGACGGGCGGAACCCGCGTGCGCGGACACGAGGTGGAGCGTCCACCATCCGTCGGGGTCGGTGACCGCCCAGAGGATGTCGGCGTCCCTCCACTCGGCCTGGACCACCGACTCCCGGGGGCCGCCGGCGCGCACGCGGTGGGTGCCGGCGGTGCCGTCCCGCAGCAGCGGCGCGACGCACAGCTCGGTGCCGTCCCACGGCATGGCCGGATGGTTCCAACCGATCCAGGACAGTCGGCGGCCGTCCGGGGAGAGACGGGGGCAGGTCATGAAGTGATGGGTGGCGGCGACGGTCCGTTCGGCGCCCGTGGCGAGCGAGACCGCCACGAGGGCGCGCTCGACGTCGCGCACCCCCTCGCGGCGCGTCTCCCGGACGGCCCAGACCTCCTCGCGCGACGGCGGGACGTAGAGGTCCCCGTAGGTGACGTTCCCGCGGGCGGGCGTGAGGGGCCTGGGCGGGTCCTGGGCATCCGGGTGGTGGAGGTACAGGCGCCGGTCGTTCCAGTGGGTGAACACCAGGCCGGTGCCGGTGGGGCGCCAGGACCTGCCGCCGTACTCGTGCAGGCCGTTGCGGGCGTCGAAGCCCGGGGGGAGCACGTCCTCGACCCGGCCGTCCGGCCTCGCGCGCACGACGCAGCGGCGGCCGGCCTCGTGGGGGCGCGGTTCGTCCCACCACACGTCGTCACCGACGAGGGAGACCCAGCCCGGCGTGCCGTCCTGGCGGGCGACGTCCGCGGCACGGATGTCGGATTCCCAGGCACGGAACGCGGGTGACGTGCTGGGGGTGGGAGGGGCGTGCTTCATGGGGTTACCGCCTTGGGGCCGTGCGAAGGGGCGTCGGGTCGTGAGCGGGGGAACCGCGAGGGAACGGAGCGGTCCGGCCGTACGGGGAGGGCGCGGGCGCGCGATGCCGTGCGCGGAGTGCGGGACGTGCGGTGCCGTGCGCGGAGTGCGGGACGTGCGGTGCCGTGCGCGGAGTGCGGGACGTGCGGTGCCGTGCGGGCCGAGCGATGTCGTGCGTGGGGCGGGCCGGCTGTCCTGCGCGCCCCCGTGGGGCGGGCAGGACAGGCCGCCGAGGACCGGCCGCGCGCCCCACGCTAGTGAGCCACCGCGGGGCCGCACGATCAACAAAAGGTCCCGCCCCGCAGCGGGGTCATCGACGTTTCGTCGTATGGGCGAAGGCGGCGCTGCCGAGGGCCGACGTCGGCGCGGGGGCTACCAGTTGGGGTCGAGGCCGGGCACGGGGGGAGGAAGGGGGAGATCCGCGGGGTGGAGGAGGTAGACCACTCCCCCGCCCCCCGATGCCGCCAGCCACACGCGCTCGAACTCGCCGCGCGGGTAGGTCCGCCGTACCTCCTCGTCGGTGGCCGACAGCGGGTCGTTGACGACGACGTCGCCGTCCGGCGTGAAACCGCAGACGATCTTGATGCTTCCGGCGGGTGAGTACCCGGCGCCCGCGAGCTCGCCGATGCGGAAGCTCTGGGCCGTGGCGATCGGGATGCCCGCCAGGATGAAGCGTTCGAGCTCGCTCAGCGAGCGCAGCCGCGTGACCATCCCGCCGAGCCCGTAGCGGGAGGGGTAGGCAGCGTTGAACGCCCAGTTGCCGCAGCCCTTGTAGGCGTAGTCGTAGACCGCGCGGGCGGTGAAGTCGACCTGCGGGGCGGTGTCGGCGGGGTCGATCCAGGCCATCTCGCCGGCGTCCGGACCGTGCCCGAAGTACTCGACGAGCATCGCGGTGCACGCGGGTGCCGACCAGGCCTCTCCGCCGCCGTCCCACTGGGGGCTGTGCCCGGTGTGCACCTCCTGGGAGCGGCGCGGGACGTCGAGGACCGTGCCCCAGGCCCCGCCGGGGCCGCTGACCACCGGGCGGTGGTCGGGAGGGGTGGACGAAGCGGCGAGGTACAGGGCGCGGACGGCCGGGCCGTGCGGAGCGCCCGGGGTGCGCGCGAGCCGGACCTCCAGTTCGTACGCGGCGGCGGGCCGGCCGGGGGCCGCGACGAACACGTCGACGTCCGCGGTCCCGAACGGGCCGGTCTGACCGGGCACGGTGGTGCGGTGCACCACGTCGTCGTCCGAGGCCCAGTGCGCCATGACGTACCAGGGCGAGGTGTCTCCCGCCCCGTCGCGGACGCGCAGCCGCACCACCAGCCGGGTGCCGGACGGCGTGCGGGCCGTCCACGACGGGATGAGCTCCTCGGCCGGGAAGGGCAGGTCGCGCCAGCCGGTGGAGCAGGTCGCGTACTCCCACTCCAGACTGGCGTGGCCGTGGTGGTCGACGTACGTCTCGCGCCCTTCGACGCTCCGCAGGCGCAGGGCCCCCTCGGACCAGGCGGTCCCCCGGAAGACGGCGTCGGTGAAGTGGCAGGCCTCCGACCAGCGGTGCAGCACCGCCTGCGGCTCGCAGGGGTCGTCGCTTCGCCCTCGGTTCTCGCCTGTCACGGTCTTCCTGCCGCTCTCTCGTAGCTCCGGTGTGGCTCCGGTCGGGCCCAGGCGGACACCGGTGCCGGGACGGGGCCCACATGGTAACGGCCCGGGGTTTACGCCCAGGAGCCCCGGGCCGCTTCGGGCCGGTCCCGCGCTCGGTGCGCGCCGCGGGGCATCGTGACGGCACCGCTCCGCGTCCCGCCGCTCGGCGGTGCGTCATGCGGCGCTCCGTTCGTCTCGTCGTCACGCGTGCGTCCTTCATCCGGTGGTGTCCACGGGGAAGTGACAGGCGGTCGGGTGGTCGGCTCCGTCCCGTACGCGCAGTTCCGGTTCCGTCAGGCACTGCTCACGGGCCCGGGGGCAGCGCGTCCGGAAGCGGCACCCGGACGGCGGCGCGGCGGGGGACGGCAGGTCGCCTTCGAGGAGGAGCGCGTCGTCGGGCGCGCGCCGCTTCGGGTCCGGTACGGGCGCCGCGGCGAAAAGGGCACGGGTGTAGGGGTGCCGGGGGCTCGTGCAGATCTGCTCGCGCGTTCCGGTCTCCACGATCTTCCCGAGGTACATGACCGCGATCCGGTCGCAGAGGTGCTGGACGACCGCGAGGTCGTGGGAGATGAAGACGCAGGCAAGGCTCAGTTCGCGGCGGAGGTCGTCGAGCAGGTTGAGGACCTGTGCCTGGACCGAGACGTCGAGGGCGGACACCGGCTCGTCGCAGAGGAGGAGGCGCGGTCCCAGGGCGAGGGCGCGTGCGATGCCGAGGCGCTGGCGCTGTCCGCCGGAGAACTGGTGCGGGTAGCGGTCGCGGTGGGCGGGGTCGAGGCCGACGGTTTCGAGGAGTTCGGCGACGCGGCGGCCGCGGTCGGCCCGGGGCACGGCCGCGGGGTGGATGGCGAAGGGCTCTCCGACGATCTGGCCGGCCGTCATCCTCGGGTTGAGCGAGGTGTACGGGTCCTGCAGGACCATCTGCACGCGGCGGCGCATCGCGCGCAGGCCGGCGCCGGAGAGGGCGAAGGGGTCCTGCCCCTCGATCGCCACCGTCCCCGAGGTGGGACGGTCCAGGGCCATGAGGAGGGAGGCGAGGGTGGATTTGCCGCATCCCGATTCGCCCACGATGCCGAGGGTCTCGGCGCGGCGGACGGTCAGGTCGACGCCGTCGACCGCTCTGACCGCCCCGGTTCGGTGTTTCCGGAGCACGCCCGTGGTGATCGGGAAGTGGCGGGTGAGCGCGGTGGCCCGGAGGAGCGGCGGAGCGGTCTCAGCCGACGGGGGCATGGTGGACCTCCTCGGCGAAGTGGCAGGCACTGCGGTGTCCGGTGGCTGTCAGCGTCCGGAAGGCGGGCTCGTCGGTGGCGCAGCGCGGCTCGGCCCGAGGGCAGCGGGGGTGGAAGGCGCATCCGGTGGGGACCGAGGAGGGCGGGGGCGGGGCGCCGGTGATGGGGACGAGCGGCTTGCCCAGGCGGTCCAGGCGGGGCACGGAGTCGAGGAGGCCCCGGGTGTAGGGGTGGCCGGGCCGGGCGTAGAGGTCCTCCGCGTGCGCGGACTCCACCGTGCGGCCGGCGTACATGACGGTGATGCGGTCGGCCGCCTCCGCGACGACGCCGAGGTCGTGCGTGATCAGCAGCAGGCCCATGCGGGTCTCGGCCTGGAGCTGTCGGAGCAGGCGCATGATCTGGGCCTGGACGGTGACGTCGAGGGCGGTGGTGGGCTCGTCCGCGATGACGATTTCCGGGTCGAGGGCGAGCGCCGTCGCGATCATGACGCGCTGGCGCATGCCGCCGGAGAACTGGTGGGGGTAGTCGTGGACCCTGCGCGCGGCGGCCGGGATGCGGACGCGGTCCATGAGCTCGACGGCGCGCGCGAGGGCGGCCCTGCGCCCCAGGCCCTGGTGCACCCTGTACATCTCGGCCAGCTGGTCGCCCACGGTCAGCACGGGGTTGAGGGCGGTGAGCGCGTCCTGGAAGATCATGGCGAGGCGGGTGCCGCGGACCTCGCGGTGGCGCTGCGGGGGCATCGCGAGGAGGTCGTCGCCGCGCAGCCGGACGGTTCCGCGGGCGATGTGCGCCGGCGGGGTGTCGAGCAGCCCCATGACGGCCTGCGCCGCGACGGACTTGCCCGAGCCGGACTCACCGAGCAGGGCGAGCGTCTCGCCTTCGTGCAGGGTGTAGGAGAGTCCGTTCACCGCCCGGATCGTGCCGCGCCGGGTGCGGAACTCGACGCAGAGGTCCTCGACCTCCAGGAGGGGTGGTACGGGACGGGACATGTGCGCTCATTTCAGCCGGGGGTCGAAGGCGTCGCGTGCGGCATCACCGAGGAGGATGAAGCTCAGGACGGTCGCCGACAGGAAGAGTGCGGGGAAGACCAGGAGGTGGGGGTGGTCGAGGACGAAGGCCTGGGCCGCGTTCAGCTGGAGCCCCCAGGAGACCTCGGGGTACTGGAGTCCCACGCCCAGGAAGTCGAGCGTCGCCTCGCCCGAGATGACCGCTCCGACGTTCAGCATGGCGACGACGACGACCGGGGTGATCGCGTTGGGGAGGATGTGGCGCACCATGAGGCGAGCGGGCCGGGCTCCGAGCATGCGGGCGGCCCGTACGTAGTCGGCGCCGGCGAGGGCGATGACCTGGGAGCGCATGATGCGGGTCATGGTCGTCCAGCCCAGCACCGTCAGGACGAGGATCATGGCGCCGAGGCCGTGGTCGGGGAAGGCGACGAGGATGACGGTCGCGCCGAGCACGAAGGGGAGGCCGAAGAAGACGTCGGTCACCCGGGAGACGAGGGCGTCGAGCCATCCTCCGTAGAAGCCGCAGAGCAGTCCGAGCACGACGGCGATCATGAGGGAGGCCGCGGTCACGGCGAGGCCGGCGATCAGGGAGGGGCGGGTGCCCCGGATGACCTGGGCGAGGTAGTCGCACCCCTGGAGGTCGAATCCGAAGGGGTGCCCCGCGGAGGGGCCCTGTTTGGAGTGGGCCAGGTCGCAGCGGTCTCCCCCTTCGGTCAGCAGCGAGGTGAGGACTCCGGGCGCGAGCGCCATCGCCGTCATCAGCAGGAGGGTGACCAGGGCGGCCCACACGGTGGGCCGCGCCCGCAGTTCGAGCCAGGCGTCCCTGCTGAGGGACGCCCGCTTCCCGGCCGGTGGGCGCGCCTGGTCGGGCGCCGCGGGTCGTTCCGCGGTGGGGACCGCGGCCTCCGGGGTCCTGGTGGTGTCAGTCATGGCGGATCCTCGGGTCGAGCAGCCCGTAGAGGAGGTCCACGAGCAGGTTCGCGAGCAGGAAGACGAGCACGAGGGCCGTCGTGGTGCCCACGACGACGGGCCCTTCGCGCAGCTGGATGGACTGGAAGAGCTGCTGGCCGACTCCGGGCAGGTTGAAGATGTACTCGGTGACGATCGCGCCGGCCATGAGTCCCCCCAGCTCCAGGCCGAGGAAGGTGACGACGGGGATCAGCGAGTTCCGCAGAGTGTGTCTGACCACGACGCGGCGACGGCTCAGCCCCTTGGAGTGGGCGGTGCGCACGTAGTCGGCCCGCAGGTTCTCGATGAGGGAGCTGCGGGTGAGTCTGGCGACGTAGGCGAGGCCGAAGGAGGCGAGGACCAGACCGGGCAGGAGGTAGGCGAGCGGCCATCCGCCTTCGGTGCCGGCCACCGGAAGCCAGCCGAGCTGGACGCCGAGGACGAGCTGGGCCAGGTACCCGACGACGAAGACCGGCACGGAGATGACCAGGGTGGTGCCGAACAGGACGGCGCTGTCGTCCCACTTGCCCTTCCGGAGCCCGGCCCAGACGCCGAGCGCCATGCCGAGGACGACTTCCAGGACCCAGGCGGTGAGGCCGAGCCGCAGTGTGACGGCCCATCGGTCGGCGAGCAGCTCGGAGACGTCGCGGCCGGTGAAGGTGGTGCCGAGGTCGCCGGTCAGCAGGCCGGTGAGGTACTGCGTGTACTGCACCCACAGGGGGTCGTCGAGGTGGTAGCGGGCGCGCAGTTCGGCGAGGACCGCCGGCGGGACGGGTTTGTCGCCGGCGAGCCCCTGGATGGGGTCGCCGGGCAGGACGAAGACGAGCGTGTAGATGAGGAAGGTGGTGCCGAGGAGTACGGGCAGGGCGTGCAGCAGGCGGCGGACGACGAATCTCCACACGACGGACGGCCCCCAGGGGTAGGTCTGTGCGGGGCACCGGGTGCTCCGCGGAGGGTCGGTTGCGGCGTCAGTCGCTGACGGTGACGCGGTCCAGGTGCAGGCCGGCGGCGTAGGGGTCGATGATCACGTTGTCGATCCGGTCGCTCCACGCCGACTGGTCCTGCCAGTTCCAGAGCGGGATGTACGGCAGTTCCCGCAGGGCTATGTCCTCCGCCTTCTGGTACGACGCGATGGCCTGCGGGCCCTGTGCGGCGTTGCCCTGGGCCACGAGGGCGTCGAACTCCTTGTTGCTCCAGCCCGAGCGGTTGCCCGGGTAGTAGAGCCCGTCGAGGTAGTTCTGGATGCTCGGATAGTCGATCACCCAGTTCTGCCGGAAGGGACCCTTGTTCTTTCCTTCGTTGAGCAGGGCGGAGAGGTCGGCGGGGGCCATCTTGCGGAACCTGACGTCCTGGATGCCGAGGTTGTCCTTGAGCTGGTTGGCGACCGAGGTCATCCACTGCTCGTAGGTGGGGTCCGCGTTGGAGAAGTAGAGCTCCAGCGGGCCGTCGAAGCCGCCGGCCTCCTCGAACAGCTTCTTGGCGGCCGCCGGGTCGTAGGCACAGGTCTTGCCGCACGCGTCGGAACGGTGCCCTGGGATCACGTCGCCGACGAGGGAGGTGGCGGGCTTGTAGACGCCGTTGTAGATGGCCTGGGTGATGCCCTTGCGGTCGATGGCCATGGAGAGGGCCTTGCGCAGGCGGGGGTCGGCGAACCGGGGGTCCTTCACGGGCAGGCCGAGGTAGTCCATGGTGCCGCTGGGCCGGATCGAGAAGCGTTCGCCGAAGAGCCGTTTGGCCTGCGCCGAGTTGGCGGCGGGGACGGTGGTCAGGACGTCGACGTTGCCGGCCTGGAGTTCGGTGAACGCGGTCTCGCGGCTCGTGTAGATCTTGAAGTCGACGCGGTCGGCCATGGGCTTGCGCGGGCCGCGGTAGCCGGTGAACTTCGCCAGCCGGATCTTCTGGTTGCGCTCCCAGGCGCCGTCGATCCGGTAGGGGCCGTTGCCGATCGGAGCGACGTCGGCCGCGTCCGGGTTCGCCGTGGCCGCCTTGGGCAGTGGGGCGAAGGCGGGGAAGGAGAGCAGCATGGGGAACTGTCCGAAGGGTGCCTTCAGGGTGACCTGGAGGGTGGTCTCGTCGAGCACCTTCAGGCCGGACAGGGTGCGCGCGGAGGGTTTGGCGCCCTCTTCCGAGGGGTTGAGGGCGTCGTATCCCTTGATCTGGGCGAAGTAGTAGTTGGCGTCCCAGGCGTTGGGGCCGTAGGCGGCGGCGTTCCACGCGTCGGCGAAGCTGGCGGCCGTGACCTTCTCGCCGTTGTGGAAGGTGGTGCCGGGCCGGAACGCGATGGTCCACACGACGTTGTCGGTGGTGGTCCAGGAGACGGCGGCCAGCGGCTTCACGCTGCCGTTCTCGGGGTCGAGCGCGGCGGGCGGGTCGAACAGGCCCTGCAGGACCTGGAGGGAGTAGCTGCTGGTGGTGCGGCCGGGAAGGAGGTGGTCGGGCTCCGTGAGCGCCACCGAGTAGGCGCCACCGGGCTTGCCGGGCGCGTTCCTCGGCTTGGCCGGCTCGTCGGAACCGCAGGCGGTCGCCGAGGCGACGAGGGTGAGAACGGCTGCTGCCGCGAGGGCGGTGGTACGGCGTGGGTTCATGGCGCGCTGTACTCATTTCAGGAGGGCGTTCCGGTAGGAAACCGTGAGAAGGCGTCAAGGGCCGCTGAGAGGACAGCTCTTGGGGTGCGGCTGGGGCGACACGGTAGGGATCGGGACGACGGGCGGACGATCGACGGAATGTCCACGCGTGGCGAGGGAGGGTGGACATCGAGTCGTTGCCGCCTCGGGTGCGGCGGGACGAGCATGGGGTGCGGCCCTCACGGGCGCGAAACAGAAGATACATACTGCCACTCCAGCCATCCAGAGTTACGCACGTTACGCAAGCGGCCGACTTCGGGCCCCCGCCCCAGCGCCTCCCGTCCCCTCGTCACCTCGCCCGCGAAGGCAGCCATGACACCGATGCGCACCCCCGGTTCCCCGTTCTCCTCCCCGCTCCCCCGCCGCACGCTCCTCGCCGCCGCCGCGGCGGCCGGCTGCGCCGCCGCGCTCACGCCGTCGCCGGCCGGGGCCGCGGTACCCCCCGTCGCCCCGGTCAGGCGGCAGATGCGCGGGGTGTGGATCGCCTCCGTCGTCAACATCGACTGGCCGAGCCGCACCGGTCTCGACGCCGCCACCCAGCGCGCGGAGTTCACCCGGCTCGCGGACGAGGCCCTCGCTCGGGGCTTCAACTCCCTGTTCGTGCAGGTCCGCCCGACCGCCGACGCGTTCTGGCCCTCTCCGCTCGAGCCGTGGTCCCAGTGGCTCACCGGCACGCAGGGCCGGGACCCCGGCTACGACCCGCTCGGCTTCATGGTCGAGACGGCGCACGAGCGCGGGCTCGCGTTCCACGCCTGGTTCAACCCCTACCGGGTCTCCATGCAGGCGGACCCGGCCGCGCTGGTGCCCGGGCATCCGGCGCGGGTCCACCCGGAATGGACGGTCTCCTACGGCGGCAAGCTCTACTACGACCCCGGGGTGCCTGCCGCCCGCCGCTTCTGCCAGGAGGCCATGCTCGACGCCGTGCGACGGTACGACATCGACGGCGTGCACTTCGACGACTACTTCTACCCGTATCCGGTGGCGGGCTCCGACTTCCCCGACGACGGGACGTTCCGCACGTACGGCGCCGGTTTCACGGACAAGGCGGCCTGGCGCCGCCACAACGTCGACCTGATGGTGCGGGAGATGCGCGACGCCGTACGGGCCGCCCGCCCGGACGCGCTCTTCGGCATCAGCCCCTTCGGCGTCTGGCGCAACGCCACGACGGACCCGCTCGGCTCACGCACCGCGGCCTTCCAGTCGTACGACGGACTGCACGCGGACACCCGGGGGTGGGTCGAGCGCGGCTGGCTCGACTACATCGCGCCCCAGGTGTACTGGCACATCGGACTGCCCGTGGCCGACTACGCCGTCCTCGCCCCGTGGTGGGCCGATGTGGTCCGGGGCACGGGCACGGAGCTGTGGATCGGGCAGGCGGTCTACAAGTCGGGGGCGGCGGGGCAGCCCTCTCCGTGGCAGGACGGCAGGGAGCTGACCCGCCACCTGACGCTCAACGCCACGCTCCCGGAGGTGGGGGGCGACCTCTTCTTCAGCGCCAAGGACGTCCGCGCGGACCGCGTGGGGGACTTCGCCGCGATGCGGCTCGCCCACTGGCAGCAGCCCGTCCTCGGCCCCCTGCCCGCCCGGCTCGACGAGGGCCCGCTTCCGCGACGGCCCACCCTCGAGGTCCACCGGGACACCGGGACCGGCGCGGTCACCCTGCGCGTCACCGCCGGAACCCGCGGCGGAAAGGACGTCCCGTTCCGCTACGCGGTGCACCGGTTCACCCGGGACCCCGGCGGGCGTCCGCAGGGCGGGAACTCCTCGCTCGTGGCCGTGATCCCCGGCGGGAGGCAGGCCGTGCACGTCGAGCAGGACCCGTCGGGAGACTGCTGGTACGCGGTGGCCGCCGTCGACCGCGTCCAGCGCCAGGGCAGGTTGTCGCGGCCCGCGACCTGACCCGCGTACGCCGTGGCGGCCGCTGTCCGCGGGCAGCGGCCGCCGAACTCCTCCCCCTGCCGCCGGGGTCCGCACGGACGGCCCGACGTGGTGGACAAACGGTCGACAGGCGCAGCCCCGTGATGGACCATGCGTCCCATGCCTCTCACCGTTCGTGATCTGTTGGCCATCCCTGCGCTCCGTCTCAGCCTCGTGGCGGGCAGTGCCGGGCTCGGCCGAGTGGTCGAGGCGGCGCACGCGACCGAGAACACCCGACCCGCCGCCTGGCTCGAAGGCGCCGAAGTCGTCATGACCAACGGGCTGTTGCTCACGGCCGACGAGCCCGGTTACGCCGCGTACGTGCACGAGCTCAGCGCCGGCAAGGCCGCCGCCCTCATCGTGGGAACGGGTCCCGGACTGCCGTTGCGGAGCGTTCCCGACGACCTGAGCAGACATGCGGAGGACGCCGGGTTGCCCCTGCTCACCGCTCCCCCGACCGTCTCCTTCGCCTCCATCACCAAGGCCGTCTTCGTGGCCCGCGCGTCCGAGGAACGACGCCTGCTGGAACGGACGTTGCGCACCCAGCGCCGGCTGTCCTCCGCGGCCGCCTCCGGCGACGGACTGACGGGCCTGCTCTCCTCCTGGTACCAGGCGGTCCACTCCGGTGTCGCGGTCTGCGACGCGGCGGGCCGCCTCCTCGGCGCGGCGGGGACCGACGGGCCGGAGCTGCTCGCGAACGCCGCCCCCGTGCTGGAGACCGTCGCCCTGCACGGCCTGCGGGGAAGCGGCGGCGCGGACCTGCCGTGCGGAAGACTCGTCGTCCAGCCGCTCGGTACGACCCGGCTGCGCGGCTTCCTGGTCCTGCTCGACGCGGACTCGCCGGAGGCACGGCTGCTGATCAGCGTCCTCGTCTCCCTGCTCTCCGTCGAACTGGAGCGCCGCCACCTGGCCGACGAGCCGCAGCGCCGCCGCCGCGCCGCCCTCCTGGCCCGGCTCTTCCATCCCGACGTCACCGCGGACCAGGCCAGGGCCCTGCTGCGGACGGCCGACGTCTCCTCGGCGTCCGTCCGCGCCGTCGCCGTGCACGCGACCGGCGAGCCGGTGGAACTCGCGGCCGACCTCGCCCTCGCGGTGCCCGGAGGTCTCGCGCGCGTGACCGGGGAGACGGTCGAGCTGGTGGTGCCGGAGGAGGTGGACACCGCGGCGGTGCTCCGCCGCTTCGCCACCGGCCTTCCCGCGGGAATAGGACCGGCCGTCGCCCCGCAGCACGCGGCGCTCTCGCTCCGGCAGGCGATCGCCCTGCTGTCCTCAAGCACCGAGCTGGGGCGGCCCGTGAGCGCCTCCGAGGCGGGTTCGATCAGGCTCCTGATCGGCCTCGGCAGTCCCGCGACCCTCGCCGCCTTCGCCGACACCGTCCTGGCCCCGCTCGACGCGGCCGACCCGGGCGGGGAACTCACCGAGACCCTGCGGGTCTGGCTGGAGACGAACGGTTCCTGGGCCGAGACCTCGTCCCTGCTGGGCCTGCACCGGCACACCGTCCAGAACCGCATCGAGAAGGTGGCGCGGCTGACGGGACGGCAGCAGGACCGGGCGGAGGACCGGGTCGACCTGTGGCTGGCGCTGACGGCCCGGGCGGTGGGCGGCCCCCCGGCCCACCAGCAGGGGAACGGGAACGCCCTTCCCCCAAAGGGCTAAACGGTCCAGGCCGCCCACGGAAGGATCGACATCACGTCGATGTCGGGCCGGGCCCGTCTCCTCCTACCGTACGCCTGCCGGCCGGGTCTCCTGGCCGGGCTTCGTGGAGGCCCCGCTCGCACGCGCACCGCTCCCGCCGGGGCCACCGGGGCCGGCCGTCACACGAACGGAGAGGACCGCCCGTGCTCCCTGCTCCCGCCACGGCGCCCGCACCGCCCCCGTCCCTCACGACAAGGAGTTCCCGCATGCGCTTCCGGTCCGCCCTGACCGCTCTGGCACTCGTCCTCGGCGCCCTCTTCGCGCCGGGCGTCGGCGTCCTCACCGCCGCCGGCGAGGCCCACGCCGTCACCAAGATCAGCCACGCCACCGCCACCTCGATGTTCCGCAACTCCGGCATCACCTGGTCCTCGTCCGGCAACTGCTCCGACCGCTACAACTCCACCTGCACGTCCTTCGAACAGCTCAACCTCGCCTCCGCCCAGGGCGCCCAGACCCTCAAGAGCGCCAGCGGCTGCGCCCTCAACATCACCGGAGGCACCGAGACCGGCCACGCCAGCGGCACCTACTCCCACTGGAACGGCTACAAATTGGACTTCAGCAAGTACACCTGCCTCGGCAACTACATCAAGAACACCTTCACCTACATCGGCGTCCGCGGAGACGGAGCCCCGCAGTGGCGCTCCGGCGCCGGCAACGTCTACGCCGACGAGGGCAACCACTGGGACGTCACCTTCTACAACTGCGGCGGCTGCTGACCCCACCCCGCCGGCCCGGTGGGCCCTCCCCCGGCCCACCGGCGCCCGCGGAGCCCGCGCCCGGAACCGTGAGCCCCTGACCGCACATGGAGGAACGTTGACCCCCGAAGTCTCCCGCCGCACCGCGCTGCTGACGGCCGTCGGCGGTGCACTCGCCCTGTCCGCCCTGCCCTCCGGAGCCGCGCAGGCGGCGCCCCTTCCGGCGGCGACCCGCGGAAAGCCGTTCGTGACGAACCCCCGCGAGACCGGCGCGCTCTACGACGCCGGCGCCGCCCGCACCGCACACGCGGAACCGCTGAACGCCGCCGTCGGCTGCGCCACGGGACGCGGAGGCCGGAGCTGATGGCCACGTTCGTCACCCGGGCCCAGTGGGGGGCCCGCGCCCCGAAGAGCGTCAGCAACAACATCACCCCGGCCCAGGGGGGCGTGGTCGTCCACCACGTCGACGCCGTCAAGGTGGCCGAGGCCAACCACGCCGACTGCGCCGCGCAGGTGCGGGGCATCCAGAACTACCACATGGACCGCAACGGCTGGTCGGACATCGCCTACAGCCACCTGGCCTGCGTCCACGGCTACCTCTTCCAGGGGCGCGGCGAGAACGTCCGCACCGCCGCGCAGGGCACCACCCAGGGCAACGACGACTGGTACGCGATCTGCGCCCTGACCGGCGGCACCGGGAGCGACTACGACGCCGTGACCGCCGGGCTGATCGACGCCATCCGGTACGGCGTCAACCGGCTGCGGGTGTCCGGCGGTGCCGCGCAGGCCATCACCGGCCACCGCGACCACCACGCGACCGGCTGCCCCGGGAACCTGTACTCCCGGGTCATCAGCGGCGAGGTCAACCCCGGGGGCGGCCCGCTGCCCTATCCGGGCGTCACCTTCCGGCAGTCCCCGGTCACCGTGCACGCGAGCGTGGCGACGTGGCAGTACCGCATGAACAGCGCGCACGGCTACAACCTCACCGTGGACGGTCAGTACGGCCCGGGCTCCGACGCGGCCTGCCGGAGCTTCCAGTCGAGCAGAGGCCTGACGGTGGACGGCGTCGTCGGGCCGGCCACGTGGGGGGCGACGTTCGCCTAGAGCAGTGGACGGTAGGGGGGCGACGGTGTCCCGCACGGTGGTTCCGTGCGGGACACCGTCGCGTCGTCTCCGAGGGGCTGGGCAGATTCCGTAATAGGCGGTACATTCGGTCCCTGAAACTCGCTGATCTGAAACGTGGCACGCCAGAGGACGCGGCCTCGACGGCTGCCGTCCACCCCGGTGGTCCCACGCCGCAGAAGGGAACGCCATGAGCCCCACGCTGGCCGACGAGATCCGCAGTCGGCTCGGAGAGCTGAGTCCCGCGGAGCGCAAGGTCGCGCGGGTGCTGCTGGCGGGGTATCCGGCCGCGGTCTTCGAGACGGTCGCCACGATCGCGGAGCGGGCGGGCGTGTCGGCACCCACGGTGCTGCGGTGCGCCTCCCGGCTGGGCTACCGGGGCTTTCCCGACCTCCAGGCCGCCCTCCGCTCCGAACTCGACGCCCGCAACGCCTCGCCGATCACGCTCTACACGGCCGTGGAGACGTCGAAGCACGAGGGGACGGAGGCTCCGCGGGACGCCGCCGCCACCCAGCTGGGCGAGCGCTCCTCGCTCGTGCGGCAGGCCGTCGCCCAGACCTTCGACGAGGTGTCCGCCCACGAGTTCGAGGACGCCGTCGGCCTCCTCTCGGACCCGCGCCGTCGCGTGCACGTGGCGGGCGGACGCTTCACGCACCTGATGGCCGAATACCTGGGCCTGCACCTGATGCAGTTCCGCGACCAGGTGAGCTTCCTGCCGCACAAGGACGTGGAGCGGACCTCCTTCCTCACGCAGCTCAGCCGACGGGACGTCACGGTCCTGTTCGACTACCGGCGTTACGAGGCCGACAAGACGCTGATCGCCGAGCTGGCGCGGGAGCGGGGCGGCAAGGTCATCGTGTTCACCGACCCGTGGCTCTCCCCGGCCGCCGCCCACGCGGACGTCGTGCTCATCACCCAGGTCTCCTCGGACTCCCCCTACGACAGCCTGGTGCCGGCCCTGGCGGTCGTCGAGGCCCTCGTCGCCGCCGTCCTCGACCGGATCGGCGGCAGCGGCCACGAGCGCATGAAGGAAGCGGAGAGGGTCGCCCGGCGCACGGGCCTGCTGTGAGCGGACCGCGCGGCGCGGACCGGTCCACGACGCGGAAGGAGCCGGCCCCCTCCCGGGGCCGGCTCCGTGGCGTTCGGCAGGTCAGCGCGGCGCGATGTCGACGCGCAGGGAGAGGAGCGTACGGGCGTCCGTGCCGTCGCCGGTGAAGGCGGCGAAGCCGCGCGCCTTGGTGAACGTCACCGTGAACCGCGGCCCGCTCTCGTACGTGGTCGCGGTCGCGCTGTTCTGCGCGCGCGTCGCGGCGAGCGCCCGCGCGGTGGTGCGGAAGCCGTACGGGACGCCGTCGGGGTTGGCCGCGGAGGAGAAGACGTCGGTGTTGGCGGGCACGGGCGCCGTGCCGACGGGGTGCAGGGGCTGCTTGGACGGGTGGACGCGCGGCGTCCAGGTGCGCGCGTCGTACTGGTCCCCGTCCGTGAGGTAGCTGTAACGGGCCCGGCGCAGGGACCAGCCGTCCTCGGAGTCGTGGGCGCGGGCGTCCCGCAGGTCGAGGACGGCGACGCCGTTCGGCCCGAGGACGCTGAGGTGCTCGCGGGAGCTGCCGGGCCGGTCGACGACGAGGGCGGTGTTCTCCTCCAGGCCGTAGACGCGGTCGTGGCCGGTGTCGGAGGCGAGGCGCAGCGCACGGCCCTCGCGTCCGTAGGCTCCGGTGTGGGTGTCGACGAGCCCGGAGCGGAGGAAGCCGAAGCCGCCCTCGGGGAGGTGGCCGAGGCGCGTCGCGTCGTCGAAGTACCCGGGAGCGCTGCCGTCCCTGAGCCCCTCGTACGACTCTCCGCCGGTGACCATGTGGGGGCCGGAGGCGATCTGGGCGCCCGCGGAGGACCCGGCGACGACGGCGCCCCGGGCGAGCTTGGCGCGGATGGCGGCCAGGACCTTGGAGTCCCGGTGCGCGTCGCCGCGCAGCAGGGTGGTGACGTAGCGGTACTGGTCGCCGCCGCCGAAGAAGAAGCCGGTCATGGAGTTGACCTGTGCGACGACGGCGTCCGAGTCGGCGTTGGCGACGTGGTCGATGTCCAGGGGGATCCACTGGGCGTCCGCGGCGCCGTGGCGCTTGAAGACCCCGGCGTAGTAGGCGCCGTTGCAGGCGGAGTTGCTGCACCGCTCGGGGTCGCCGGCGTGGGGGTCCTGGCTCTCGGGTACGGAGGCGGCCGTGATGATCCCGATGCGGGCGCCGGCGCCGCCGGCCCGCTTGATGATCTCGCCGTAGACCTGGGTGTTGCTCTCCTTGAGGGCTCCGCCGATCAGGACGAGGGACCCCGCCCGGGGCCGGTCCTTCGGCGCGTCGGCGAGGGCGGAGGAGGAGACCGAGAGGAGGGAGACGGCGAGGGCGCCGGCGAGGACGGTGCGGCGTGCGGGTGCGGAAGGGACGCGCATGGTGCCTCCGTTGGGGGTCGGTTGGGTGGCGGTGCGAGGGGCGGGGGCGCGTGGCCGGGGTCCGTGGCGGGTGCCTCCGGCGGCGTCGGCGCCGTACCCGCGGCGGAGAAAAAGCGGGGCTTCGCTCCGCCGCGCGTCGGGGTCGGCGCCGAGCCGGCGCCGGCGTCGTTCAGGTGGTGCCGGCCGTGCCCAGCGAGGCGATCAGGTCGGCGAGGAGGGCGATGCGCTGCGGGACGCTGGTGACGTCCAGCCACTCCTGGGGCGTGTGGTCGGCGCCGCCGACCGGGCCCAGGCCGTCGAGGACGGGGATGCCCGCCCCGGCGATGAGGTTGGCGTCCCCCACGCCGCCGGTGGCGGCGCCGCCCAGCTCGATGCCGGCCGCCCGGACGGCGGCGCGCGCCTGGTCGAACATCCGCCGGGAGGCGGGGGTGTCCTCCATCGGCGGGCACAGGTCGAGTTGCTCGACCTCGACCGTGACGCCGGGGACGCCGGGCTGGTCGGCGGCGTCACGGATGGCCCGGGTGACGCGCTGGATGTCGGCCGTCGTGGCGGCTCGCACCTCGATGCGCAGTTCCGCCTGGGGGCAGACGATGTTGGCGCGGGTGCCGGCCCGGACGACGCCGACGTTGACCGTCACGTCGTCCCAGTGGCCGTTGAGGGCCTGGAGGGCGACGGTGAGGTGGGCGGCGGCGAGGGCGGCGTTGGCGCCGCGCTCGGGCTCGATGCCGGCGTGTGCGGCCCGGCCGGTGACGGTGAGGCGGAAGTCGGCGACGCCCTTGCGGGCGATGACGAGGTCGCCGTTCTCCCGGGCGCATTCGAGGCCGAGTCCGAAGTGCACGCCGGCGGCAGTCGCCTCGATCAGGGGCCGGCTGGCGGGCGAGCCGATCTCCTCGTCGGGAGTGGCGAGCAGGACCAGCTCGTCGTACGCGTCGACGCCGAGGTCGCCGAGGATCTCCAGGGCCGTGAGTCCGGCGAGCAGGCCGCCCTTGTCGTCGCTGACGCCGGGGCCGTACGCCGTGGAGCCGTCGATCCGGAAGGGTCGGGCGGCCGCGGTGCCGTTCTCGAAGACGGTGTCCATGTGGCCGGCGAGGAGGATCCTGCGGCCGCCCTCCGACTCGGGCAGCCGACCGCGTCGGCGGCCGACGAGGGCGTCGCCGGTCCGGTGCCCGTCGGGCGTCGACGGGAAGCGGACGCGTTCCACGGTGAACCCGATCCGTTCGAGCCTGCGCTCGATCCAGTCGGCGACCTCGTTGACGCCGCCGGGGCTGTAGGAGCCGGAGTCGACGGAGACGAGCTCCTCCAGGTCGCGCAGGTAGTCGGCGCGGCGGGCGCGGGCCAGGTCCAGGAGGTCGTCGAGCCTCTCCTGGCGGCGGGTGGGGGCGCTCACAGGACCTTGGACAGGAAGGCGCGGGTGCGCTCCTGCTCCGGGTCGACGAGCACCTGGCGGGGGTCGCCCGCCTCCACCACGACGCCCTCGTCCATGAAGACGGCGGTGTCGCCGACCTCGCGGGCGAAGCCGATCTCGTGGGTGACGACCACCATCGTCATGCCGTCCGCGGCGAGCTGCCGCATGACGTCCAGGACGTCTCCGACGAGTTCGGGGTCCAGGGCGGAGGTCGGCTCGTCGAAGAGCATCAGCTTGGGCTTCATGGCGAGCGCCCGGGCGATCGCCACGCGCTGCTGCTGTCCGCCGGACAGTTCGGCGGGGTAGTGGTGCCCGCGGTCGCCGAGGCCGACCCGGTCGAGGAGGACGTGGGCGTGCTCCCGGGCGTCGGCGCGGGAGACGCCCGCGACCTTGACGGGGGCCTCCATCACGTTCTCGACGGCCGTCATGTGCGGGAAGAGGTTGAAGCGCTGGAAGACCATGCCGATGTCGCGGCGGCGGTCGGCGACCTCGCGTTCGCGCAGCTCGTGGAGTTTGGTGCCCTGCTGGCGGTAGCCGACCAGCTCCCCGTCGACGGTGAGCCGGCCGCCGTCGACCTTCTCCAGGTGGTTGATGCAGCGCAGGAAGGTGGACTTCCCGGAGCCGGAGGGGCCGAGGAGGCAGCAGACCTGACCGCGCTCCACGGTGAGGTCGATGCCCTTGAGGACCTCCAGCCTCCCGAAGTGCTTGCGTACGCCTTCGGCGCGCACCATGGGGGTGCTCATCGGTTCTGCTCCTTGCTGTTCTTGCCGAGCCGGTCCACCGTTCCGCCGAGGAGGCGCCGGAAGGGCGAGACGTGCCCCGCGCGGGTGGTGCCGCGGCCGTAACGCCGCTCCAGCCATGCCTGGGGCACGCTGAGGAGGGTGACGAGGGCCAGGTACCAGATGCTGGCCACGACCAGCATGGGGATGACCTGGTAGTTCTGGGCGTACACGTCCTGGATGTTCGACATCAGGTCGTGGGCGGAGATGACCGAGACGAGCGCGGTCATCTTGAGCATGTTGATGGTCTCGTTGCCCATCGGCGGGATGATCACCCGCATGGCCTGCGGCAGGACGATCCGGCGCATCGTGAGCGCGGGCCGCATGCCCAGCGAGTGGGCGGCCTCCGCCTGGCCGGGGTCGACGGACTGGATGCCGGCGCGGACGATCTCCGAGGCGTAGGCCGCCTCGTTCAGGCCGAGGGCCAGGAGGGCGGCGATCGCCGGTGTCAGCAGGGCGTTGGTCTCGGCCTGGAAGAACGTGATGTCGGTGAAGGGGACGCCGATCTTCACGTACTTGTACAGGGCGGCGGCGTACCCCCAGAAGATGATCTGGACGAGCAGCGGGGTGCCGCGGAAGACCCAGACGAACGCGTTGGCGAGTCCGTACAGCACGGGGCTGGACGAGAGCCGCATGACGGCGATCAGCGTGCCGAGGGCCAGACCGAGCAGCATGGCGGCCGCGGTGAGCCAGAGCGTCGTCGCGAGACCGTCGAAGATGAGGTCGGCGAAGAGGTAGTCACCGACGACGTCCCAGTGCAGGTTGTCGTTCTTGGCGAGGGAGCCGACCAGTCCGACGAGGGCGAGGACCGAGGCGACGGCCGCGATCCAGCGCGCGTAGTTGCGGACGGGGACGATCTCGAGTTCCCCGGTGGGGGGCTGGTGCCGGTCCGTGGCGGTGGTGCTCTGCGGGACCTTGGTCGTGCCGGCCATCTTTAGTCCACCGCCGCGTTCTTGGTGGCTTCCTTCACCGCGATGGACGGGACGCCGTACTTGTTGTAGATCTTGATCAGGGTGCCGTCGTCGATGAGGGACTGCAGCGCCTTCTGGATGGCGTCCGTCAGCTCGGGCAGCTGCTTGCTGACCGCGATGCCGTTGGGCGAGGCGTTGTAGCCGCCCGGGGCCGCGGGGTCCTCGACGAGGTCGAAGGCCTTGCCGCTGTCGGCGGTCTTGGCGACCCAGCCGGCGGCCGGCTTGGTCAGCACCTGGGCGATCACCTTGCCGGAGCGCAGCGCGAGCTGGGCGTCGGAGTCCTTGGGGAAGGTCTGGATGTCGATCGTGCCCTTGCCCGCGCCGGAGCAGGCGGCCTGGTGGGACTTGAGCAGGTCGAGCTGGTTGGTCGCGGCCTGGACGGCGACCTTCCGTCCGCACAGGTCGTCGAGGGTGGTCACCTTCGCCGGGTTGCCGTCGCCGACGAGGATGCCGGAGCCGGACTGGGAGTAGTCGACGAAGTCGACGACCTTCTGGCGCTCCTTGTTGTCCGTGATCGCGGACATCGCCACGTCGAACTTGCCGGCCTGGATGGCGGGGACGATGCCGTCGAACTTCTGCGGGGAGAAGGCGAAGGTCACGCCGAGCTTGGCGCCGAGGGCCTGGCCGAGGTCGTAGTCCAGACCGGTCAGCTCGGTCTCGCCCTCCTTCACGTACATCTCGAAGGGCGGGTACGGCACGTCCGTGGCGACGCGCACCTCGCCGGTCTTCTTGATCTTCTCGGGAAGCAGGTCGTGCAGCTTCTGGTCCTTCACGATCTCCACGCCGCCGATGACGACCTTGCCCGACGGGGCGGCGGGCTCGTCGCCGCCACAGGCGGACAGGGACAGGAGCATGGTCGCCGCGACGGCGGCGGCGGCCGCGGGGCGTGCGATAAGAGCGTTCATCGCCTGGAACCTCTCGGTGGTTATCTGCCGACGGAGTCTGACCGCCCGGCACTGCTGCGAAGTTACAGAGGAACGCATGCGATGGCTAGATGTAAGTCCCATTACGTTCATGTAACGAGAGTTTCAGCCTCATTACTGTGGCGATTTGGGCGTTTTTAGCGCGCATCCATGGCTCAATCACGACGGGTGGAGCGCCGTTCCGGACTTACATCTTCCCCATCAAGACCATTACTTGTATGTTCCGCTACCAATCCCGCGGCCCTCGTCCGACGGCCGCGGCATCGAGTCAGCCCCTTTCCAGGAGTGCACATGACACACCGTCCCTTCAGGACCCCCGCGGCGGCCGCCGTCGTCCTCACCGCGATGGCCTCCGTGCTGATGGCGCATCAGCCGGCGCAGGCGGCGGCCGACCGCATACGGCTCGGCAGCGCGTCCGACGTCAGCCGCAGCACGTGGAACGGTCCGGCGTTCACGATGAACGGAGCCGGCGGCATCGTGACGGCCTCGATGACCCGGGCCGTCGACGAGATCCGCGGCGGCACCGGGAGCCTCGACGTGGTCGTCGTGGCCGGGTCGGCGCCGACGTCGGGCAGCAAGACTCCGGAGTGCGACACGATCACGGGGCTGACCGGCGTCAACTCCTGTACGACGTGGACGCTGACGACGGCGTCCGACGGCAACAACACCCAGCTGAACACCGACGTCCGCAACGCGGAGTTCGTCTACTTCGCCGGCGGCGACCAGTGCCGCTACGCCGCGTGGAAGGGCACCGCCCTGGAGGCCTCGGTCGAGTCGGTCGTCGCCAAGGGCGGCGGTTCCGGCGGTGGCAGCGCGGGCCACCACATCAACAGCCCGATCGTCTACGACGCCTGCAACGGCAGCGTCACCAGCACGGAGGCCCTCGCCAACCCGTACGACCGGTACGTCAGCTTCACCACCGGCATGTTCGAGTGGGCGAACTACGGAGCCGTCATCAACGACTCCCACTTCGTGACCCGCGACCGCATGGGCCGCACCATGTCCTTCCTGGCGCGCGCCGTGAAGGACGGCCTCGCGCCGGGCGGCTCCGCCTGGGGCGTCGGCGTGGAGGAGGGCGGCGGGTCACTGTTCCTCGACCGCAACGGCATGGCGACGCAGTACGGCAAGGACGCCTACGTCGTCCTCGCCGACCACCAGCCGGAGCAGGCCGTCGACAGGAAGCCGCTCACCTACAGCGGCTTCAAGATCTGGCGCCTGACGCCGGGCTCCACCTTCGACTTCAAGAACCGCCCGACCTGCGGCTACTACCTGCGCAGCGTCACGAACGGCGTGACCGACGCCAACCTCTACAACGGGACGCCCCTGACCGACTGCGGCACCCAGGGCGGCGGCGGTTCGACGGTCGCGGAGAGCGAGCCCAACGACACGCGCGACACGGCCGACGACGCCACCGCGCTCGCCTCGCCCGGCACCCTCACGGGCAGCATGAAGTCCACGAGCGACCGCGACTACTTCAAGGTCTCCGTGGCGGCCGGGCAGACCGTCTCGGTGAACTGCGCCGTGCCCACCGCCTACGACGCCGACGTGTACTGGCTCGACGCGAACGGCAGCACCCTGACCCGCTCCGTGAACGACGGTGCGGGCACCGACGAGTCCCTGTCGTTCACCAGGACCGCGACCGGAACGGGCACCTACTACGTGGACGTGGAGGCCTACAGCGGCTCCGGCACGGCCACCTACGCCTGCACCCTCACCAGAAGCTGACGCCCTCCACCCCCGCGGGGCCCGCGCACGCGCGACCGGGCCCCGCGTGCGTCCCGTACCGCACATGACGTACCGCATGTGACGCCCCGGCCGGGCCCAGCCCGGCCGGGACTCCGCCGTGTCGGGACTCCGCCGTGTCGGGACTCCGCCTCGCCGGGACTAACACGGGCGGGCGAGGCGCCACGGGTCGAGCAGCTCGTCGAGTTCGCCGTCGGCGAGCAGCCCGTCGCGGGCCGCCAGCTCGCGGACGGAAACCCCTGACGCGCGGCACTCGCGGGCCAGGGCCGTGGCCCGCTGGTAGCCGATGACCGGGTTCAGCGCGGTGGCGAGGCCGGCGCTCCGCTCCACCAGGGCGCGCAGGCGCTCCTCGTCGGCCTCGATGCCGACGACGCAGCGCTCGGCCAGGAGCCGGCAGGCGGCGGCGAGCCGGTTCGCGGAGTTGAGCAGGTGGTGGACCATCAGGGGCTCGAAGGCGTTCAGCTGGAGCTGCCCCGCCTGGGCCGCCGCGCAGACCGCGGCGTCGGCGCCGATGACGTCGAAGCAGACCTGGTTCACGGCCTCGGGCATCACCGGATTCACCTTGCCCGGCATGATGCTCGACCCGGCCTGGAGCTCCGGCAGCCGGATCTCGCCGAGACCCGCCCCGGGGCCCGAGGCGAGCAGCCTGAGGTCGTTGCAGATCTTGGACAGCCGTACGGCGAACTGACGGAGGGCGCCGGAGAGCCGGACGAATCCGCCGATGCCCTGCGTGCTCTCCACCAGGTCGCGGGCGGGCCTGACCGGCACGGACGCGACGGTTTCGAGGTGGGTGACGGCCAGCCGGGCGAATCCCTCGTCCGCGTTGAGCCCGGTGCCGATCGCGGTGCCCCCCAGGTTCACCTCCAGGAGGGAGCCGACGGCCAGGCCGATGAGGTCGGCGTCGTCCCGTACGGTGAGGGCGAAGGCGTCGAACTCCCGGCCCAGCGTCATCGGCACGGCGTCCTGGAGCTGGGTGCGCCCGAGCTTCACCGTCTTCGCGAAGTGCCCGCCCCGGTCGCCGAAGGCGTCGCGCAGCACGGTCATCGCGTCGAGCAGCCGCCCCGCGGAGGCGTACACCGCCAGCTTGGCCGCCGTGGGATACACGTCGTTGGTGCTCTGGGAGCGGTTCACGTCGTCGTTGGGGTGCAGGTGCTCGTAGCAGCCGCGGGGGTGCCCCAGGATCTCGAGTGCCCGGTTGGCGACGACCTCGTTGGCGTTCATGTTCGCCGAGGTGCCCGCGCCGCCCTGGAAGACGTCCACGACGAACTGGTCGTGGAGGCGGCCCGCGCGGATCTCGCGGCACGCCGCCACGACGGCCCGGGCCCGCTCCTCGGGAAGGGTCCCCAGCTCCAGATGGGCCAGCGCGGCCGCCTCCTTCACCGTGGCCAGCGCGACGACGAGTTCGGGGTGCGACGAGAGCGGAATGCCCGTGAGGGGGAAGTTCTCCAGCGCGCGCAGCGTGTGAATGCCCCAGTACACGTCATCCGGTACTTCTCGCACACCAATGAGATCGCGCTCTTCGCGTCGCATGTCCGTCCCTCGCTGTCGGTACGGGCGACTCGCACGCCACCCGCCAGGAAGTATCGTGCATTACAGAATCGACATGCAACAGCTTCTTAGAATCACATGTTACGGAGCGGTGTGTGCGTCGGTCACGGTGTGTGCGTCGGTCACGGCGCACCGAGCCGCAGCGGTCACCGGGGCACCTCCACGGCCGTGACGACGAGGTTGTTCTGGTAGCCGCCCTTGTCGGGCAGGTACGGGCCGGCGCACGTGACGAGGTTCAGTACCGCGGGCCCCTCCCGGTCGAAGACCGCGCTGCGCACCAGGGCAGTCTTGCCGAGGGTGCGGCGGGCGGTGATCTCGTAGGTGAGCGTGGTGCCGTCGTCGCGCACCACCCGCACCCGGTCGCCCTGCCGTACCTCGGTCAGGCCGTACAGCACGCCGAGGCCGAGGCCCTTCGCGTCGACGTGCCCCACGACGACCGAAGATCCCTGATCGGCTCCGGGAGCGGGCGAGTAGCGGTACCAGCCGACCCGGTCCGGATCCTTGGGGACCTCCATCTGCCCGTCGTCGGCGACGCCCACCGGGTCGATCGGGGCCCGCAGGCCCAGCCGGGGGATCACAAGCTCGCGCGGCACCGGGACGGCGGACGCGGCCGGGGCGGGCGCGGGGGCGGACGGGGGCGCGGGGGCCGTGGCGGAGCGCGAGGCAGCGGGGCTCGCGGGCCGCTCCGTCCTCGGCGGAGCGGTGGCGGTCGGTGCGGCCCCGAAGTCGTCGGAACCGGCGGGACGGTCGGCCCGGGCGGTGGCCAGGAGTAGCGTCGCCGAGGCGAGGACGAGGCCGAGCAGAGCCATGACGACACCGAGGAGGGTGCGGCGTTGCGCGCGGGCCGTGCCCATGTCCGGCCTTTCCGGTGAGGCGGCCGTCCGGTGCGGACAGCCACGCGGGCTGACCGCACCGGACGGCCGACGGACGTCGGGGAAGGTGCTATCGGCTCAAGCGGCGTCGTCGCGGCGGCGCAGGAGGTAGCCGGAGGCGCCCAGCGCGACGAGGGCGCCGAGGGAGAGGGCGCCCAGCATGCCTTCGTTGTGCGCGACCGCGGCCTCTCCGGTCTCTCCTGCGGGTACACCGCTGGGCGCGGAGTGCATGCCGGTGATGCTCTGGGTCTTGAGCGCGAGGTTCTTGTCGGTGGCGCTGCCCCAGGCGTAGACGACGGTGTTGCTGCCCTCGGCCAGGTCAAGGGTCGCAGGGCCGATCGCCACCGTGTCCGTGCCGGCGAGGACGACGTCGGCGGAGACCGATCCGGCCGCCACCTCGCCCTTGGCCTCCTTCGGGTTCTCCAGGTTCTTGAAGACCGCGGCGCCGTCGGCGCGGACGTCCACCGCGGGGGCGGCGGCGACGTGGCGGACGGTCACCCGGGCCTTGCCGGCGGGGACCTTGGACGTGTCGTTGACGAAGGCGTCGAGCGCGGGCTTGCCGTCGGCGGTCAGATGGGCGACCAGCGTGGCGTTGGCCCCGGCGGGGACCTCGACCGTCTTCTGAATGGCCGGGGTGCCCTTCGGGCCCTCGCCGTCCTTGAAGATCTTGATGTCGTAGGAGCCCGGGTCCAGCTTCAGCGGGTCGGTGAGCGTGCCCGGGGCGAAGTCGGGGAGCAGCTCCTTGTCGCCCGCGTAGACGTCCACGGTCAGGCCGGGAACGCCGTGGAACACCGACACCGTGGCCTGCTCGCCGGCAGCCTGCGGCTGGGCGAACGCGGGAACGGCGGCGGTGGCGGTCAGGGCGACGGCGATGCCGGCGGTGAGAACGGCACCGGCAGAACGAGTGTTCATGACGTTGATTCCGATCATCCGGTCGAGAAGGTCTCGATCCCTCTCTGTGTGGAGGCATTCCGCCCGACCTCGCCGATCGGTTTCACCCGAGCCCGAATCTCGACGGGAACGCGGCAGGACGTCCCCCGGACGGCGGCATGCCCGACCCACCGGAGTGAGCCCTTCGTAGGGGATCCGCACATGGAGTGAGGGTTGGGGCGGGTGGTGCGTCAGAGGGGGTCGTGTCCCCAGTTCATCAGGGAGTAGCGCCACGGGGTGTCCGTCACGTCGCCCTTGGGCCGCTGCTCCAGGTGCCGGTGGATGTACCCGGTGACCTTGCGCATGTGAGCGACGTCGTCCTCGCTGAGGTCGCCCTTCTTGGTGCGAAGGAGGTCGACGATGCGCCGTCCGGACGCGTGACCGACGCTCTCGCCGTCGCCCTTGCTCTGTCCGACGCTCTTCGACTCCTCCGTCTCCAGCCACTTCTCCAGCTTGCCGGCGGTCATGTTGACGGCCTGCTTGAACGATTCGACGTGTTCGTCGCGGCTGTCGTCGCGGCTGTCGGCCTTCCCGGTCATGACTTCTTGCCCTTCTTGCGCAGGGCACCGGGCTTGTGGACCGCGGAGCGGCCGGACTTGTCGCTCTCCACCTCGTACTGGGGTTCGTCCTTCGACGCGTCCACGGTGCGGCCCGCGGCCTCCGTCCGTTCGGTGATCTTGCGCTTGACCTTGCCGGTGACGGTCTGGCCGTGGCTCTTCCAGGCGACCTCGTCGCCCTTCGCCACCTTCTTGTCCTTGGACATCGCCTTCTCTTCCTTCCGTGTCGGCGCGGGGCTCGCGGCTGCGTCGTCCGCGGGCCAAGCGGTGCAGCCCGGCCGGATCCCCACTGGAAGAGCGCTGGTGAACGGCATGGCCGGGCCCCGGCCATGCCGTTCATGAGGGAGATCTGTGCGGCCTGCGGCGTCGCATGATCCCGAGCGTAGGGTGGCGGTCGCGGGGCGGCCCGGTCAGCGCGGCCAGTCGGGGGCGGGGGCCTCGGTGAGGGACCGGGACGAAGTTGCCGGGGGAGCTCTGTCAGACAGCGGGAGTGGGCGGCGCGACGGGTTGCGGCTGTTCCGTGTGGGGGCACGGCTCGCCGGAGGGACGGACGGGGATGCGCATGCGGCGCAGGAGGTCGCGCGTGGCGCGCTGGGGCGTCGTGCTGTGCCAGACCGTTCCCGGATGCCGTGACCTCAGGTGGGAGAGGGCGCGGGTGCCCAGACCACAGCCGTGGAACCGCTCGTCGATGACGACGGTGGTGATCACACCTCGGGCGCAGGTGGAGCAGATCCGGTAGGAGATCTGGCCGACGACCTGGCGGGCGTGGACCAGCATCAGCCGCTCCTCGCCCGTGCCGGACGGGCCGGGGAGGTGAGCAGGCACGAACTGGATCGCCCGGTAGACCAGGAACCTGCGGCGCAGCCGGCGGGTGAACGTGGCTCGCCGTGCGTGTTTGCCGCCGGACCGGTCCTGGGGCGTTCTGCTCCAAGAGGGGGAGAGGAAGGTACTCGCGGGAAGCGCATGTCGTGCGTGCATGCCGTCACGTGTGCCCTGGCTCGGCTTCTCTATCCGGTGGCCGGCGCGGGTCGCCACGAGACGGGCGGACGGCACCGGCGGCACCGAGCCCGTGAAACGGGGCGAGGCCACGGTCTCCGCCCGGCCCCGCACAAGTGGACCTCACGGGTCCGGAAGCGCAGAAGCTTCTGCGCTCATGACAAGATCTTGTGCACCGTCGAGTGGGCGGTCAGGGGAGGGGTTTGCATGCCGATCGATGCTGCGGAGTTCGCGGCCCGGTTGAAGAACGAGCGGAACGATCCGCAGCGCGAGGAGCGGTTGCGGCAGGACCGTGTGAGACGGCGTCGCACGTTCCGGTTGTGGGCAGGAGCCGGGGCGCTGGTGGCCGGGGGGTTCGCGTTCTGGCTGTACAGCGTCACGGCGGGTGAGCGCCCGGCGAACGAGCCGTTCGCGGCCGGGCTCCTCGAGGAGTCGATGTGGCCCGATGCGTGGCCGTACACGACCGGTCTGCCCTTCCGAGGCTCCCCTGCGGCCCGCTGGGACAGAACCGATGTGGCCAGCAGCATGTTGCCTCCTCAGGCCGAGCCTGTGGGCAAGCTCAGCGCTGAGCAAGTGGCCGCAGCGCTGGAGACGGTGCGCGCGTTCATCCGGGAGGCCAATGTCTCCGACGAGGTACTGCTCGGCGAACATCCTGAAAGGGCTCTCGCCCTTCTCGCTCCCGGCGATCCTGTCCGGCGTGAGATGGAGGCTGCCCTTGCACGACCCGGCCCGGGGCGCGATCCCCTGGAGATGTTCACCCGTTTCGACCCTGAAGAGATCGCCGTCATGGAGGACACCAGGGCCGAGGGTTCCATGACCTATGAGGCCACGCCCGCCGGGGAACTCCTGGTGCACGCCGACTACACCTTCGTCTACGCCGTTCTGAAAGCAGAAGGCGGCTGGGAGGTCCGACCCGGACGTGAGGAAGTAGCCAGGGTGGTCGTGCGGCGCCAGCTGAGCGCGACAGTACGGAAGGGAAAGATCGTGCCGGGGCCTTCCGTGCATATGATCGCCAATGATGCCTGCCCTGCTGCCGGGGACGGATTCATCCATCCCCTCTTCTCCAAAGAGGCGGCCAAGGTCAAAGACGGACAGCCCGTCGACCCGTACGCCTCCGGGACGCGTCTTGCCGACGTACCCGCCGGCACTTGCCTGATCCCCACTCGCACCTGACGAGCCTCGGCGCGGGTCGTCTGCTGGGATCATCGGTACGCCGCCCCAGACTGGCGGCGGAGATCAGGCCGTCGCGGCCACGCCGATGCCAATGGCGATGAAGAGCCAGCCCGTGGTCAGGTCCCAGCGGTGGCGGAACGTGGGGCGGGCGAGGAGTGTGCGGAGACGGGTGGCGAGGGCGACCAGGGCGAACCAGTAGGGGATGCCGATGACGACGTCCAGGGTGCCGAGGAAGAAGATCTGACGGGTCATGGATCCGCCGCCGTGGACGAACTGCGGGAGGATGCTCAGGAAGAACAGCGCCGCCTTGGGGTTGAGCACGTTGGTGAGGAAGCCCTGGCTGAAGCCGGACCGCCACCGGCCCGATGAGGCACCGGGCTCCGCCGGGTCCTGCGGCGCCGCGTAGGGGGTCGGCTGCCCCCTGTGGGTGCGCTCGCGGGCGGCGTGACGGGCGGTCAGGACGGCCCGGGCTCCCAGGTGGACGAGGTAGGCCGCGCCGAGGAATGTGACGGCGTCGTACATGAGGGGAGACCGGGCGGCGATCAGCGAGAGCCCGGTGGCGGCCGCGAGCATGTGCACGCACAGCCCGGCCTGGGCACCGAGCGCCGCGGCGCGCCCCTTCGACGGGTGTTCGGTGGCTGACCGGAGCACCACGAGGAAGTCGGGCCCGGGGACGAGGTAGGCCAGCATCACCACACCGAGGAATCCCAAGAGGTCGACCGACATCCGCTCTCCGTTCGTGAGCCCCGCATCGGTGTGCCACGGGGAGCCGGCTGCTGCGTCTGCTCCGGCTACGCGGTCCGGCCGCCTCCCTGCAGCGGGCCCACGCGGTGGGCGGCGTCACTCACCGCGTGGGCCGCGCCCGGGCTGTCGAAGCGAGGTCAGGAGCGGGACCAGGGGCGACGTCTGCCGGTGCTGTGGGTACTGCGCGCGGCACCGACGCCCGCCAGGTGCAGGGCGAGAGCGGTCAGGCCGAGGAGCATGACGTTCGTGGAGGAGAACACGTCGTTGGTAGCGATGTCAGCTGCGTTGATCAAGAAGGATATGAAGAACAGGACGGCGGCTGCCATGCCGAGCATGGGCGGGCTCCTTTCGTCAGGGTGCCGTCCTTGTGCCCCCGCCCCGCTGTCGTACACCGCTGCCCCCGCCCGGAGGTCCAGGGCCCGCGCCCTGGTGGCCGGAGCGCGTGGTCGAACAGTGCTGACACGAGTGGTGGGGGGGGGGGGGGCGGGGGGCGGCCCCGCCCCCGCGCGCTATCCCAACACCACACCAAACACACAAAACACAAACAAACATAACTACTTCTTTGTT